>JAFAOS010000451.1 GCA_019247515.1 Chloroflexota bacterium | reverse complement strand
GGTCGGACGACGTCGGCATAGACGAATTCGATCAACATGACCGTCGTCATCGTCATCGCAGTCGATCCTCCTGGCGATACTGGACCCGAGTTTGAGTGCACAATCATCAGTCCAAGCTGAGCACGCGGTCGCTAGGCCCTGGTCCTTTCCAGCGGTGACAAGCCCATCGACTCATCGTGGACCGTGTGCTTTCTAGTTTTGTTTCTCTAAAGTCACTTAACCCCTAGATTCGCCGGGCTGGAAGCACAGGTCTGCCGCCGCACGTGCAGAAGGTGCCGGTCCTCGGGTTGGGTTTGAACCGGTGGTTGGCCAATCGTCGGGTAGACCACGGCTATTCGGCGATAGTCGCTACGGTGTTCACGATGCTGCCGAACCCGCCTTTGCGCCGGTACGTGTGAGAAATGCACGTGCTTCGTTCAACACTTGGTCGGCCTTAACAATCGCGGCCATGCGATCGAGTGGGCTTAACCCCGTTTTGATGGAGAGTTTGGTTAGGCGGCGAGGGTAACTGGAGGGGTGCGGCAGAACAGCACCTTGCGGGCCGATCCCCATGATCCGACCTATCGTGCGCTGCAAGCCAGGTGCCTTGAAACGGCCGGCTTGCCGACGAACCTGTACGAAGAAGCGCTCGCGGACGAATCAACGCATGACGAGTGCATGGCAGAGAACGCCGACGCCGTCCAGCGGTTGGGCGCGTTCGGCACTCCAACGATTGCCATTGCCGGCTCCAGCATTTGGCGTTTTCGGACCGGTCGTCGATCCAGTGCCGAGCGGAGCTGACGCGCTTGCGCTGTGGGACGGCGTATATCTTGCGCTGCAGGCGCCATACCTGTACGAGATGAAGCGGACTCGACCGAGACGGTCGAACATTCAATTCGCCGATTGATCTGGTGGGCCCAGAGAAACGCGATTCCGGAGCTCGCCAACAGCCGACGTGGGTGCGCCAGGAAATGATCGGCATCCGACAGGAGAAGGGCACGCGATCGTGATTGTGTGTCGTGCCCGGCGCTCTCCGTGAAGCGGCGGCTGCCGTACGGGCTGCACGGCCACGCCGACCTTATGGCGAATCAGACGGGCAAACGGTTCGTTCCTGGACGGGAAGTTACGCTCGACGGTCTCCTGGTCGGTGGGGTCCGGACGCCCCTGGTGCTGCGCGATAAGCCGGACCCAGTGGACGGGCCCACTTCCAGCACCGGTTAGACAAGCCGCACCTCGTGGCCCGCCTCGGACGATTGCCGCACCGCGTCGAGGAACCGATGCAGACCCACTGCAGTTTCGAAGGTAGGCGCGACGCTGCGGCCGGCCCGAATGCTCTCGGCGAACAAGCTGTACATCTGCCCCACGTTGAACGGATCGCCGCGTGGGAAGTCCCGCGGAACGAAGAAGAAACGATCCGGCGCCTCCAGGTCGACCAGCTGATGTGTCCCGCGTGCCGCGCGCAACTGCAACGTCTCACCGCGCTGAGAGGAGATGCTGCCGCTCACAACCAATGTGCCCTCACTTCCGAACACTTGCATGCGAAAGCCGCTGCCGGCCCACGGCACCGCACCCACGTGGACTGACGCCACCGCACCGCTCACGAGCGTACCGCTGACCAGCACGTTGTCTGGCGAGGTGACCTCAACCGTTTGTTCCGAATCGGTCGCGTACCAGCGTGGGCTCTGCGTCGTGACCAGACTCCGCACCCGAGCAAAGTCCCCGGCGACGAAGCGCAGCGCATCTACCACGTGGCCAAACGCGATCGTGAGCGTGTTCGCGCCGTTGCTCGCGTCGGCCTGCCACGTGCGCGAGGCGGGCAGCCGCGAGTACCCGACGCGGAAGCCGCTGACGTGCGCCGACAGCACCTCGCCGAGGTAGCGGCTACCGAGTAGCTCCTTCATTTGCATGAGCGTTGGACTGACCCGCGATTGCAGTCCGACGACGGTCCGCACACCTGCCGACCGTGCGAGGTTCGCAAGCTCCTCCGCCTCGGCCGTGGTGCGGCCAAGCGGCCACTCGGTATATACGTGCTTGCTCGCCTCCAGCGCGGCCCGCGTTGGACCGTAGTGCTCCGGCACCCGCACTACGACCGCGACGGCGTCGATCTCCGGCGAGACCACCATTTCTCGCCAATCCGAGAAGGCAAGCCTGGCTCCCAGCGCTTCGCGTGCCTCTTCAGCGCTTTCCCGGCGTGTCGTGCACACCGCGGTGACTTCCACATCCGGGCTCGCGAGGAGCGCCGGATAGTGCGACTGTGAAGCCCATACCGCGTGGACATTGGCGCCCACGAATCCCAGGCGGATTTTATCGACCATGTATGCTTCCTCGCAGGCAAACTGGGGTCATCCCTCCATCGTATCGGTGATGCGGCGCAGTTCGATTGGCCGCATACGCAGCCGCTCGTAGATCGATCCGAACAACACCCGCCCAGCGCATTGTCGAATGCCACCGTGGACGTCGGGTGCCTACGACACGCGTCCTGCTACTCCATCCATGCATCGGTCAGAATCGGCCCGCCAACACCTGTGCGTGTTCTGGTCACGCCATGGACCCGGGCAGTGGCAACAGACACGGCCAGAAATGAACTGACGGGCATGGTGAATGACTGGTCCAGAATGATGTCGTTGATTTGTGAATAGAGCTGCTGGCGCTTGCTGGCATCGGTCTCCGAGCCCGCGGACTGCACCAGTTGGGTGTAGGTGTCGTCCTTGAAGTTCGAGAAGGCATTGGCCGCGCCGAAAGCGCCAGTCTGCAAACCAGAAGTCGCGTCCTGCCCGCCGAATCCGCTCGGCATGCCAATGGCCATTCCCTTGTAGGCGGCCTTCACCGCCGTATCAGACCACGTACCGTTGTCCATCGGCTGGATGTTGACATTGACGCCAATCTTGGCCAGATCGCCCTGGTAAATCTGTGCGAGCTGGGTGAACTCCTGGATCGGACCTGCGGTCACGTAGTTCAGTTCGGCTGTGAAATTCGAAACGCCCGCGGACTCGAGCAGAGAGCTCGCTTTGTCGAGGTCGAACGTATAGATGGCGTTCTTGGCAGGCTCAGCGGCGGGTGAGTGCGGCGGCCAGGGAAGGTCGCGCGGTGGACCGACCAATCCGCCGAGTGTCGTGTCGACAAATCGCTGACGATCCAGCGCGTAATTCATGGCTTGCCGAACCTCTTTTTTGTCGAACGGTGGCGCAGCGAGATTGATCCATATGGCGTAAATGAACCCGAGGTCAAAGGCCGGCAGGACCTGGTATTTGGCATCTCCGGTCAACCGCAACGCATCGCTCGTCTGGGGATAGTTGACAAAATCGAGTGCTCCCGCTTCCAGTCGCACCATCATAGCCTGCGGATCTTTGGTGATGGCTACCTGATAACCGTCCAGATATGGCCGCCCACTCCGCCAGTAGTTCGTGTTCCTGGCAAAGGACGCGTGATCACCCTGAATCCACTCCACCAACGTGAACGGTCCCGTGCCTACGGCTTTGTTGGCGGCATCCGGCCCTTGCAGCGTCTCCTTGTCCGCGATCCAGAGCTGGGTCAGGAAATCGAACACACCAATGCGCGGCTTGTCCGAGCTGAGGATCACCGTGTACTTGTCCGGTGTTTGACTCGTCCATGCCTTGGCCAGGCCGACCGATTGTATGGTGTAGCTTCTGGTAGGGTCCTTGGTTCGCTCCAGGTTGTACGCAATGTCGTCGCTGGTCAGCTCACGACCCGTATGGAACTGGACTCCCTGGCGCAAGTTCAACTTTATCTGGGTGAAGTCGGTGCTCAGCTCCCAGCTCTCGGCCAGGCTCGGGACAGGCTGTAGCTTGTCGTCGTACGCCAGGACCGGGTCATACAGCCCCTGGAGGACCTCGAAGGAGATGCTGCCAAAACCGAGGTTGGCAATGTCGGCCGCCGTCCCGAAGCGCAGCGTTCCGCCCGTTTTCGGCTGTGCCGAAGCGCCGCTGGAGGCGGCGGGCGTAGAGCCCAGCGTCCCGACGCCAATCGGCGTTGACGACGTTTGACTCGTCGCGGTCCCGCCAGGCCCCGTGGTTGGTTGCGCGCTAGCCGCCGGCTGGCTGGCTACGCAGGCGGGCAGAATCGTCACGGCCAGGCCGGACGCGGTCAGCACGAGCGCTTGTCGCCGGCGTATCGGCGTGCCATGAAGATCGCCTGCGTTGCTAGCCATGGTCACGACCCTTCTGTGTTTACAAATCTGTCGAGTTGAGTAGAGGGTTAGTCAAACACGAATGGGCGCACGCCTGCAGCACGCGAACGCGCGCGCCGACTCACGGTCCGATCACTGCATCTTGTCTCCGCTACCCGGGCCTGCCGCGCAGGGGAAAGGGCTACAAGACATGACAAACACACCGGCGCGCAAGATTTACCGAGCCGACCATCCGGGCAGCTTTATCCGTCCTGCCAAGCTTCGCAAGGCGCGCATCGAGCGTAGCCATGGACGCATCACCGCAGAGACATTGAGGCAGATCGAGGACGAGGCCATCCTGGGGGTTCTCGCACTCCAACGCGAAGTCGGCCTGGACATCCACTCCGATGGCGAGTTTCGTCGCAAGTTCTTCATGACCGGCCCCTATGCAGCGCTCGAAGGTGTCGAGGGCGCACCGCGCGGGTCTGGGGTATCCCCACCTACGCCGATTGCGGCTTGGACTGCCAGGCACCGACGATGACGTACACCAGGCCATTTGCGGCGAAGCCGGCGCGTCCAAGCGGCACCAGCCAGGTGCGCTCGCGTTCCGCAAGGCGCCGTCCGCCCGACTCGACGCGGTTGATTGAGTCCTCGGTCGGCCGCTGGCCGTGGCGGACCAGAGTGCTGTTCATGACAGGACCTAGCGCACAACACATGCCTGGCCTGACATCCCCGCTGCCGATGTCACGCGCGTTCAGGTTCGTGCCTGATCGCTGTAGCGGGGCCGCTCCAAGAAGAGTGAGCATGGCGGCCAGATTGGGGTCCTGCAGTACGATTGCACCCCACTGCCACCGCTGCCGGTCAGGCCGCGACGCCCGCCGGCGGCGGAGCCGCGGTCGTCTTCCCCGGCCACTCCGCATGGTGGCCTCGTGCCCCCAGCCACAGTGGCCCGCAGGCGTCCTCGCCCCCGGGCCATTTGTTTGACCCGCTAACCGCCAATCGGTCGTAGCGGCACGACTCGGCGCGGCAGGCCGTTCAGCGTCTCGGACATCTCCAGGAATTCGCCGTTTTCAGCGAATCGGTAGGTGCGGACGTAGCCGCCGAGGTGGACTTGCCACGCACGACCCTCATCGCCGGACGGCGATGGCGTCACCTGCATCTGCTCGGCCACAAAATCTTCTGGGCCGCGAGACTGAAAGGCAGCATTCAGCACGGGTACTCGGCTCTCGGCTTTGACGTTCGTCAGCAACCGGGGTAAGGCGATCAGGCCCGTGCCCCAGGCGGGCGGCAGACGGCGGTTGCCAGTTGTCAGCTCACGCACGTTGCCGTCGAGCGCCTCGTGGCGCAGCGCGTACGTGGAGCGCTGTGGGTCCCACACCACGTCGTAACGGACCTCGCCTATCGCTGACGGATAGCGATCCTCGATGCGTTCGACGGTGAAGTCGGCAGCCAGCCACATACGACGAGTGGCTTCCTGGCCCATGCCGATGGCGCGGCGCTCCTCGATCAGCCAGCTGCCGTCCTCGACCTGGGCACAACGCTGCGTGAAATAGCCGTTGACCTCACCGCCGATACTGTTCTGGAAGGTACCCGAACGAACCACCCGGGCGCGTGATGGTGGAGGCGGCAGATCGAGCGGCCGCAGCGGTGCGGCGACAGCCGCGGCACGCTCTTCCAGGAGTCGATCGAGTGCGTCCTGGCGCAGCACAAAGCCGTTGACGAGCACGGCCTCCGGCGCAGCGACGGCGCGTACATCCCGGAGCGGATTCGCACTCAGCAACAGGAGATCAGCACGTTTGCCAGGGGAAATGGTGCCCCAGTCGTCGGATGCATTGAGGAATCGGGCTGCTTCGCTGGTACCGCAACGGAGTGCCTGGAACGGACTGAAGCCCGCGTTGACCAGGTTGGCCAACTCTTCGTGAATCGAGAAGCCCGGCACCACGAACGGATTCGGCGTGTCGGTGCCGAGCAGCAGCGGGGCGCCTTCGTCCAGCAACAGCTTCGCGATCCGAAAGCGCACGGTATTGCCGCGGTCCTGGAGTTCCATCAGCTCCGCGCGGCGTCGTGCGCGTTCGGGTGACGCGCCCGCTCCCGCTCGCTTCTGCCATTCGCCGACAGTCTGCGGGTGCATGTAGCGCAGGTGTGGATCGCGCATAGCCTCGTCGACGCCCTGGGCAGGTTTGATCCACACCGTGCTCGTCGGACAATTCCAGACCTGCAGCTCGGCCATGCTGGCAGCCAGGCGACGCATCGCATCGAAGTCGACGTGCTCAGCCATCAATTGCTGGGCCTCGACCAACTGCTCGAAGGTCGCCGTCGAGCCAAGTCGCCGGATTTGCGCGGGCTCCCGACCAGCGACGTAGTGCCCGTTGCCGATGTTGGTGAGATGTTCGAAGCACGTCTGCCCGTGGGCGATGGCCTGCTCGAAGGTCATGCCGTCGGGGCAATGACCGGTGACGCGCATGCCGTGCTGTACTCCGGCGCTGGCCAGTGCCTGATGAACCTCGAAGGTCAGCAGCTGGTAGACCTTGAGCTGCTGGTAACCGGCTTGGGCGAAGCCTTGCACCACGCTCGCGGCCTGACTCGGGTCAATCACGACGGTACTGCCGGGCCATGCGGGACGGCCGTCCGCGTTGAGGCCGTCGATCAGCGGCGTCGAAGTCACGATATGCGGACCCATCAGCTCGCGCCGGGCGAGCTTGCGTTGCATCGCCATGTGCAACGGCGAGCCGGTCATGTTGCGGACCAGGGTCACGCCATTGGCCACAAACATCGCGGCCTGGCCGGGGTCCCAGAAGTGGACGTGCATATCGGCCAGGCCCGGCATGAGGAATTTTCCTCGGCCATCCACGACGTCAGCCGCTTCGATCGCAGTCCCGAAGTCGTTCGCGGGTCCGAGCGCCACGATTCGGCCCTCGTCGACGAGCACCGTCTGGTCCTCGAGAACGCGTTCCGTGTCCATCGCCACCACGTTGACGTGGGTTATGGCGATCGACGTGGTCACGGAACGGCGACCGGCACGAAGTCGGCGGCGCCGAGATCGTTTCCCTCGAGATGGCGAAAGGCCGGCGAGTGCTCATCCATGGCGCCACATCGTACGCGCTCGTCCAGGCGATTGCCCGCCTGATCGCCAGAGCACTCGAAGTGTCGCTACAGCTGGTCAAGCACGCGCCGAGACAGCATCATCTTGACGGGGCTGATCGGCCAGAACGCGCGCGAAACACGGATATCGCCCGCCAGGCTCAGCAGCGTGTACGCGTTTCCACCGTCACGCGCATCTGGATTTCAGCCGAGCACTCGGCCCGGGTACCCGCCACCGCCCCATCACCCACGACCGTATGACAATCACCGAGCGCCAGGAGTGCCCGGGTACGAAAACTGGGAGGTACAGCGTGCTGCCGCCGCACAACTCCTTATCAAAGTCGCCACCATACGGGCCACTGTCGCTCGCGGTACTCTGTCGGTACCTGGGGGGTCGTCGCCACGAAGCCTACTGACGCGGCGAGCGGGAATTCGAATCCGATCTGCGACGACGACGTCTCCCCGGTCGATGGACATGACAGTGGCGTACGGCTGAGTAAACTCTTCCTCGAGAAAACCGCGGCCAGGCCGCACCAGATGCACTGCGTCACCCCACGGAGTGATGCTGATGAACTCCACCTTCAATGCATCGCCAGAGCGGATGGTTGCCGCCGGACGATTGCCGGGATCGAGAGTGTAGATCCGCGTCTCACGACTTACGCGCTGTAGAGACATGCAGGTCACTCCCGATCAGGTATTCATGATGCCGACACAGTGTGCTGACGATTTTGATGCATTGGATCATCGGCTCCTTGAGCAGCGAGACACGCCAGACCCGGCGGGAGTTCCATCGATTGTCGCCGCTGCTGAGACTGCCGCAAGGCGTCGGAGCGGCCAAACCATGCCGGCAGTCGGAGGTCCAGCCACGTATGCGCGCTTCGCCATGCGGCCGCCCTGGGATTTTGTCATCGTCAGCTTGTTGGATGTTGCGCGCTGATGAGAACCACTGGGTCGTAGGAAGTTCATCGAAACGTTGCATCAGACCGGGTACGTGACGTCCAGATTGTGGTCATTGCGTGGAGGGCCGCGAGCTCGGCAACCTATGGTGATGCCCGCCGCTTGATGCTGCTGGAGTAATACGTATCCGGCAGCAACCCACCTGGAGCCGCTCCTCAGGAAAGTAGGTTTGCGGCGAAGCGAGACGGTCGATACGGCTCCAGTTCTGAAGTATCACCACCGCTGAGCTCCTCAGTCACGAGCAGAGCCAGGCGCGCCGCGAGCGTGATCCCGCTGTGTGTCACGACCGTGTACAGACCTGAGATCTGCGGATCGAATCCGACGATCGGCTGACCGTCCCGCGGCATTGGCCGAACACCGATGCGTACCGCCTCGACCGGCACTCCGGCGAGGCCGGGCATGACTGCCTCGGCGTCCTCCCGGCCGCGTTGAATCACCGGGTCCATCACCGAGGTTAGTACACCTTCCACGGCGTGGCCGTCCAGGTACTCTGGATGCGATGCAATGCGCGAGAGACCGTCGGGCCGCATACGCACGGTCGATCCGTAGACCACGTGGTTCAAGCAGACGGGAGCTGGCGCAGTAGTGAAGAACATACCGATCTGTCGGTCCAGAGGCAGGCCGGCAGCCGCCAGGGCCGAGATGCGGCCTGCCTCCGGACCGGCGGCGTTGATCACCACGTCAGCGGGCAGCTCGCGCCCATCCCCTAATAGCACGCCCGAAACGGCCGCATCAGAACCCCTGAACCCGGTGACGTTGGCCCGTTCGAGGCACGCGCCGTAGCGCACGATCGCGGCGTGAATCACGCGATGGGCCATGGTGACACCCTCGAGCCAGCCTTCACGCGGGACGACATAGACGTTCGAGACCCGCTCAGGGTCGATCCACAAGTCAGGCTCCAGTTCCTGCATGACGAGCTCGGGGCTGGTTTGATCCACGCGCACACCCCACTCGCGGAGGCGGGCGACATCCCTGCGCATCTTGTCCGCCTGGACCTGGTGGTCCTCCGGTTCCCAGTGAATTGCGCCGTCGATGTGTGCCCATGACCCCCCGAGCTCATCCGCCAGGTCCTGGTGGTCGCGAATAGACATGATGTTCAGTCGGTGATAATGCCGCGGGGTTTTGCTGAATCCGTTCAGCCAGGCGAACGAGTTGCCGCTCGTGCCAGACCCCGCGTAGTTGCGTTCCACGACGACGGTCTGGGCACCAGCCTGAGCCAGCCGGTAGCTCAAGGCTGCGCCTACGGCACCACCGCCGATCACGACGATGCGCGCGCCTCGGAGAGTGTCTGCGCCCAGTTCGTATCGCATAGCGAGCTCATCTTAGCGGTGCGAATCGGGAGCCGCCGGGCTTCAATCCTCGAATCGAGGTGACGGAAGTCGGTCGCTGGAATGGCGCCCGACTCGCCCATGCCTGCAGTTTGAGTGGCAGAGGCGGACGCGATGACAAACGTGAAATACGTGCACCCGTTCGCCGGGCTTGACGGCCAGAGCCCGCTCGAGTACGCCGCCGTCGAATGTCTTTCAGAGCTAGCGGCGTGCCGTGAGGCACCAAACTCGCGAAGGCAGCGGCTTCAGCCCAACATCACGCGGCGCGCACCACCGCGCATCGGTGCCTGAGCAATGAAAGCGATGCGTTTTGCCAACTCGTCCCGAGCCCGGCGGACGTACTCGGCGTCAACTCCCTCGTCAAGCCGGTCCGGGTCCTGGAGCGGACTGTACCGACTCGAGACTCCAACCAGCGTGCTACGCCAACCGGGTCCTTCGGGTCGTAACCACAGATCGTTGACTGCGCGACACCTGCGTCGCCTAATTCGCCAATGTCAGGCAGAGGCCCGTACATCATGGAGTGGCGGGTCCGACCTGATCAACTCAGCGCGCAGTCCGCGGCTGGCACGTTTGCTCTCAAGCTCGTCGAGATCGTGGATCTCGTGGTGCATGCCTACTACGCCATGCGAACCAGTGCGCCGGGTCCACCAGCGGTAATCGCGCGCCTCAGTACGACAGCTCGCCAGCCCAAGCAGGATCTGCCCGCTCGCGCGGCATCGGTGCAGTCATTCGGCCGACTCGGTGACATGGACATCGGCGTGATCTATGTGCCGATTGGGCCTGACCCCATTTGGTGGACATTTCCGATGAGGACTGGAACCAGGAACAATGTTCGCGATGATTGCGCGTCGGAGACGCTCGTTCACACCAGAGTTCAAAGCACAGACGGCCGAACTGGTGCGAACCAGTGGCAAGTCAGTTGCTGGGGTCACCCGCGATCTAGATCTGACCGAAATCGCGGTGCGCCGCTGGGTGGCACAGGCCGAGATTGACGCCGGGCGGCGCGACGGCTTGACGACCAGCGAGCGCGAGGAACTGTCACGGCTGCGGCGGGAGAACCGCGTGTTGCGCGACGAGCGGGAAATCTGCGAAAGGCCGCAGCCGTTCGCCGCCACCTGGATCGAGGGACTGCAGCTGTCGCCGGATACAGCGCTCGACGAGGGCCTCGCCGGGCACCGAGCGGGTTTGGGCAGCGACAAGTCGGCGTCAAGGACCTACTACTTAGACGCCCGGCGATCCGCGACCACGCCGTCGCACGGATCGGGGACTCGCGATGATCATGTCATGAGCGCAACGTGCGACGACAGAGCGCCACCTGGGCGTGCACCCACCTGATCAGGAGTTCGCGTCGGTGGCGTCGTTGGTCTCGTTTTCGAAGTAGGGCGGCGCGCCACCGGCCAGGACGGGTGTGGCGAAGGTGTTGCACGTCATCGTACCCTGGCCGATCACGGTGGGTGGTGGGGCAGTCTCGGGATTGAAGTTTGCCCCGCCGACGACCTCGTCGTATTGTGGCCCGGTCAGCGTGATCCGGAACCCGCCCTCAACGCGCGTGTCGCTGCTGTTGTTGGCGATCTGCCATCCCTCGACCGTGGCGCGGTCGCCTGTTTTGGGGTCCACGGCCTCAGCCGTGAGGTTGCCGAAGGAGCGAGTGTTCGTCTCGCTGCCACCCAGCACGAAGGCCTGGCCGCGGACGGTGCCGCCATCGAGCTGGCCCCCGGGGGTGCCTAACTGGGGTGGTCCGGCGTTGACGGTCATGGTGATGGCGTGAATCAAATGGTTTGCATCCATGCTGTGCCTGCCAGCGCATTTGGCGATGAGCACTTCGGGCGAGCCAAACGAGTTGTCGCGGTCGATGAAGCGCGAAGCGTCGTCCGGCCGGGTAACGCGGTAAGCCTCCAGCAGCGCGAAGCGGAGATTGGTTAGATCAGGCGCACCCGTAGCCGGAACGCAGGCGGTGCCGCCGTTGGCGCAGTATTGCAACTTCGCCTCGATCTCGTAGCGGGGTGTGACCGAAAGGTCGGCCGATGCCGGACCAACGGCCTCGACAATCCCAGCCAGCGCCAGGGCTGAGGAAAGAACTCCGAGTCGGATGATTTGCCTCATGCGGATGCGAGTCTAGTCACGGCGCATACCGGTTGCATAGTGTCCGGGGTAACGAGTCGTGCAAGCTTCGTACTCAATTTGATCACGAGCGCGGCGGCGGGGCGGTCAGGAACGAGCCCACCGGCTCGAGCGACCTCGGAGTGAGTGGCCAGCGGCTTTTGCCGATGGCGTGTGGCGACGACGACCAGAACGGGTTGGTGGGTAGAGGCGGCGGGGCCGGAGCCCGGGCTCGGGGCTGTGGGTCCAGAGTTCCGGCTCCTTCTCGTCGGCCACGAGGCCGAGCTGCAGGGTCAACCATGGTGAGCAACAAGCATTACACGGCGCGTATCGAGTGACTGACACGGTCGATGCGTATTTTTGCGGGCAGGATGTTAGGTCCCCCTTGTGTCATGTGTCATTTCGTCTGGCGCCGGGTTGTCTGATCGGCGGCCTACTCCGGACGCGACCCGCGCATGGCCGACTGGCTCACCAGACGGTCAGACCAGCGGGCGCGGTCATAACCGGGATGGTGGCGTCATGAAGAGTCACTACGCTAGCTGAGGGCCAGGTGTGCTAGCCTGCCCAGACGCGAGGGCGCCGAGGGCATAGATCGGGGAGGAAGAGGGTGGCTATGACGGCGATGGGACAGCGGCGACTGGAGCTTTACCACCTCTCGCCCGATCGGATCCAGCAACAGCGCGCGACGTGGCCCAACCAGACGCTGGCGCATCTGCTGGCGGAGCGCGCAGCGCACGCATCGACAGCACCAATCATCCAGGAGGATGCGGACAAGCCGGTCACCGTGGGGGATTTCGTGCGTCACGTCCAATGGGTTGCGGCGGGACTGCGACGGCGGGGAGTCGAGGCTGGTGACATCGTGGCATACCAGCTCCCGACCTCGCTCGAAGCGGTGGTCCTCCACTACGCCATCGCATGGCTCGGGGCGGTCGCCAGCCCGATCTCGCTGCTGCACCGCGAGCACGACCTGCGGTACATGCTTGGGCTAGTGCGGCCGAAGTTGATCGTCGCAAGGCCCGAGTATCGCGGCCACCCCTATCTAGACATGCTTCAGAACGTCGCTCAGGAGGTCGCGCTGGAGGTAGAGGTGGTGGGTGTCTCACCGGGTGAGCTAAAGACCATCCTGGCGGAGGAGGATGCTAGCCCGGCGATCCAGGCCGACCCGAACGACCCGCTCTACATCGTGTGGACCTCCGGAACAACCGGTGAGCCAAAGGGCGTGGTTCACACGCACAACACGGGCCTGTGCGGGCTCGAGCGCAAGCTGAGACGGATCCAGGTCAGCGGACGAGACACCATGCTCGTTATGGTCCCGATCGCACACCACATCGGGATCTATGCCATGCACATGCTCGCGCTGGCGGGTGTGCGACTGGTGCTGATGGAAACATGGAATGCCGACCGCGCGGTCGAGTTGATCGAGGCCACCAGTATAACTTTCACCTCCGGTCCTTCCACCTTTCTGGTCGATCTCCTCCGCTGCGAGTCGCTCAGCACACACGATGTGTCATCCCTCAGGGTGTTCAGTTGTGGAGGCGCGCCTGTCCCGCCCTCGATGGTGGAGTTGGCCCAGCAGAGGCTCCCAAACTGCCGAACGCTGGCATCCTATGGAACTTCCGAAGAAGGCTATGTGACGTCCGTGGGTCCGGAGGATCCGCCCGAGCTCTCGGCGGTGTCTGACGGTCGTCCGCTGGAGGACATGCAGGTGCGCATCCTCGGGCCTGATGGCCAAGATCTGCCCGTCGGTGAAGACGGCGATCTCGTCGTACGGACGCCGTCGGCGTTCGCGGCCTACGCGCATCGACCGGACGTCACCCGTGAGGCGTTCCTGCCCGAAGGCGACTGGCGTTGGACCGGCGACCGAGCGGTGCTGCGCGCTGACGGTGCGGTGCGGATCACCGGGCGCTCGAAGGACATCATCATTCGCGGTGGAATCAATATCCCGGTGGTTCAGATCGAGAGCGCGCTGCTGAAGCACGCCGCCGTCGGCAGCGTGGCATTGGTAGCCATGCCGGACGAGCGTCTGGGCGAAAAGGCCTGTGCCTTCGTCGTGCTCAGCACCAACATCGAGACCCTTACGCTGGACGACCTGCGGCATACATTGCGCGAGGAAGGCGTAGCGACGGTCTACTGGCCCGAGCGCCTGGAGCTGGTGGCTGCCCTGCCGATGACCGCCAGCGGCAAAGTGCAGAAGTTCCGATTACGGGAGATGCTCACGGAGCAGGGTCGCGCGGAACAATCGCCAGACTGACAGACGGCGTGGCTATGCGAACGCGGTGTTCGCCAACGCCTGTATCAGTTCGATCTTGCGCGCGGCGTCGTCCATGGTCACGACCTGGCTTGCGCCAGCAACACTCGAGAATCCGCACTGGGGCGACACGCATAGACGGTCGATCTCGACGTAGGTCGTGGCCTCATCGATCCGCCGTGCGAGGTCATCTCTCGATTCGAGCACGGGCGTTTTCGTGCTGACCAGACCCAGCACAACTTTCTTGTTCGATGGCAACAAGCGGAGCGGAGCAAAATCACCGGCGCGTGGCGTATCGTACTCGAGGAAGTAGCCGTCCACATTGATCTGGTTGAACAGGACGTCCGCGATCGGCTCGTAGCCGCCTTCGGCCATCCACGCCCCCCTGGCATTGCCGCGACACAGGTGGATGGCAACGGTCATACTCGGCGGCCGGTTGGCGATGGCGCTGTTGATGAGCTCGGCGTAGCGATGTGTTAAAGCGTCCGGGTCTTCGCCGCGCTCGCGTACGGCAGCGCGCAGCCGTTCGTCACAGTTACACGGCAGGGCTGTATCGTCCAGCTGCAGGTACGTACACCCAAGCTCCGCCAGCGCGGCGATCTCTTCGCGGTACACGCGCGCAAGATCGTCGAAGTACAGTTCCATGTCGGGGTAGGCCGCCTCGTCGACAGCTCGCGGCCCCAGAAAGAAATGCATAACTGGCGGCGACGGCATTGTGACCTTGGGTGTGCCCTTGCGCACAACTGCCTTGAGAAACGCGAACTCGTCAGTAGCAATGCCCCGTGTGCGCTGCAGCCGTTCACGCGCGTACGGCGCCGGAGCCGACAGCACTTCGCCGGCGTCGGTGCGAAATGTGCTCAGAGCGCCTTGCCGTTCGGCAAATGCCGGCACCGCGTCGATGAACCCGCCGGACCACACGCGCCGGCGATACTCGCCATCCGTGATGGATCGCAGGCCAAGCGCCTCCTGAAAGCGGACCACACTGCGAATCGCCTCGTCCTGGACCTCGCCCAATCGTCCGCCGCTCAACTCGCCTGCGCGGAACTGGCGAGCGGCATCGGTCAGCGAAGTGGGACGAGGAAAGCTGCCGACCTGTTCCACCCGGAACGGCGGGGTCAGGTTGTCCCGCATGCGCTGAGCGTACCAACTCTCTTTGGCTGCGCCCGCGCCAGGATCTCCTCCAGTCGAGGACCTGTTGAAACATCATCAAGTCGCGGCCGGCACATCCTACGTGAACACGTGTACGGGGTTTGTCCGGATGTGGATCACATCTCCGACTCGTACAGCGACGAGTTGCATGAACAGACGATTTTTCGCAGTCATTTGACGACGCCTCGCGCGCGCGGACAGAGCCCGTCTGGACGTGCCAAAGAGTTTCGGCGCGGCCACATCGTCCAACACGAAGCCCGCGCGAGCTGGCAAGCGTGCTATTCGGGGCGATGAACGCAGAGCCTGCGCCAGAGTAATCCAGACGCTACCTCCAATCCGAATCGCGGTGGTCGTGCCCGAAGACTTGCGGCATTCCCTGCGTAGAACATATGATCTCAGGCGGCTGGTCCCTGGCGCCGCGTTCTGCCAGGGTGTTCAGCAACACTGGAGCGATGAAACTGCTGTTCACGAGCGAGGCGTTCACCGACCGCGGCGTGAGCATGGCCCTTGAGTTGAAACGGAACAGGATCCCTACGCTAAGTTTAGATTTCCGGTCAAGTCGCACCCGTTGAGTTGCATAACGCCGGGGGATTTGAGCAGTGTTGGGGGGTCAGCGGGTGTGCGCCATGGCGTCAATCCACCCGAATTCCTCCCCGCCGAGCCCTGGAGCACATCACCGCGCCGTATTCACAGACGCACCTGCAGATGCTGCGTGGCCTGTTCTCGGCGGTGCATCCCGGTGATTCGGCGTACCTGGTTGGCGACGCTGCCACCGCCGAAATCCTCGATTGAACAGATTTCCACACTGTCGAGTGCCGACACGTAGGCGCCAGCAGCCATGAACACACCACGCTCGTGTTGTGAAGACTGGTGCCACTGGAATACGACTAGCTGAACACCACTCCCGGCCGCCTCGTGACTCGCCGTCGCCGCACAAACTGCTGCAGACCGCAGACCAGTCAGCCCCACATCTCGTGTACTCGAGCAGTGTTCGCGTCTACGTTGCCGGCGTCCACCGAGAACACGTGCCCTGAGGCCCAGGGCCGGATGCCGCGCGGCCTGCCTTGACGCTCGTGCCGAGCGGGGCGCCCCTGGCTCTCACGATCGGGTGAAAGCTACACAGAAAGCTTCCAATCTTGCGCCATTCCTCTGATTTCTAAGTTCCGTTCTGTTGCATAGATGGAGCACTGACGTGTTCTCTTCCATACCAGGCTTGGGCAGACGTTACCCCCGCATGCCTGGGAGCGATGCTTCACGTTTTTGGTCAGGTCATCAGACCTCTCGATGTCAAGGCTGGGTACTCCCGCCAGCAAAGTCGAGTTCTGACGACGGGTTTTAGCAGCTATGGATATCTTGCCAACTTGATCTTGAGCTCCGCTCGTTCCAGCGCTGACCATTCGTCGGTGACGCGATCCGCTGGCGCCCGGAGAAGCTGAACGATGCTCAAAACGGCCGTCCGATCGCGCTCAATGTCACGCTGTGCGGTACGGACGACAGCTTGCTCAATACCGACTATGATCACGAGAACAAGTACCGCCGACGCCACGATGAACGCGAAGCCGTAAAGTGGGCTAAGCACGGTCAGCCCAAGTACAAGGATCGCGGCCAGGCATGCCAGCACAACAATTGTGCTGCTTCGAGCGTACGCGCAAAGAGGACTCGACCCTCAGCACGCTCAGTACGGTCGAGGAACTCTCCTGCAAGGATCAATAGCCTATCGACTTCTTCTTCTTCTTCTTCTTCTTCTTCTTCTTCTCTTTGTGGTGTTCTTACCCTGCATCCGCGCGGCTTCGATCAGGCCGCTGCGGTGCGGGTGGACAACCGTCAGGTCGGTGTGCGTTCCACTTTGCGCATCCCGGGCTCAGGACTGAGTCAGAGCCGGAACATGCGTATCTAGCAAGCGCATAGCGGACGAATTGGAGCAAACATACTCGCCGAGCGCTCAGGCTGCGATCACGGCATGAATTCGATCCATAATCGCGTCCGGCAGCGGCCCGGCGGCTTCTGCTTCCAACGCATCACGCAGCTCCACGCGGTTCTTGACGCCGAGCGTCACGGTGGCGACGCCTGGTAACGTGAGCGCGTAGCGGTGGGCCAGCGCGGCCGGAGGGATGCCGAGCTCACGCGCCAGTTGCCGAAACGGCTCCGCACGCTGGAACGCAGCCGCCGCTTCATCGTCGACGGCGCGATCGAACCCATCGGTGAGCGCCCCACTCTCGGTCGGACGGATGCACATGACCGCGACGTCGCGCAGGACAGCCGCCGCGATCAGCTCAGTTGCACCAGGTCGGAGGGCACTGGAGCCAGTCGCCGCACCGGACCTCAGCACGTTGAACTCGACCTGGGCGACCTCTGGAGCCGGATCGTCTTGGAGTGCCGCGATCACGGTCGGAACATCGCCGGTTGCCGAAATGCCCCACGCGCCGATGCGACCCTCATCCGCCAGGCGCGCCATGAGAGGCCGGACGACGTCGCGGTACAGACAGCTCGGCAGCCCGAACTCCGCCGCGCTGTGATCGTCCTGAATCAGCGGGTCGTGCACGAACAGCACGTCGATGCGGGGAATCCGCAAGCGCGCGAGACTCTCACTCACACTGCTCTCGATCGCTGCGTTCAGGCCGTCAGTTGTGAGCGGCCGCTCCGTCAGCATCGCCCGGACCCGGGACCAACGCGCAAAGAGGGCGACTTTCGTCGCGATGCGTATGCCAGCTGGGAGCCGTCCATTGAATGCTTCGCCGATCACCACCTCGGCTTCACCATTGCCGTAGGCAGGGGCAACGTCGATCAACGTAATACCGGCCTCGACTGCATCGTGGACGGTTGCCACCGACTCGTCGCGCGTGCGTGGACCCCACGTGCCGCCGATGCCGCCACCCCCCAGCGACAGCGCACTCACCACGCCAAGTCGGCCGAACGTGCGCGTCTGCATGCCGCGCACGGGAGTGTACCTGGTAGCCGGGCGCAGTCGCTCGGGAACTACAATGCGCCAGTGAGCGCGCATGGGCTCGAGGCCTTTCACTTCGGGTTCGTCGTGCGTGATCTCGATGCCGTCACCAGCTGTATTGGCGCCCGCTGGGCACCCACTGTCGCGTGTCGGAATCTCGACTTGAGCACCTTGCCCTGCCCCGATCAACCATCAGACGCGTGGCTGCGGATTGCCTATGGTCGGGCCGCGCGGCACACGTCGAGTCGATTCAGGTGCTCGAAGGACGCCCAGTCCACGGAGTTCCTGGAGCAGCAGTACGGCGAGGGCTGCAGCACCTCGGGTTCTGGTGTCCTGACGTTCGGGCGGCAGTGACGAGGGTGGTGACTGAAGGAGTCAGGGTGGTGTGCGCGTTCCTGCAGAGCCAGAACCGGGCGGTCACGCACCTGACCCCTAGCACCACCGCGGCCGAGGTAGCACAAATCGTCAACCCAGGACGGATGGCGTATATCGATCCGGCGTGGCACCGTTCAGTTCGAGTTCTGCGGACCTGCGAGCGGCGCGGGCTTACGTGAGTGGTTCGCAGCGGAGTACCACCAGGAGCTCCGCTGGCGCTTTCCCGGCCCAAGGAGAGGAGATCTGACATGAGTGGTCCGACGATTAGCCGCCGAGCAGTCCTGGCCTGGGTTGCCGCCGGTGCCGGGGTAAGCTTGCTGACCGCGTGCGGCATGCCGGCGCCGCCGACCGCCGCGGTGCCGACACTCCCTCCGGCTGCAGCGCCGACGACAGCCGCCAATCCGGCCGCCGCGAGCGCGGCCGCGCCAGCGCCCACCACGGCACCAGCAGCGGCCGTGACCACAACTACCGCCACCAGCGCTGTCTCCGTAGCATCCAAAGCAGCAGGCACAGTCACGCCGAAAACCGGCGGCACGCTGGTGTGGGCCATCGGCTCCGATATCGCCAACCTGGATGGCCACCTGCTCACTTCCACCAACTACGAAACGGTGTTCCGCGCCTACGATCGCCTCACCGCTCTGGATGAGCAGGGCCAGCCCCAGCCTCAGCTGGCTGAGAGCTGGGATCTGAGCAGCGACGCCAAACAGCTCAAGCTCAGCCTCCGCAAGGGGGTCCAGTTTCACACCGGGCGCGAATTCACCAGCGAAGACGTCAAGTGGAACATCCTCCGCGTGCGCGACCCGAAGGTTGCCTCAGGCTCATTCGTGACCCAGAGCGGGTGGTTCTCCACGATGGAGACCCCGGACAAGTACACCATGCTGGCCACATTCGACGCGCCGCGACCTGCTATCTTCGACTTCTTCCAGTTGCTGAACATGGTGGATCCCGTGACCATGCAGGGTCCGGACGCAGCGATGAAGTCAGTCGGCACTGGACCATTCGTGTTGGTCGAGTGGTCGCAAGGCGATCACATCACGTTCGCCGGTAACAAGAACTACTGGCAGAGCGGGCGACCGTACCTGGACGGCATCCAGACGCCGATTATCAAAGACCCGACCGCGATGATCGCGCAGCTCGAAGGCGGCGCAATCGACGTCGCGGATGCGCCACTGATTCGGGACTTCAATCGACTCAAGACCGACCCCAAGTATCAGGGTCTGGTCAATTCGCGGGACGGCCAGCATTTCATCCTGGCGCCGAACACAACTGTCGCGCCCTTCGACAATAAGGTCGTGCGCCAGGCGCTGCGCTTCGCGATCGACCGCAAGCGCATGAACGACGTCGCGCTGCTCGGCGTTGGCCAGCCAAAGGCGCTGCCATGGCTGCCGGGCTCGCTCGCGTACGACGAGGCGAAATCGAATGCCAATGGATTCGACCTCGACAAGGCCGCGGCGCTGCTCAGTCAGGCCGGCGTGTCCGGATTCGAGATGGACTTGCTCCCGCTGGTGATCTTCCCCGAGATCGACACCTACGTGCAGATCTACCAGTCGGACCTGGCGAAGATTGGCATCACCGCGAACATCCTGCATTTGGACTTTGCGACGTGGCTCGACCTGGTGAACAATGCAAGGTACCACGGTATGTACGCCTCGACTCTCTGTCACACTGGACGGACAATCCACCTGGGAGCGGCGTCACCACAGCGACGGATTGCGTGTCCACCGCGACAGCCGGAGATCTCATGTCAGGCGAATCCGCGGGTCCAACCACGCGTACACCAGGTCACAGACCAGGGCGGTGAAGACCACCAGCACGGCTACAATGGTGACGACCCCCAGAAGTACTGGGTAAGCGCCGCGTTGGGCGCGCCGGCCACCGCCTGAGCCGCCGCGGCCGCCCCCGCTGGACGGGGAACATGTCGAACGCCAGGTGGGGCTTGCGGCTGCGCACATGGAGGGTGCAGCGCATCGTTGAACTCACCAGGCTCGACGCCCACGTCCGCCGCGCGCAGATGATCGCTATCGCTGGTATCCTTGGCGACGAAGTCGAGGCCGACGACCAACTCACCGCCGCGACCGTCCTGTAGGCCGCCCCATTATAGCCAGCTAAGCATTCCAGCTTACCGCGCTTGGGTAGGAGTCCACGCTCGTGCCTGGTGGCAGGCCATGGTTGTTCCAATGCCAGGCGTTGCCGTCCCAGAAATGTTCCAGCAAGGCGCCGTTCTCACCTCGGCAAAACACGTTCAGGTGCGCGACGCCGTTTCCGTCAGACCACGTCACCGCCGCCGGCTGCGAGCCCATCGCCGTGCCTGGTGGTTGGCCCCAGTCGTGCCACTGCCAGCTGCCGCCATCCCACCAGCGCTCGACGAAGTTGCCATTCGAGCCGAGGAAGAACAGATTGATGCGGACGGCGCCAGCGCCGTCAGTCCAGGTGACGGCGGTGGGTGGTGAGATCATCTGACTGCCGGGTGGCTGGCCGTGATCCGCCCACTGCCATTGCCCATCACCCCACCAACGCTCGAGCAGGTTGCCGTTCGTGCCCGCCATAAATACGTTCAGGCGGGGCACGCCATCGGCGTCCCAGGCGACCGCCGCCGGCGTGTACTGCACGATCGTGCCCGGTGGCAGACCGTGGTCGACAAGACGGAAGGTCAGCGCATCCGGTGCCGCGCCGAGCTCACCCGCTTGGCCCGGATAGGGAGCGCCGAGCACCGCCTCCAGCAAGTGGCCGCTTTCACTCGCAAAGAAAACGACCAGTTGCTCGACCGCGTCGACGAACCAGACCGGCGTGGGCGTTGACGCGACCTGGCCGTCCGTCGGCTGGCGCTGACCATTCCACAAGTCGTTCCAGATCCAGGTCTCCCCGTTCCAGAACCGATCGACGAGGTGGCCGCCGTTGCTCTGACTGAAGACGTTCAGGTATTCAGGGGCAAACGGTGCCCAGGCCACCGCGGCTGGCTCGCCCACTGGCGACTCGAATCCTGGCGGTGGCTGGGCGTGGACCGTCCACTTCCAGCTATGCCCGTCCCAGGCATGTTCGAGCAAGTTGCCGGTGTTTGTCCGACAGTAGACGTTCAGATGAGCCGGCCGGCCCGCCTCAGGCGCCCAACTCACCGCGCTCAGTGCCGACGCCATCGGCTGCCCATCGGGAAAGCCCCAGTCATGCCAATGCCAGCCGTCGGCGTCATAATAGTTCTCGACGAAGTGACTATTGGCACCGCGGAAGAACACGTTAAGTCGTACCACGCGTCATCCCTCCCGTGCGGACGAGACCCATCGTCCACGGGCGGACCCGCGTTCGTCAAGGGGGGATCGGCAGTTCGCCGTCGGAGATGGCGGCACGTGCGCTGCTTCCTTGCCGGGTCGAGGTCGGCGCTGAGTTCGACCAGTCGGCCACAGGCGTGACGCATCGCCAGAAAAGGATGCTGCCGGCCCCGAGATGTAGGACAGGGTGACCAACCGCGTGCCCGCGGCCTTACCGCCGGACGGTAGGCGCGGACTGAACTCTACGGGCGCACGTTCGGCAACGACCGTTGCGAGTGGCGTGCCGGCCACGCCTGGCAAGAAGCCATTGCCGAGGTGCTGGCGCGCGCTTTCCGCCGGCGGTGCGCGCGTACATGGCGCGCAAGATGCAGGAGATGCTCGAATCCCATCGGCGAATGTGCGGTCCGGTCGCGGCGCTGCCCGAATACGAGCCTGATCGATCGTCACTGGCCGCTGAATGCCCCGATATTACTCAAAGGTACCTGCAGGCAACTGCGAGGACACTGGTTGAAGCAGCCAAGGAACAGGGCTACGTGCTCCACTACATCGTCGACAATGTGTTCGATGAGTTCGGACGGCTGCTGCTTGTTTATCCCGTGTGGTTCGGAGCTTGCGGACTGAAATTCCTGTGTCCGCACGGTTCCGCTTTAGAACTCATGCAAGTTGAGAAGGCGGATATTTCCTACGCTGAGTACAAGACAAATCTACCGAAATTCGTGGCGGCAGCGCACGACGCAGCATCTCAGGCTGTTCACCGGTGCGATCAGGATTCTGTGCCGTATGTCTTTCTCGGATGCTGACTCTGCGCCGAACTCCTTCGAAGCCTGCCTCGTGGCCAGCGGTGATGTGCGTTCATTACTGTGTTTCGAAATGACGCGGCGGTGGAGGGCAGCAATTTCGCGGTCTGGGGCCCGCCCGAAGTCCGCGACCAGTTCAGGCGTCCCGATCCTGCCAGCACCCTGACCGTAACGCTGAGGCACAATCAAATGCGACCCCGATGGAACGACGACATCCCCGAGCGGACAACTAGCGAGTTCATCGGCGGATCGGCCCATGATGCCGCGCAGCCACGCTGTCTGCCGCCTCGGGTTCTTGGACAATTTGGCCGGCGAATCGGCGCACCGCCCAGGCTCTATCGATGGTGCGACCACCTGTGCGTTCCGTGGCTGTGTTTGGCATCGCGAAGCTCCGTGACCAGATCCTGCCGCGCTGGTTGCCGCGCCGCTTCGCTCCGCTGGCCAAAAGCGTCCAGTTCCATGTCCATGCCCATTGCGATCCCGCAGCGCGGGTAACCACGCGTCGTCGACCTGGAGAATGATTCCTGCGTCCGGGATGGTTTGATACTGGGCCAGGCGCGATCAGCACGGGTTGCGAACTGGGCTCCTCCCATCCACCTACTACCTTCAGTAGTGGATAGTCATCTGTCGCATGCCTGCAACGATGCTACCGGAGCGGCACAAAGCAAAGATCTGGTTGCCAATGGGGTGCCGATCAGGCCGGCCAGTGCGGACAAGATGAGAAGCCCAGCGATCGTGATCAGGCGTGGGGCGTATAGCTTCACAGGAGCAGTTCCAATGTATCCAGGGTCGCCGCGTGCACGGCTGCCGGAGGATCAGGCGGGCTTGAGGTTCGCGAAGCCAGCGTTGATATGGCCGGACCTGCCCGGCGCAGTGCCGACATAAATCAGTGCAGTGAGGTGGCCGACGACACCAAGACTTGCAATTACGACATCGGTCAGGGCACTGAGCTGGGTCTTCAACTTTGGCCGCTGGCCTGTTCACAGCATCCAGTGCCGCTGAAATAATTATGCTCAGCTCCGAGCCGCAACTCCGGTCTAGGAACCTGCTCCAGCGTGAATCTCTGAGGACAACTTCTGACGCGTTCCGGCTGTCTCGAGGCCCAATCGATCGACAGCGTACCCTTCATCGGTCCAGAGCCCGGCCTGGAGGGAGCGTTCCTGGCGGTGGGATTCTCCGGGCACGCCTTTCAGCTGTCGCAGCGGTGGGCCGCGCAGTAGCCGATCTGGTTGGTGGGGCGCGCGTGCCCGAGCTGGCGCTAATCTCGAGTCAGTCGCGGGGCGCCTCGCTGTTTCGCTTCATCAGTCGTTCCGCCTGTGCCTTGAGGCTGGCATCGAAATCGCGGCGATCGCGCTCGATGATTGCGTCCGCGGACCAGGCGGCTGGCCTCGTGTCGTCCAATGTTGCGCCGACCTGCCTGTGCATCAGAAGGACCTCGGCCTCCACACTACGCTCGATGCCGCGTTGACTTCAGTGAGCCGTTTCACACTGGAGGCGTGGCGTGCATCACACTGGCGCTGCCTCGACGAGGCTGAGCTCGCTTGCCGTCGCCGTTATTTGCGGTGAGCGGGAACCCGGCGTCGGCAAACGGTGCGGCGAATTCCGCACGCGTACGCTCTCGCCCGCCGGGCGACACCAGCATCTGCAGATTACTGAACTTCACAAACCGACCCTCATTGGCGGGTGCGACGATGCGTTCCAGCACAACCAACCGTCCCGAAGCGCTCATGGCCCGGCGGCACACGCGCAGGATGACGGAGGCTTCGGGATCTTCCCAATGGTGCAGGATCGACTTCAGCACGTAGGCGTCGCCACCAGCCGGCACCTCCTCGAAGAAGCTGCCCGCGACGATACGGCAGCGGTCGGCAGCGCCCGTCGCTGCAAGCCAGTGGCGGCCGCGGCAGCCGGTACAACGTCTGCCGGTGCGCTCCAGTCGAGGGCGGCCAGCTCTTCGCGGGCTCCGTCGGCAAGGAGGTCGGCCAGACCCAGCGGCGTGGCGACGTGGATTGCCTGCGAGACCTGATAGCCGAAGATGAGCCTCAGCAGCGCGGTGGCGGAAGGCTCCTGGGTCGTCTGGATGGTCATGGGTATGTTGCGAGAACGCCACTCGCGTAGGTGGCGAAACTGGGATCGAGGGCCGCGTTGAGGTCGGCCCGCTGCGCGACGTAGCCGTGGAGGACGTACCAGTCCTGCCGCTGTTCCAGGGAGCGTGCGTCGACTCGCCCCTCAGGATCCATCTCGCTGAACGACAGCCGCGCATAGAGCCCAGGATCGGTGATCGCCGTGTCCCTGGTAAGCAAGCGATGCCGAAGCACCGCCAGCGCGCTCCCAGTGATTGCGGTGATCAGTCTCCGCGCGGCACCGAATCCGCGGCGCTGCTGTTTCAACGTGCTGCGTGCGGTTGCATGCAGCCACGTTGCGTCTGATCCGCTCTAGAAACAGGCGCACCGCCTCCGACTCGGCTGTCTGCTCCGGGCTGAGATGGCGTTGGTTGGGAGGCAGCGAGAGCGGGGGCATACTCCAGACGGTTTCGCGGCCAACGCACAGCGGCTCGCGGCTCGTCGCCAGGATCCGCAAGTCGCGGCATGCGCGCAGCAGAAAATCGGCCAGGGTGCTGGTCGCGCCGAAGACGTGCTCGCGGTTGTCGAGCACCAGCAACGTAGGGTGCCGTTTCAGGAACTCGACCGCCACCTCCCGGGGTGACCGACCGGGTTGCTCGGGAACGCGCAGCGCCCACGTGACGGCCTGAGAAAGCACCTCCGGATCCGCCCCCGGCCGGGCCTGTGAGGGTGAGCAATCGTTGGGCCGACAACAACTCGCGCATATCCGCAACTTCACGGCGGCGACCAACAAAGCTGCTGAGCTCGGTCGCGAACGGAGTGTCGGACGACTCGGACAATGTCGTCGTGCCTACGCGCTGGCGCCGATCTTACGTTATCGTCAAGCCCGCTCGAGCTGCACCGCCGCGCCGTGCTGGACGGTGCTGAAGGGCGGTACGTGACCTTCGATACGAGCGAAGACGTTGACGGGGCTCGCAGCCCGGGGCTCGTCAGCCTGGCTGGCCGGGGTTGGGCCGAAGAAGATGCACAACGCGTTTCCGGGGGGCCAGTATGCCAGGTCGCCGACCTGGACCTGTGCCTGAGCATTGTCCTCGTCGAGCTCGACGGGGATTGCGAAGTAGATTTCGTCACCCCAGCGATTCGCGCGACCTTGTAGGGGAAGGGCGTCCCAGATCGCTTGCGCGGTGACATTCGACAGTAGCGTGGCGAGGCACGTGAGGCCGCCGGCGGTCAAACGGAGCTGATGGTCGGGCATGTGGATGCTGCAGGAATAGTATTGAAGCTGGTCGAGGTGTAGTCGAGCGTCAGCCGCCCGGGCGTCATCGACACGCTGCTGGCTCGCAAGCTGACCGCCGACGATGCGCGCTCAGGCGGCCGCCGACCCGCATTCCTGGTCACAACCAATCGGTTCGTGCAGGTGATGGGCCTGGGCTCGCCGGCTGAACTGGCACCCCCGAGAGCGGTCCCGAGGTGAGCCTCAGACCACGCCTGAGACGGGCAGTTTTTGTCAGCGGCGTGGCGGACGTCGCCTTTCATCAACAACACGCTGTACGCGCTCGAGGCGGGCGCGGGCTGTTCGCACGGCCTGCAGGGCACCGTCAAGAGTGTCCTGCGTCGACCGCGACGGGTACACGCGCCAGGTCGCCGACCTGAGCGCGTTCGTGATGACCCATCCGGTTAGAGCAGGCACCGGCCCGTACAAAGCGCAGCTATCATCGCTGCTCACGGTGCCTGACTTCATCATCCAGACCAAGGTCTATGTTCCACGGCGGCGGGGCGGGACAGTCACGCGCCTCCGCCTCAGCGATCGGCTCAGCCGCGGCCTAGACGCCCGTCTGACGCTGGTTTCGGCACCGCCAGGCTTCGGCAAAACCACGCTGCTGGCTTCGTGGCTGGCATCAGCTCGGCAGCCGGAGCGCGTGACTGCGTGGCTGTCGCTTGATCAAAGCGACAACGACCCGACAGCTTTCTGGAGGTATGTGATCGCGGCATTGCAGACCGCCGCACCGGCCGGAGGGTTCGATTCGTTGCCCCTCGCGGAGGCGACCCAGAGCCCTTCCGACGTGCTGGTGGGCGCGCTGGTCAATGTGCTGAATGCGCTGCCGGATGACCTGGTGCTCGTGCTTGACGACTACCACGTCGTTGCCAACCACAACGTCCACGAGGCAATGGGCCAATTGCTCGACTGTCTGCCACCGCAGGTGCACCTGGTAATCGCCAGCCGCACCGATCCACCCTTGGCGCTCGCTCGCTTGCGGGCGCGCGGTGAACTCGTGGAGATCCGAGCTGCCGACCTGCGGTTCACGCCCGAGGAGGCCACGGAGTACTTCAAGGACGTGATGGCGGTGGACCTGAAGGCAGGTGAGCTCGCCATTCTCGCAGAGCGCACGGAAGGGTGGATCGCCGCGCTCCAGCTGGCAGCACTCTCGATGCAAGGGCGAGACAACATCGCCGAGTTCGTGAAGAGCTTCGCCGGCGATGACCGCTACATCGTCGACTACCTGGTCGAAGAGGTTCTGCAGCGTCAACCAGTACACATCCGCAAATTCCTTCTTCAGACCTCAGTCCTGAATCGGTTGACAGGCGCGCTGTGCGATGCCGTCACGGACCAGGACGGAGGCAAAGCCATGCTCGAGACGCTCGACCGGGCAAATTTGTTCGTGGTCGCGCTCGACGATCGCCGGCAGTGGTATCGCTACCACCACCTTTTTGGCGACGTGCTGCGCGCGCACCTGACGGACGAGCAGCCCGACGAGGTGGCGGAGCTGCATCGGCGCGCGAGCGCGTGGTACGAGCGGAATGCCGAGCGGTCCGAAGCGATTCGCCACGCGTTGTCCGCGGGCGACTTCGCACACGCGGCGGACCTGATCGAGCTGGAATGGCCCGCATTGGCTCGGGGTAAGCAGGACGTCTTGCTGCGCGGCTGGCTCGCTGTGCTACCCGACGACCTGCTCCGCTGCCGACCGGTGCTGAGCAATGTGTACGCGGGGATGCTGCTTTCAGCCGGTGAGCTCGAGGGCGTCGACCAGCACCTCCGTGACGCCGAGCGATGGATCACACCGAGCGGACCAGCCGACACTCAGGCGGTGGGAATGGTCATCGTGAACGAAGCGGAATTTCGCACACTGCCGGGTTCGGTCGCCGTGCATCGTGCGGGTTATGCCCTGGCTCGCGGCAATCTGGTCGACACCGCGAATCATGCCCGCCGCGCGCTCGACCTCGCACCTGAGGACGACCACCTCACGCGAGGCGGCGCCAATGCGCTCATGGGCCTCGCGGCCTGGGCGAGTGGAGATCTGGAGACCGCATACCGCTCCTACGCCGAAGGTATGGCTGATGTGCAGCGTGGCGGCCACCTCTCAGGCACAGTCGGCCGCGCCGTCACACTCGCGGATATTCGTGTTGTGCAGGGTCGGCTGCGCGACGCAATGGGCATCTATGAGCAAGCGCTGCAGTTGGCGAGCCAACAGGGTGGCGCGGTCGTGCGCGGAACGGCCGACATGTATATCGGCATGAGCGAGCTCCAACGCGAGCGAAACGAGCTGGATGCTGCCACCCAGTCCCTACTCAGGAGCGACGAGCTCGGCCGGCAATCTGGGTTTGCGCAGAACCGGTATCGGTGGCGGGTGGCCATGGCGCGCATCCGCGAGGCGCGCGGCGATCTCGACGGTGCGCTGGATCTGCTAAGCGGAGCCCAGCCGCTGTTCATGATTGACCTTTCCCCCAATGTGCGCCCGATCGCGGCGGTGCGCGCACGCGTACTTGTCCGCCAGGGACGGACTGATGAGGCCCTGCGCTGGGCGGATGAGCAAGGGCTCTCCGTCGCGGACGGCCTCACTTACGTGCATGAGTACGAGCATGTCACGCTCGCGAGGGCGCTGTTGGCCAGCGACTCGGCCCTTCAAGCATCAGGACTCCTTGATCGGCTGCTCCAGGCGGCCGAAGACGGCAGCAGAGCCGGCAGCGTGATCGAGATCCTGGTGCTTCAGGCGCTCGCCCATCACGCACGTGACGACATGCAGGCTGCGCTCTCGCCGCTGCGACGCGCCCTGATCCTGGCCGAGCCGGAGGGCTACGTCCGAGTGTTTGTAGACGAGGGACCCCCGATGGCGGAGCTCCTGCAGGCATGCGCCAAAAGCGGGATCGCTCGAGCGTACGTTCAGCGACTCCTTGCTCAGTCTGGTACCGCCGAGGGGGGACCGCAATTCAGGCAGAGTTTGATCCAGATCGAGCCACTCAGTGACCGCGAGCTCGAGGTGTTGCGGCTGCTCGCAACCGACCTTGACGGACCCGAGATCGCCAGTCAGCTCGTGGTGTCGCTGAACACGATGCGGACGCACACCAAGAGCATTTTCAGCAAGCTCGGCGTGAATAGCCGCCGCGCGGCCGTCCGCCGGGCCCAAGAACTCGAGCTGCTGTCCCGCACCCCCGCGGGCTGAATCACCACATCAATCACTACATGTGGTGAGGCGCTCTCACCACATTGCTGCCTACCTTCGAGACATGCAAATCAACGAAGGAGGCGGACTTGGAGAAAGCTACGAAATCCGCGTCAAAGGACACCTCAACGCCCGTTGGGCCGACTGGTTCGACGGACTCACCCTGACCCAAGAGAGCGACGGCAGCACCCTGCTCAGTGGCCCAGTAATGGATCA
>JAFAOS010000442.1 GCA_019247515.1 Chloroflexota bacterium | reverse complement strand
GTCGTGCCCGACGCCACACAGTATCGCCCGGATTCGTGGCTGCGTCAGCCGCGCGACTGGCTCGCCCGCATCAACTTCGACGCGGACTCGTACGTACTGGCCGTGCTTGCTTGAGCAACGTGCATGTTGCTCTCTTCAGCACTTTAGTCTGGCGCCAATGCGGCTTCCACGGTGTACGGACTCACACTACGATCGTAACCGCAGCTGCCATCAGTGGGCATTCCGCAGGAGGTACGTTCTCAAGAAGGTATCCCGAGGTGAATGTGCCCAATCCCGGGACAAGCGTCACCGACAGGATGCGTTTCGTGTGTAGACGCCCCAGTTCGACGGCAGCTGCCCGCCCACCCGCTGGTAGCAGTTCTGAATGAGCTGCTGCAACGGCGGATAGTCGCTGAGCTGCAATCCTGGCTCAGATGCCCGAGGATCGACGACGATCACCGCGGGCGGCTTCGCGTGCAGGTCATTCATCACCTGCCGACGACTCTGCTGAACCCATGGCGACGAGGTATTGGTGAACTCCGCGATCACAAAATCGTGTGGACGGTTCGCGACCCGAGAGCGCGTAGACCTGCCCGGCGTTGCCCCAGATATACAGCGGCCCGGGGGGCGTGTCCCGCAGGTAGGCGGCGACCACCTCAGGGTCAGCCGGCGTCCCGTGCGGTCCGCGCTCATAGAGCGCCCGCCGAATCTCCGTCAACTGAAAGCCCGACGTCAACACGAAGAGCGTGCCGAAGATCATCACCAGTGCCACGCGGCCGGCCAGCGGACGACCCAGGCCGAGGCCATCGCGGCCAGCGTCATCCCAGAGTCGACCGATGCCCAGGGCCGCCAACAGCGCCAGCACCGCGATGACCTGCGCAAATTCGCGGAACCCAGCGATTGCCGCCAGGCTGAACAGCCCCCAGACCAGCAACAAACGCTGGTTGCCGCGCGCTGGTCCCAGCCACAGGGCCAGGCCGCCGAGCACGGCCCCGACGAACAACAGGCCGCCAGCGTCGGCCACGACTCGGTCGATGCGCGTCGTAGGAGACGTCAGACCGGCCGACGACTGCCAGTAGCCAACCACGAATCGTTCGAGGTTGTACGTCCACGGCTGAGCGACGAACCCACCCAGGGCGCCCACGCTCGCGAAGTACACGATCACCGGCAGCAGCACGACCAGGGCGCCGAAACCCAGGCCGAGCAGGACCCGTCGCGCGGGCAGCTCACCTCGGATCACGCCCGGCAACGTGTACGCCACCAGGGCTACCAGGGTGACCAGCGCTGGCTGCTTGGTCAGGACGCCGAGCATCGCCGCCACGCCAGCCAGGAATGCCCAGCCGAGTCGGCCGTCGGGCATTGCCCGAAGGTAGGCGTACACGGCCAGCGTGCAGGGGACCAGCGTCAGCTTGGTTGGCGTGCTGCCCTCCATGCTGATCATCGACTCGTTGGCAAACCAGACGACCAGCAGCCCGGCGAAGACGCCGAGGAGTGGCCGCAGCTCGAGGCGACGGGCGATGGCGTACACCAGGCCCGCCGTGATGCACGTCAGCAAGAGGTCGAAGGTGTGCGCCAGCACGCTGATGCACGGTTGCGGGACCAGCGTGCCCCAGGCGCCCACGCATGTCCGCGTCCAGTCGGTGCCGGCCAGCGCCTCGACGAGCACCCAGTAATAGTGCGTCAGCGGTGGATGGATGTCGTAGAAGGCGACGTAGGGCTGCTCACCGTGCAGCATCATGCGCGCGTAGGTGGCGAACATCCCCGTGTCCGAGCCGATGGGCAGGACAGCCTCGGGGAATTTGGCGAAGGCGCCAACGGCCAGAATGCTCAGGGTGGCGGCGACCCGCCGGTCACGGGCCAGCGCGACGACGCCTGCACGTTGTTCGGGCTGCACCTCGACCGGCCTGGGCACGTTCGAAGGTGCAAGGTGGTTCCCAGGGATGAGTTGGACGCGTGCGGGCATACAGCGTTGAGTCGCCCCCAGTCTTATGGGCGCATCCCTGGTGGTGGGGTGACCGGCGAGTCAGGTTCACTCAACCACCCGCCGTCCCGCAGAAAGGCGGCCAGCGTCCCGGCGACGACCTGGTGGCCCAGCGCCGAGAAGTGCGTATCTTCGCGCAGATACAGCTGCGCCGCGTCCGCGCGCGCCTGAAATACGGGCAACAAATCCAGCTCCGGCAACCCGAGACGACTGACCGTTGCCGCGACCTGTCCCTGGGGCTTGCCCCAGTCGACCTCGCTGTCGTCGAAGCGAAAGTCGTACATGCTCCGGTAGCGAGCTTGCGCATCAAACTGGCCCATGTGTGGAATCACCATCACGACGGTCGGAGCGCCCGCGGCGGCCGCGGTGGCCTGAATCTGGGCGAGGTAGCTGCCGACGAGCGGCCATGCGACATCGAGCCAGTAGGTGCGCGGCGGATCGCGCAGAATGGTCCACTCGAAGCTGGTCAGATTCAGCTGCTCCTGTTGTTGCGCCAGCGGAAGTTCACCGGGCGCGGTCGTGACGCTCGGGTCGACGGGCGG
>JAFAOS010000399.1 GCA_019247515.1 Chloroflexota bacterium | reverse complement strand
GATCTGGCCCGGCTCGACGACCTCGTCGACCTCGACGATGGCGATGCGGGCGCCTTTGGCGAAGCTCGGATTGAAGTGCTGTGAGCTGCCGCGAAACTCGCAGTTGCCGAGACGGTCGGCGCGGTAGGCGCACACGAACGCGTAGTCGACGTTGATGGCCGGTTCGAACAGGAACGGCTTGCCGTCGAAGTAGCGAACCTCTTTGTTGTCGGCGATAGGTGTGCCGACGCCCGTCGGCGTGTAGATGCCGGCCAGGCCAGCGCCGCCTGCGCGCAGGCGCTCGACGAGCGTGCCCTGAGGAACAACTTCGAAGCGGATGTCGCCCGAGGCGGCCTTGTCGCCGGCGGCGGAGGCGATGTTCGGTCGTGAAACGAACGACACGATCAGTCGAGAGACCTGGTTGTTTTCGATGAGCGCGGCCGCGGCGCCGCCGACGCCGTTGGCGACCAGGCACAGGTCCCGGGCGCCGTGTTCGACCGCGGCCGCGAGCAAGCTGTTGGGAACGCCCGAGCTGAGTCCAAACCCCGAGACGGAGATGGTCGCGCCGTCAGGGATATCCGCGACTGCCTCCGCGGGAGAGGCCACCACCTTGTCCATGTCTGCTGCCAATGGTAGGGCCGTCCGCGCGCGGGCATTCCCGGTATGAAGGTCTACCATCGACAACTATGGAACCGACGTACTCGATGCCGGCCGAACAGGCCGCCGAAGCGCTGATGGCGTCAATGAAACTCAACGGCATCGACCGTCTGTGGTTTACCTCCGGAACGGAGCTGGCTTTCTTCCAGGAGGTGCCCGTCAAGCACCAGGCGCTCGGTCGGCCCGCACCGCGAATTATGACGATGACGCACGAAAACGCGGCGCTATCGGCGGCCATGGGCGAGACGATGATCACCGGCAAGCCATCGGCCACCGCGGCGCACGTCGAGTGCGGGATGATCAACGCCGGCGGCTCGATCCACAACGCGGACCGCGGCCACTATCCGGTGCTGATGATGTCGGGTTACCCGCCGTCGGCCGAAACGGGCAGCGTGCCGGGCGCGCGCGACGCGGGTATCCAGTGGTATCAGCAGATTCGCGATCAGGGCGAGCTGGTGCGCCAGTACATGCGGTGGGACCACAAGCTGGCTGCGTATGACAACCCGGGCACGGTCATCACCCGCGCCGTCCAGGTCATGCTCAGCGAACCGCAGGGGCCGGCCTACCTCGCCGTCCCGCGCGAGGCGGCGATGCGTCCGATGGATGGCGCGAAGTTCCCGTTGCTCGGCCAGTTGCCGCCGGCGCGCAAGTCGGTCGCCGATGCGGCCCAACTGCGCCAGGCGGCGAAGTGGCTGCTCGAGGCGCAGCGGCCAATGATCTGCGCCTCGCGAGTGGGTCGTGATCCATCGACGGTGCCGGCGCTGGTCGAACTGGCCGAGACACTCGGCGCTCAGGTCATGGCGGACGGCTATCGGGTCAACATCCCGGCCGACCACCCGCTGGCATTCAGCGGTGGACCGATGTCCGGGCCGCCGCAGGACGTCGACTGCTTCCTCATCCTCGACATGCTTGTGCCGTGGGCGATGACCATGTATCAGCCGGGCTCGAACGTGCGCATCATCACGCTGGCGACCGATCCGATCCATCGCATGACGACGATCTACGAGTACCCGAGCGACCTGGCCGTCAGTGGCGACGCGGGTGCCTCGATTCCGCTCCTGCTCGAAGAAGTGCGCTCGGCGATGACGGCCGAGCAGCGCGAGCGCTGTCGTCAGCGAGCTGAGCGGTTGAGCGCCGAGGGCCGGCAGCGTCGTCAGGTGGCCACGAAGGCCGCCGAGGACGAGCGCGGCAAAGGCCACATCACGGCCCAGTGGCTGAGCCACCAGGTGGGCCAGACGCTCGATCCGGACACGATTATCGTCAACGAGCTGGTCAATACGTCGCTGTTCAATCGGACCAGGCCAGGAACCCAGTTCAACGCGGGTGGCTCCAGCCTGGGTTGGGCAGGTCCGGCGGCGGTCGGCGCGAAGGTCGCGGCGCCGGATCGCCAGATCGTGTGCTGCTCGGGCGACGGCTCCTGGATGTTCGGCAATCCCCAGGTGGTGACGTGGGCGTCCAAGTTTCACAAGGCGCCGGTGCTGTTCATCATCTCGAACAACCGCGGGTACTCGACGGGCACGACGCAGGTGCTGCGCAGTTACCCGGAGGGCTACGCGGCCAGGGCCCAGGACGTGACCGGTGGTTGGTTCGACCCGTGCCCGAATTACTCGGGTGAGGCGGCGGCCAGCGGCGCCTACGGCGAGAAGGTCACCGACCCGGAGCAGGTTGGGCCGGCCATTCAGCGTGGGCTGCAGGCGGTACGCGAAGGCGCGCCGGCGGTGCTGGACATGTGGCTGCCGAAACACGTGACGGGCGAGCTCTAAGTCCCCAGAGGGGACCCCAGGGGTGGACGCGGTTTCTCAGCCCCGGTCGCCGCTCGAGCCGCGGCGGGCGGCCAGCCAGCGCATGGCCTCGCCAAGGGCGTCGTCTTCCTCGGACTGTCCAGACTTGGCGGATTCGTCGGATTTGCGCGATAGGCGGTTGGCGGCTTCCTCGCGCGCCAGGCCCGGTGACGCGTGGCCGCCGAACAGCGGCTCGGTCGGACGCTTGGGCCAGACGACGGGTGGCGCCGGGGGTCTGGACTTTGAGCCTCCGGGCATCCACGCGGGCGCTTGCGCGGGCAGCTCCGGCGCCCAGCGCCGGAGGCTCACGTCCAGGCGGTGCGGATGCCGCACCCAGGTCCACAGGTCGCCGGGGGAAAGCCGCAGGCGACGCAAGCCGATCTCCACAGGCAGCAGGATCGCCGCGATCAGCACGAGCACACGCTGAAGCGGCAATGGCGTGGTCACCGGCGCGAGGTCGTTGGCGAACGCGTCGGCGGGTGCGTATATTACGTGGCCGCCGCCGGCGGTGGCGATCTGCTGCATGCGCCGCGTGTCGGCCGTGACCTGGCGAAACTCGGCAGGGTAGGACACCGGCAGCCCCGCCTCGGACTGACCCACGCCCGCCTCGTCGACGCGCACCAGGTAGGTGCCCGGCCCGTTCAGCGGGAAGCTCGTCCCGTATTCGCCGGGCCCGGTCGCCGGGACCTCGACCGTCTGGTCGGACCCGTCGGGCTGGGCGATGTGGGCCTGCACCTGACCCGGGGATCCACTCGGCGTTGCCTCCTGGACGTCGATGTGTCCGGTGGCGGCGTCCGCGCGCAGGCTGACGCGCAACGGGCCCTGGGCCGGCGAAATCGTCCAGTTGAGCATCGCGCTGAACAACTGCGCCGTGCCCGGCCACTGCAGCCAATCCTGGGACCATCGCCCGCGCAGGTCGCTCGTCCAGGCCGCGGCGCGGCCCAGGCCGAACTGCCAGCGGGCCAGGATCGGGTCGGCCGCATCCGAGACCAGCAGCACCTCCGCCAGGTCCTTGGGCGTGGTGACCAGGTAGCCGCCGAGTTGAGGCAGGCCGCCCGCGGCCAGTGCTGAGAGCGTGGCGTCCGGGCTGACCTGGCGCGGGGTGATCGTGCCCTCGACGAGTGGGCCGCGAGTGGCCAGGTCCGTCTCGCGAGTCATCAGGCGGGGGATATCGCGGGCGTGCTCGGCGAAATAGTAGCGGCCGTCGCCCTGCTTGGCTAGCTGGCTGAGCAGGTCGGTATCCGCGTCGCCGCCGATGGCGATGGTCGAGAGCGTGACGTTGGCGGCGCGCATGCGGTCCTGCAGCGTGGCGTAGTCGCCGGCGCAGCACGACATGCCGTCGGTCATGAGGATGATGTGCTTGTAGCGCGCGTCGGAGTCCTTGATGGCGTTGAAGGCGGTGGACAGCGCCGGAAAAATGTCCGTGCCGCCATCGGCGAACAGCGGGCTCAGGCGATCCTGAATCGCGGATGCTGGCATCCCCAGGAGGCCGCTGAGCGGCAGGACCCAGTGCTGGGTAGAGTCGAACGTCAGGATGCCCACCTGGTCGCGCGGCGAGAGCTGCTGTGCCGAGAGGAGGGCCGCCTGTTTGGCCATGTCGAGCTTGGTGGTGCCCTCGTGGTAAACGTCGTCGGCCATGGAGCCCGACGTGTCGATCACCAGCAGGAGCGCCACCCGCCCCTGGTCGCGGTGCGACTGGACGCTCGAGCGCACCGGTAGCAAGTCGTCGAGCGGGGTGTTGATGTAGTCACCCTGGCCGAAGCTGGTGTCACCCCCAATGGCCAGCAGCCCGCGCCCGAGGTCGCGGACGTAGTCGCGCAGGGTGTTTTGCTGCGCGTCGGAGAGGCTCGAGGCCGAGACGTCCGCCAGCACGACCGCCGAATAGCTGCCGAGCGTGTCGAGCTGGTCGGTCAGGTCGTTGACCGCGACGCGGTCCAGACGCATGCCCGTGCTCGAGAGCGCCGAAGCAATTGTGTCGCCCTCGCCCGGGCGTTGCTCGACGATCAGCACGCGCGGTGGACCCTCGACCTCGACCACCGAGCGCGCCGTGTTGTTCTGACTGAGCGTGTCCTGGTCGGCGTCCACGCTGGCGCGCACGTCCAGCAGGCCGGCTTGCGGCGCCTGGGCGCTGAACGACAGGTCGGTGCTGCCGGGTGTCAGGCTGACCGACTGATCGGCGATGGGCTGGTCGTTGACGAAGACGTGGACCGTAGCGTCGGTGGCGACATTGGCGTCAAGGTGTACCCCGATGCTGAAGCGGTCGCCTTCGCT
>JAFAOS010000498.1 GCA_019247515.1 Chloroflexota bacterium | reverse complement strand
TTTCGGCTCGGTGCTATACGTCACCCGCGGAGCCGACGTCGCCAAACAGCTGTACCAGGGCCAGGAGGTCGCCTACACGCGCGATTACCAGCAGATCGCCGATTGGGTGGCGCACGGCAGCTACCCGATTGGAATCGGCGCGACTCCGATCTTCATTGCCCAGTATCAGGGGTTGCCGCTGGCGCAGCTGGTGCTCTCGGACGTCAAGACGATCGTCGCCGGTGGATTCGGAATCGTGTCACTCTGGAATCAAGCGCCGCATCCGAATGCCGCGAAGGTCTTCGCCAACTGGATTGCGAGCAAAGAAGGCGTCTCGACCTACGGCGCGATCGACGGCTCCGCCGCGGTCCGCACCTATCTTGACTCGTCCACCTGGCTGGAGGCGGACCTCGTCCCGAAACCCAATGGAGACTACTTCGACGTCTACGACTTCAAGTACGTCACCGAACAGCGCCAACCGATTGCCAAATACTACGCGAGCATCAAGACGTAATTCAGTTGCTTCCGGCGCGGCGGCTCATGCCGAACGCATTCAGTTCCCGCCCGTCGCCAGCGGCACGCGGAGGTCCTCCGGTGCTGGACCGCCCTCCAGTGGCTTCGCGACGCCGCGCGCATTCAAAATCGGACTGTACTTCGTCGCCGCGCCCTGGCGCGTCAGCGTGCCCGCGTAGCGCTCGCCCACCGGTCGCTCCGTGCGCATCGAGAGGTACTCGTTGGCTGCCGGATCGCGGAAGGTGTTCATCGGATCCTCACCCCGCTCGACGCGCTGGATATTGTCCTCCAGCATCTGGCGATACAGGATGATGCCCTTGTCCGATCGCCCGAGGTGCTCCTGGGTCCGATCCGCAATCAGCCCCTGGGTGATCCATGCCGCCGGGTCCTGCGCCGAATTGGTATCCAGCACCTCCCACCGCGGCTGACCCTGCGCGTCGAGCTCCGGTACGACCGGATAGTAGAGCGGAATGTCCTCGGGCTCCTGGCCAGCCTCACCCTCCAGCCGCGGATAGCACGCGACCCACCAGTGCGCGGTGTGCTCGTCGTCGATCGGTGTGCGAATCTGAAATGCCGGACCGCTCATCCCTCCAACACCCGGCGTACCATCACCCGAGCCGCCCTGCCGCAGCATGTTCGGAAACACGATCGGGTGCCCGTCGGCCCACGCCGTGTCCGATTCACTGCCGCCTTTGACGACGCGGCGCTTGACGATGCCATACTCGAACACGTCAAAGCCGATCTTCTCATGTCGCTTCTGTTTGACGCGTTCGGGTCGCTCCAGCCGCTCCAGCACGTAGTTGGTAAACGCGCTGTGCAGCCATTCGAGATGCACGGGGTCCAGGCTGTTCTCCTGGCACTGCAGCCAGTTGCACGGCAGCATGGCGTAGCCGATGTCGCGCACGACGTTGGGGATCGCGTACACGTCCCAGTTCGGGAGCAATGGCGCCGGCTCCGGACCGAGATACGCCATGAGCAGGCCGGCCTGCTCGCGCACGGGGTAGGCTTTCGTGCGGATCTTGTCCTTGAAGTGACCCTCCGGATCCTCTTCTTCTTCGTAAGGCTGTTCGATGCACTGACCCGTCTCGTCGAAGCACCAGCCGTGGTAGGCGCAGCGCAATCCCTGCTCTTCGGGGATGCCGTAGATGAGGTTCATGCGGCGATGCGGGCAGTACGGGTCGATCAGGCCGTAGACGCCCGAGCGGTCCCTGTACAGGATCAGGTCCTCGCCGAGCAGTCGCACCTGCATCGTGTACTTGTCCTTGAGCTGGGCCGCGGCGGCGACCGGATGCCAGTAACGACGCATCAGCTCGCCACACGGGGTACCGGGTCCTACGCGTGAGAGGCGATCGTTCTGTGCGGCTGTGAGCATTGACTGGACCTCCCTCCGGTCGAATCGTCCGCGAGTGCTAATTCGACGATACCATTCCTGGTGGCCGTGAACGACGTCGTGCGCATCGGGCTCATCGGGGTAGGCGTGGGCGCGCGCCAGCTGCTGCCGGCGCTGACGCGCCACCCGCGTGTGCGACTGACGGCTGCCGCCGACGTGCGCCAGTCCGCCCTCACTCAGCTGCGCGCGGACTACGGCGTCGAGACGTTTGAGTCGGCCGAGTCGATGTGCGACAGCGGCGCGGTGGACGCGGTGTGGGTGGCGTCGCCCAACCATCTCCACGCGGAGCACGCGATCGTCGCAGCGGAGCGCGGCAAACACGTGATCGTCTCGAAGCCAATGGCGGTGACCCTCGAGCAAGCCGACGACATGCACGCCGCGGCGCTGCGGGCTCGAGTCGTCCTGCTGGCCGGCCACACACAGAGCATGGCGCCGACCATCCGCCGCATGGCCGACATCGTCCGCCGCGAGGAGCTTGGCCGGCTCGGCATGCTGCATACCTGGCACTTCACCGACTGGATGTACCGCCCCCGACTCCCGGATGAGCTCGACACGGCCCGTGGCGGCGGTCCGGTGTTCCGCCAGGCCAGCCACCAGGTGGACATCGTGCGCACCATTGCCGGTACACCCCTGCGCGTGGTGCGCGCGGCCGCGCTCGAGCTGGACCCGTCGCGGCCAGTGCCGGGCGCGTACACCGCGTATCTCGAATTCGAGGATGGCACGCCGGCGACGATCGTGTATTCGGGCTACGGTCACTTCGACGCCTCGGCATTCCTGCGCGGCAGCGAGCATGGCAGCGACGCCGTCGACGACGAAACGGCGTCGTCGCACGGTGATGCGAGCTCCGATCTGGAGTCAGACCTTGACGAGGCGCAGCGCAAAGACGCCCTCCGCTACGGAGGCGCAACCGCGGGCGCGCGTAGCGGCACGAGCGCAAACTCGCTCGGTCTGTTCGGCCTGACGCTCGTCAGCTGCGCGGAGGGCGATATCCGCGAATCACCGGACGGGCTGTTCGTCTACGCGCGTGAAGGCCGCCGCGAGATTCCGGTCGCCGACGAGCCGCGCGGCACCGCGGAGCTCGACGAGCTCTACGCCGCGGTGCGCGACGGCCAGCCCATGGTGCACGACGGCCTCTGGGGGCTGGCTACGCTGGAGGTGTGCCTGGCCATCCACACTTCGTCGCGCACCCGCCAGGAAGTGGTTCTCACACGCCAGAAATAACGCACGCCTCGCACGCCGACCTCCAGCGCAACATGATCGCTTTTTGCCGACTGCTGCGCGATCGGGACCTCGCCGTCAGCCCGGCCGAAGCCATCACCGCGCTCGAAACTGCCAGGTCCATCGATCTGGCCGATCGCCACGAGCTGAAGCTCGCGCTCCGCAGCGTGCTCACCAGTTGCCCCGAGGACCTGCCGGTGTTCGACGTCAGCTTCGAGGAATTCTGGCAGTCCCGCGTGCTCGAGGGCGGCGATGACCACTTCACCACCCGCGAAGCGGGCGCCTCGGACCGCGGCCCTGGCCAACACCAGATGCGCGTAGAGCTCGACGCGCCTGCCGGCTCGCCGCGGCGCGCTCCGGACGAGCAAGCCGTATCGGCACCGGTATCCTCACCGGTCGAAACGCTCGCGTACCGCGATTTCGGCAGCTTCCGTCCGGAGGAGCTGCCCGACATCCGGCGGGCCATCGCGCTGCTGGCCCGCAAGCTTGCGACTCGCGCCAGCCGGCGCTACCGCACGGCGAGTACCGGTCGCCAGATCGACCTGCGTCGCTCTTTTCGCCGCAACATCCAGTACGGCGGCACGCTGGTGCAGCTCGCCCACCGGCGCCGCAGGATCCACAAGCAGCGCGTGGTCCTGATCTGCGACGTCAGCCGCAGCATGGAAGCGTACTCCGTGTTTCTGCTCCAGTTCATCTACGCGCTCCACGACGTGCTGGGCCGGGTCGACAGCTTCGTGTTCTCGACGCGGCTCACGCGAGTGACCGAGTATTTTTCGCATCACACGATCGAGCTGGCGCTCGAGCAGATCGCGCGCGAGGCGCCGGACTGGGCCGGCGGCACTCGCATCGGCGACAGCCTGCACACCTTCAACACGCGTTGGGCCCGCCAGGTGCTCGGTCCGCACACCGTGGTGCTGATTGTCAGTGACGGGCTCGATTCGGGCCACTGGAGCGTGCTACAGCGCGAGGTGATCGAACTGGAACAGCGAGCGGAGCGGCTGATCTGGCTGAACCCAGCGCTCGGCCGCGCCGGGTACCGGCCAGTTGCGCGCGGGATGGCGGTGGCGTTGCCACACGTCTCGCTGTTCGCCAGCGCGCACAATCTGGCGAGCCTGAAGGAGCTGGCGGCGAATCTGACGCGCTAACGCGCGGCGAGACACTGTGCGCCGCGAGCAAGGGATTGAGCCTGGCCACGCCTTGACTCCGCCAACCTCGCCGCCGCCCGCCCGCTTTCATTACAGCTCAGCGTAACCACGAGGCGTCACACCAGGCGTCACACGGATTGAAAACTCGAGCGGAAACCGTCACACGGCGCCGAAAAAGCGTCTCCCGCGCGTCACAATTGTCAATGCTGGCGAAAAAATGGCGTCTCTGATCGGCTCAGCCGGCCAGGCCTTGCTGCGTGGCGGCGTCCACGAAGCTCGTGTCAATCATCTTTGATGGATCGAACCCTTTTGCTTTTTCATTACGCTGCGCCAGGTCGTCAACGAATGCCTGGAAGTCATCCTGTTTGAGCGTCGGCGGGATGCGCAGCACGTGGTTGGTCCAGTAATCATAGGCCACGTCCAGTACCCGCTGGTCGGTCATATTCGCCCAGTCCGTCAGCGCTTTCTGGGATGCCGCCTTGTCGCGCTTCTGGACGGCCGTGGCTTCCACCACCGCGTTGACGACGCGCTGGACCAGGTCACGCTGCGAGTTGATCGTGGCTCGTCTGGTGATCAGGCACTGCGCCAGCGGCGGCATGGACAGCTGCGAGCAGTCGTACAGCACGTGCATCCCGCCATCCTCGAGCGCCAGCGTGTCGGGCGGGCTGGCTAGCCCCGCGTCCACCGCGCCGTTCAGCATCGCCGACATGCGGTTTTCGAGGGAGCCGACGGCGACAATGTTGACGTCCTGATCCGGATTCAGGCCCTTCAAGCGCAGCGAAATGCGCGTCGCGGAATCAGACGACGAGCCGACCGAGCTGATGCCGACCTTCTTGCCTTTGAGATCGTCGATGGTCTGGATACTGCCGGCGACTTCCATGACGTACGGCTGAGCGCCGCTGTTCTGCAGGATCGCGACCAGATCGGCGCCTTCAACATTGGCCGCGAGCGTCTCGGGTCCGCCGATCAGCGCGAACTGGGTCTGGTCGGAGATGAGCGCCGGAATGCCGGTGTTGCTGGCTACGTACTGCAGGTCGGCGTCGACGTTGTATTTGCCGAACAGGTCGACGGTCTTGGCCAGGAACAGGGCGAGATCGGAGGCGGTGCGGTCGCTGAACGAGATGGCGACCTTTGATCTGGGCCCGGTCTGAGCTGTAGCCGCGGCGGGCGCGGTCGGCGCGGCCGCCGGGGTCGGCGGGGCCGCTGCAGCCGTCCCCTGGCCCCCCGCCGCCGTCGTCGGCGGTGACGCTGGCGTGCTAACAGTCTGGCGGCAAGCCGCGACCAGCACGACCATCGAGGGCGCCAGCACGCAAGCCAGAAAAACCCGACGCTGCATCAAGCCGTCGCTCCCACTAGCGACGCGCGAGCCGCCCCGAGCTCTCGCATGCGCGAGGCGACTCCGTTGCTGGCGCACTCCCGCTCGTACAGCTCGACGATGCGCGGGTCTTCGTCCTCGTACTCGATCTGATTGCCGCCCTCTTTGACCGACCTGTCCATGTTGACGTAGCCCGCTTTGCGCGCGCTGGAGACGAAATGCCGCGCGCCGCCGAAGCTCATCACAAAATAGCGGCTGGGTACGTTGGCGGTATTGAAGTGCTGATGAAACGTCGGCCCGTCCGGCGGCGCGTACAGCGTCCCAGGCTTCCAGTCCACCCGCTTCGTGTCCACCGCACTCTCCCCCTCCAGCCACAGTAGCGAGTAGCCGTGCCCCGTCACACAGAATATGTGCGCCCCTGCATCA
>JAFAOS010000201.1 GCA_019247515.1 Chloroflexota bacterium | reverse complement strand
TAGTAGAACTCGAGTTGACGAACCCCGAACTGGTCAGACTTTCCGTCGACAGCATCCTGGCGGATTTGCGCGACGTGCTCGGGTGCTATCTGGACACCCGGATGGAAATCGATGAACTTAGGCATGCAGATTGTCCCTCTCAGTTGTGGTGTGGTAGATGGCTCGGTGCGGCTTTATTCGGCCGCTACCGCTCAAACGTCCCATACTCGAACTACCACTGCGTGAACCCTTCGCGATCCAATATTGCTAGCGCGTGCAATTGCGCAACTTGAGCTTGATGGCGTCGGCCGCGAAACGTTCTCTTACGACCTGATCTGAGCGCCCGGTCGTTCAGAATGTGCGAGCCGATCGCTTAGCGGGAGCTATGAGCGCCTGCCATCTCAGCGGCAAGGCCCTCTGGAAAAAAAGAGGGCGGTGGCGGAGGCCCCCAATCCGAACAGGCTCGAGGGCGCGGCTTCGAACAACCCTGGCTGGTCATCGATGATGCAATCCCCACACGTGTCTTTCTGGATGGTCCTCGAGCATCGCGAGAGGTAGCGACATGTGCCTTTCGCCTCCGAAATCCACAGTTCGGCCCGCCGCTGGCAGGCCAGAGATTCGAGATAGATCTGACGGATCAACGCGGATGGCGCTAGTCTCGAGGCGCGTAGCACAGCCCGACAGGCGCACTCTGAACACAGTTCGCGCGCAGCGTGAACCGTCCGCGATCATGACTTCTGATGTATGCCGCGCTACTCTGGCGAGGGCTAGCGTTGCATGGCAAAAGACGTTTCAACCCGGCAGTTGGGAGCGCTCCTGCGTGGTCATCGTATTGCCGCCGGCCTGTCTCAAGAGGAGCTAGCTGAACGCGCGGGCCTCAGCCGCCGCGCCATGTCAGATCTCGAACGTGGCGCTCGCCGTGCGCCGTATCCCGCGACACTTCGCCGCCTGACGAAAGCCCTGAATCTGTCCACAACCGCACGGGCCGAACTCTTGGCCAGCGCCCGTTCCCTCGAAGCAGTGTCGGCGCCAGCCATCTCGGGTATGCAGCAGCAGCCAGAGCACAACTTACCGGCCCAGGCCACCCCGCTCATTGGCCGACAGCCACAGCTGGAGGCGGCCCGTATTCGACTGCTTCGCGCCGATACCCGCCTGGTCACCCTGACTGGTGCCGGTGGTTGTGGCAAGACGCGTTTGGGGCTGCAAATCGCGCTAGACGTGATTTCGCAATTTCCCGATGGTGTGTTCCTGGTCTCACTCGCTCCGGTTTCGGACCCGAATCTTGTGGCGGCCGCAATCGCCCAGGTCTTGGGCTTGCGCGAGTCTGGAGGTGGTGCCTCAATACGTCAGGTGGTGAGCGGGTATTTGCGCGAGCGCCGGATGCTACTATTGATCGATAACTTTGAGCAGGTTATTGCGGCGGCGTCCGACATTGGCGAACTGCTCGCGCTGTGCCCACACATTAAGGTGCTGGTCACCAGCCGGGCGCCATTGCAGATTTACGGTGAGTGGGAGGTCGCGGTTCCGCCACTTGCCACCCCTGAGCCCCGCGCAGAACTACCACCGGACGAAGTCGCGCAATATGACGCGGTGCGCCTCTTCGTCGAACGAGCGCGGGCAGTCGACGCTCACTTTGCGCTCACTCGAGAAAACACACCCGCAATCGTCGAGATCTGTCACCACCTCGATGGCCTACCGCTGGCGGTGGAGCTCGCCGCAGCGCGGCTTCGCGTGTTGTCGCCGCAGGAAATTCTCGAGCGGCTGACAGACCGTTTCGCGCTGCTGGTGGATGGCCCGCGTGATCGGCCTGCCCGTCACCAGACGCTGCGTAACGCGATTGCCTGGAGCTACGAGCTGCTCAACGAACACCAACGCGAACAGTTCCGATCCCTTAGCGTGTTTCGAGGAGGTTGGGCTCTTGAAGCCGCCGAAGCTGTTTGCGGACCTGACGCCGATGTCCTTGACGGCCTTGGCTGGCTGGTCAAGTGGAACCTGGTACGCCACACACCAGTCCAGGGGCGCCGATCGCGTTACACGATGCTGGAGACAATTCTCGAATACGCTCGCGGTCAATTAGCGGCCAACGACGAAGAACATGCGGTTCGCGCGCAGCACGCGGCCTTTTTCCTGGATCTGGCCGAGCGAGCTGAGCCCGAGCTGCGCGGCAGGAACCAATCTGCCTGGCTGGACCGGTTGGAGGTCGAGATCGATAATCTGCGCATCGCACTCGAGTGGCTTACTTCGCGGGGAGATGCAGAGAGCGCTCTGAGACTGTGCGCCGCACTCGCGTGGTTCTGGGGCATCCGCGGCTACTGGACCGAAGGGCGTATTTGGCTGCAGCGGGCACTTCAGGGCACTGGCGGAGGTCCGCTCGACCGCACACGCGTCCGCATGCGAGCACTCCAGGGCGCCGGCTGGCTGGCACACGTTCAGAACGACGGAAATACTGCGAGGGGTCTCCTGGAAGAATGTCTGTCTATCGCGCGCCAAATCGAAGATCAGAGAGCTGTCGCCTGGACATTACACCTGCTTGGTCGAGTGACGTACTTCGAGGGCGACTTCGGCGGTGCAACCGCGCTCGCACAGGACGCGTTCGAGCTGGCACGCGCCCTCGAGGACGAATGGGTGATTGGTTGGTGCCTGCATCTGTTGGCGCGCGCCGCGCACATGCGCGGCGATTACGCCACCGCGCGCATGCTCTACACGGAGAGTCTGTCCGTCCGTCAGCAGTACGGTGATCGTGACGGCAGCGCTATGGTTTTCTTGTTGATGGGCATGCTCTCCTTTCATGACCAGAAATACGTGGAGGCGCGGGAGTTCTTCGCGCGGGGACTCTTGATGGCCCACGAGCTCCACTATGGGTGGGTGGAGGCAAACGCATTGGCGACCTACGCCTCTGTCGCGGCGGCCACAGGCCAATCCGAGCGAGCCGCGCGGTTGGGAGCAGCCGCGGAACGATGGGCGAGCGTCCTCGCAGTCACGCTGGTCCCCGACTACCGCATCGAACTGGATCGCGCGCTTGGGCGTGCCCGCGCGGACCTGGGGGAAGTTGCCTACGCGACTGCCTGGAGCATCGGCAGCATGATGTCCACTGACCAGGCAGTGGCGTATGCGTTGGATTCGTCAGAGGTACAGGACAAGTCCATGCATGGACCGCTCAGCTCGCGCGAACAAGAGGTGGCTCTGCTGGTTGCACGCGGCATGACCAACCGCCAGTTGGCGGATGTGCTCGTGATCTCCACGCGCACGGCAGATCACCACGTTGCGCACATTCTGGCCAAGTTAGGGCTCGCCACACGCGCCCAGATAGCGGGCTGGGTAGAGCGAATGGGCATGGCCCAATAGGTGATCTTGCCGATGCGGCGAACAAGGTCCACGCTTAGGCTCTCCACCTGCCCATTGCGACGAATCATGGCGTAAACATTCACTACGAGATTGAAGGCAGCGGCCCGCCGCGGGTCTTCCACGTCGGCTATATGGCGCGCGGCCAGGACTGGAGGCGCCAGGATTTTGGGTTCGTGCAGGTGGTGTACGGCCCAATCCTGAGCTCGGCGCCGGTCTGCGTGTCGACTAAGCCCGGCAGGACATCCTGGTAGATATCGGCGAGGCTGAGCTGGTAGTCGTCCAAAAACGCGTCAGGACATCATTCTGGGAAAACTGTACGGTAGGACCGTCGGTTGGCTACCTCCCAGCGGCGCGGTCGCGTCGGTGGTCGGGCGCAGCTCGCGTCGTTGGCCTGGACGGCGCGCCACATCCGACGTCCACCGGTACTCGCCGGTCAAGACGATGTGCTCCCATGCCAAAGGCGGGAGGTGTTGCAGCAGCTCGTCGGGTATCTCCAAGCCGGCGGCGCCCAGCGTGGCCACCGCCTGTTCGAGGTACACCGTGTTCCAGTACGCCGATGGCAGCGACGACGAGATTTAAGCCACTCGTGCGTAGCCGGTGATCATCGAACGTGCGATCGTGGACCATGCCGCGGCGGTGGAAGCACACCGCACGACTGAGCGCGTTCTTCGCCTCACCCTAGTTC
>JAFAOS010000117.1 GCA_019247515.1 Chloroflexota bacterium | reverse complement strand
ATCCAGTCGAGCCCGAGCTCGACCCCCGGCACGCTCAGGTAATTGACAGTGCCCTCTTCGAACTGAGCAGTACCGGGTGTCAGGTAGAACCCTGCACCTTCGTCCTCGGCGGCGGAGACTGAAGACAGCGCGGTGGTACCGCCGGCGTACCAGGGACGGCGCAGCCGATCGAGTGCCGTTCGTCGCGCGACCAACGCTCCGATTCCGGTCGGATAGCCAAACATCTTGTAAAACGACAGAGACACGAAATCGGGGCGCCATCGGCTGAGGTCCAGCCGATTGGTCGGCACGAAGGCGGCGGCGTCGAGCAGTACGTCCCAGCCGTGCTGCCTGGCCTCCGTCACCCACTCCAGGGAGTGTTGCACTCCGCTGAAGTTGGACTGTGCTGGGTACGCGAACAATTTCGGACCATCGGCCGGCTTTGCCAGAAGTTCAGCCAGCGTGCTGGCGTTGAGCGTCAGATCGGGTCCAACGATAGGGGCGTACGCTACGTCCGCGCCTCTGCGTCTGGCGAACTCGCGTATGCCGTTGACCGAGTTGTGATTGTCGACGGTCAGCAGATACCGACCGCCGGGCGCGAACGGGTAGGACTCCGCGACCTGTTTCAACGCGCCGGTGGCATTGGGTGTGAAGATGACCTCGTACTCGTCAGGCGAGGCTCGAAAGTACTCGAGGACGCGTCTCCGACCGCGATGGACCCAGGCTGTCATCGCTCGCGAGGCCAGGTTGCCGGAGTGGGGATTGCCGGCGATGCTACGTGCCAGCAGATCCGTGTGCGCTTTCACCTGCGACACCGCGTACACGCCCGCGCCGGTGTAATCGAGGTACGTATTGTCGTGCGTGTCGAATCGGCTGTATTCAGAAGCACGCAGCGTGTCGATGACGCCGGTGCTGGCGTAAGCTGGATGACTTCGGACAAAGGCCGCTTCAGCCGCGGTCTGATCCCGACGGCCTCGCTCCAGCAGCAGGTTTTTCATGCGGAGGGCAGTGTCGGGTCTGACAGGCGCGTGGGCCATAGCCGAAATACCGAACAAGTTGATCGATTGGTCAATTTCTTCGGCATACCGATCATGGCCGGCGCCCGTCTCGAGGGCCAGACTACCCCCGATGTTTGACATGATGTCGTGGGAGCTCAGCGCGAAGTGGCGTGTGGAGGAGCTCCTTCGGGACGCAGAACAGGGGCAGCTCGCGCACCAGGCGCCGCCGAGGCCGACATCGGGGCTGGCCGCATGGATGAGAAATATGCTCTACCAATTGACCGCCGCCCGCGTAATGATCCACGACCGGTCGGCCGATGAACCGCTGTGGCCACGCCTCAACGAGTATCCGTATGCTTGGCGACGGCGGGGATAATCGAACAGTCGCTCAGGCAGCCATCGTTCGCCACCGCGCCGGAGGCGTCCCGATCGCGCGCTTGAACGCCCGGTTGAAGGCTGCCTCGGACTCGTAACCCACGCGATACGCCACGGCCGACACCCCGAGGGTCGTCTCCCGCAGCAGCTCCGCGGCCAATTGGAGACGCCATTCCGCCAGGTACTGCATCGGCGCCCGACCCACGAGGCGGCTGAACCGCTCGTTCAGCGTGGAACGCGAGCAGGCAGCCCGTCGTGCCAGCTCATCAAGGGTCCAGGCTCGCGCGGGTTCGCTGTGCAACTCCGTCAGAGCCCGTCCGGCGATCGGGTCGTGCAACGCCGCCAGCCACCCGCCAAGTTGGGGCGGCCCGCTCTGGACATACAGTCGGAGCACTTCGAGCAGCAGCAGCTCGGGTAGACGCAGCGCAAGACCGGCGTTTGCTGATGGAGGACCGGACACATTAGCGGCGTACTGGATGCTCGCGTTCACCCAGTCCGCCGCGGGTCCGCTCGGTGGTCTGACGGTAAACACGGGTGGCAGGGCATTCACGACCGGCTCAAAAACAGGCGCGTCGCAGTGCAGGTACCCGCACACCACGCTTGTCCGGCCTCCGCCACCCCCATGGCGAATGACCGGGAACTCCGCCCAGGGCGGAGCGGGCAGTAAGGAAGCGATCGGTACGCGAGGGATGTGCTCCGCGACGCCCATGGCGTGCTGGTCGGCATACGGCAGCACCACAACATCGCCCTGGCTCGCTTCCACATACTCGCCACCGCGCAGCCGTATCCAGCAGCTGCCTTCGGCAATCACATGGAACAACACGAGTCGCTTTGAATGGGAGCGCAGCAGACGCATCAGCTCGCTGGCTGACGGCGATTCACACGCCCAGGGCGCCGTGTACTCCGCCCGTAGGAAGATCGCGCCTGCCAGATGGACCCTCGACAGGACGTCGCTCATCAGATCGAGCGCTGCCGCGTGTTGCCCATGTGCAGGTCGATCAGTCAATTGTTTCGGCATTTCGATCATGGCGCATGCCCCTCGCGAGGCCGGACACTGGCCCTGGCTATGTTAAACTCGCGGCCGTTCAGAGATGGTCTGCTCTTGCGCTTCGGCGCAGCCGTGAGCATAGGTCGCCTCCGGCCTGGACGCATCCGTGCAAACTACCCATCCAGTGCGGTCCGGCTATGCATCCTGGGATGCCGCGTCAGTTGGCCGCGAGCACGCCGTGGTCGCGCGCGTACGCGGTCGCCAGCCGCCTGCTGGATACGCCGAGCTTGGCGTAGATGTTCGCGACGTGGCGCTCAACCGTGCGGATGCTCAGCACCAGTTCTTCCGCGACCTCGCGGTTGGTGTAGTGGCGGGCCACCAGCGCGAGCACCTGGCGCTCGCGAGGGCTCAGAACCGGCGCGGATGACGCCGGGCCGTTGCCAGGCATCGAAGTCGAGTTGCGGGTCGCGAGGGTCAAGTTGGCGGCGATCGAAGGCGGCATGTCACGGCCCAGCGCCGCCCGCCAGTAACCCGTGATGGGCGCCTCGCCGATTTCCTCCAACAGTCGGGACGGCACGGATCCCTCCAACCGCAGCAATGCCACCGTGTGCCACGCCAACTGCCCGCCCTGTGCGAGGCGCGCGACAGCCTCGTCCAGATTGGCGCGACCAGCGGTCTGGTCGTTACGACGGAGCGCCAGGTCACCGAGGCCAAGGAGTGATGCACCCATGCCTCCGACGTCGCCATGTGCGCGGAACAGATCGAGCGCCTGCTCGAGCAGCGCACGTGCCCTGAGCGCATCCCCATCGCACCCCTCGAGGACGCCAAGGCCTCGCAACAACCAGGCGTCTGCCATGTTGTCGCGCTCGCCACCGCGGAGTGCCAGGGCTTGCTCGAAGTGCGCGCGGGCGGCGGTGAAGTCAGCTTGGAACATCAACATGAGACCGAGGACGGCCATCGCCCAGGCCGTGCCCACCGTGTCGTGGCGCTGTCGCCGAATTGCCAGGCACTCGGCGGCGAGCGAAGTCGCCTCGGTCGGCTCGCCGGCCAGTGCGACGACATTGGCCAGAATCAACAAGCTCTCGGCGAGGCCGGCCTGATCGCCTATCGCACGCCGGATAGTCGCGCTTTCGCGCGCCGACGCCGCGGCCGCCGCAAAGTCACCGCGCTCGCGTCGCAGCGCCGCCGCACCGATGAGTGCCCGCGCCCGGGCGGGCGCAGAAGCTGGTGGATCCCTGGACAGTGCCGCGTCCAGCCACGTCAGCCCCTCGCTCAGGTGGCCATGAACTTCCCAGAACGACCACAGGGCTCCCGCCAGCTGCACACCTCGCTCCACGTCGCCGTGGTCCACGAGCCAACGTAAGGCGGCGCGCAGATTGTCGTGCTCGACTTCCAGGCGACTCACGAGCGCCGGTCCGTCCGCGCCGTCGAGTCGCGGTGGTGCGGCCTGCTCCGCCAGGTCGACAAAGAACCTGGCGTGGCGCCACTGGGTGGCCTCGACCTCACCCTGGGCGACAAGCTGCTCGAACGCGAATGCGCGCATAGTCTCGAACATGGCCACGCGCAAAGCGCTAGCGGGGTCGGGCTCCTTGTGCAGCAGGCTGTGGTCCAACAGGCTGGCAATCCCCTCGAGGACGTCGACCGCCGGCTCCTCCGGCGCCAGACCCACGGCTGCAGCAGCCTCGAGCGTGCATCCGCCGGCGAACACGCCCAGGCGGCGGAAGAGACGCTGCTCGGCTGGCGCCAGCAGCTCGTAGCTCCAGCCGATCGCGGCGCGTAGCGCCTGCTGGCGCGGAGGCGCATCCCGCGGACCGTCCGCCAACAGCGCCAGGCGGCGGTCGAGGTGGGCCAAGAGCTCGGCCGGCTCCATCAAGCGGCAGCGGGCGGCGGCGAGCTCGATCGCCAGTGGCAACCCGTCCAGCCGCACGCACAGCTCGGCCACCGCGCGCGCGTTGGCCGCGGATAAGCCAAAACCGGGCGCGATCGCCTCAGCACGCTCGATCAGCAGGCGCACCGAGGGGACCTGGGCAAGATCCACCAGGCTCGGTAGTGGCTCGAGCCGCGGCAGCGCGAGGGGTGCCACGTGCAGGCGGTGCTCGCCCGTGACGTGCAGCGGCGCCCGACTGGTGGCCAGCAGCTTCAGAACTGGGCAGGCTGCCAGCAGCCCGACGACGGCCGGCGCCGCCGGCAGCACGTGCTCGAGGTTGTCGAGCACCAGGAGCAGCCGTCGTTCTCGGAGTGTCCGCGTGAGTGTCTCCAGGAGCGGCCGCCGTCCGGCCTGGCGCACCCCGAGGACCTGCGCGATCGTAGGCAGGACCAGCTCGGGTCGTTGGAGCGGTGCGAGGGGCACGAACCATACCCCGTCAGGGAAGTCTGCATGCGCGGATTCCGCGACCGCCAGAGCCAGGCGCGTCTTGCCCGCGCCGGGAGCACCAGTGACTGTGAGCAGTCTCACCTGTGGATTCTGCAGGGAACGGCAGCCATCCTCGAGCTCCGCCTGCCTGCCGATCAGGGTCGTGAGCGGGAGGGGCCCATGGTAGTGCGCCCCGAACTCGACTCGATGCGCGGGATATTCGCGCACCCCTGATGCCTGGCGCTGACGATCGCTGTCAACCACCTGCAGGCCGATGGTCAACTTCTTCGGAATCCTGGTCATCGTGTACGCCCGTTTTGAGGCCGCCACTGCCCCTTGCAGTGTAAGTCCGCGGCAGGATCAACAAAAGGCGAGCCCGAGTCGTGGGTGTGACCGGAGTTTGTACGGGAGGAGGGGACTACCGTGAATGACACTTACCGGGTACCGTGAGCCGATCACAGAAAGAGACCCGCCGATGTCAGCAGCAACGGCGGGTCGAGGAAGGCCCGTGAATCTCGACGACCTCCCAGATGAGATCGTACAGCCGCTCGCCGAGTTCGGGAGCGCGTT
>JAFAOS010000447.1 GCA_019247515.1 Chloroflexota bacterium | reverse complement strand
AGCGGCATGATCGACGCGATCGCGGACCGTCCGGCCGACAACGGCCACCGCGACCAGTTGCTGCGATTGGTCGGCGAGGGCGTGGACGCTATGATCGCCCGCGAAGGCGTGTTCAGAGACCCGAAGCCTGCCGGCTGCTTCGTCGTCCGAGCACGTGAGCGCATCTGAGGATCGGCGTGTGCCGTGGCCCGGCGCCAGGAGGCAGGATCCGCTACTGCTGTGCCGATCACCGGACGCCGCCGCGGGTTGGGTTCTCGACCGTCGCGAAGCTATCCAGTGACCGGCGTGTAGGTCACTGGCAGCACCTGGCTGAGAGCGAGGGTGGCTGCTTCGCGCGCCTCGTTGCGCGCCTGAATCTGTGTGGCCGCGTCGGCCAGGTTGGTCTCGCGCTCATCTGGCACCTGGGTCAGCCGAGCCTGGACGAGCGCGGTCGCGGCGGCCAGGTCGCCTTGCTGAACCTGCACCCATCGCTGAGCGTAAGGCATCAGGTCCGACGGCGTCGGCGTGTTGGCAAGCTGGTCACCAACCGTGGTGAGGTCGTCGATCATGCCACCCAGTTGTGATTGATCGACGTCGTCGAGCGTCCCCGCGCGCCCCTGCTGCTCGATGCTGATGAGCTGCTCGTCGAGCTGGTCCAACCGACTCCGCAGTGGGAATGTCTGCTGCACGTAGGCGGCCTGGTCCGTGGTGGGCTGGGGTGGATTCACCGACGAGTTGCGCCACAGGACTACCTGGTCACCCATCAGTGCGTAGTGCTCCCAGCCATTGGTGAAGGTGGCGGCATTGCTGCCGGAGTGCTCGTAGACGAGGCCCATGGTGGTGTGCTGGACCGTGTCGCCGGAGCTCGCGTCGGTGTGCTGGCACTCGAGCGGGTCGCCCATTCGCGCGCCGACGCGTTGCTTCAGGTCGGCAAAGCTTTGCACGAATTGCGGCTGGCCGGGCGAACATGCCGGAGGTGTCTGCGCCAGTGCTGGCGAGGTGCCAGCTACGAGCAGCAGCATGGTGGCGAGTAGCCCGAGTACCGGCCGGACGGGCGCGCCGAGCGAGGGCATTGCAGCGCGTCCACCTGTTGGCGAAGCAGGTGACGCGGTTGATCCGAGCGATTCGCGAAGCATGCAAGGTTCCTCCTCATCGAGGACCGAAGTCGTGTGAGTGACGTTCGCAGACGACGTGCCGCGGGCACGAGTTTGCGAGCCTGGCCGTACCCACCCGCGCACTCGATGTCACCACGTTTCCGAAGTTACATCATCCACCAGCGCACCAGTTGCGAGTGCGCGGCGTCGAACTTGCCTGTCGTCCACGTCGGCGCTGCCACAAGCATCGGCCCTGACGCCCTGGCATTCCAGCGCGGCTATTTCGCCCAGCTGGGCGTGCCCACGGAACCCGGGCCGCAAATCAGTACCGGCGACGTGAAGCTGCGTGTCGCCGCGCTGCTGAGCGGCCAGCTCGATGCCGCCGGTATGACCGTTGACGCCGGACTCTTCAACGCCGCGGGCCCAGGGCGCTGGCTTCAAGATCGTCGCGGGAGAAGGCACGGAGAACCCTGGCGCGAGTGATGCCGCGCTTGTGGTGCGCAGGGAGTTGATCGACAGCGGGCGTGTGCAGACGAACGCCGACCTCAAGCGTTTGCGCATCGGCCTTGTCGCTCACGACATTGCCGAGTTCGAGCTGGACCGCGCGCTCGAAGCCAGCGGTCTCAGCCCGTCTGACGTGACTCTGTTCGATGGTGGTCGACTTCCAGGCGAGTCGGCAGTCGCCGTGCAAGAGGTGCTGTCGAGCCTGGTAGACAAGTCGCTCGTACAGGTCGAGCAGCGAACAGGTCGCAGCCGCTACCGTCTGCTGGAGACACTGCGGCAGTATGCAGCGGACCGACTGCGTGAGGCGCGCGCCGAACGCGCGGCGCGCACCCGACACCTGAACTGGTGTGTACGCCTCAGCAGAGCGCTCGAACAGGAGGCGCTCGGGCCGCGACGCGAGACCGTCCTCCAGCGACTCGAGGCTGCGCTGGCGCAGCACGCGGCCTGGTTCGGGGTGACCCTTCTCGCGATCCCCAGTGGCGCAGCCAAGCGGTCGGAGTTCAGGAGCGTGGAGTCGCCTCCAGAGCGCAGTGCGACTGTCAGGCGTCGCTACCTACTGGAGGAGGTGCACGACCATGGTCTCGGTGTCTGTTGACGGTGACCTCGCCCGAGTTGTTTGCATGGCGAACTCGCCGCCGCTCGTGCCGGACGACGCCACATCACTCCACGTCAAATGTCACGTGCAAGTTCTTCGGCCGACGGCCAGTCGCCCGCGTGCGTCAGTCGGAGCGACATGCCGACTTTCGAGACGCAGGCGACCGCGGCGGGGCGACCGCAACGAGTGATCCCAGGCTCGTAGTGATCGTCGCATGGCACAATGCGAGCATGAGCGCGCTGACCACGCGCGCCTACAACCCCGCGACCGATGAGCGTTGGGCCGAGGCTTTGCTGGCCGACACGCTGGGTGGCCGCTGGCAGGCGCGCCGCGGCGAGGTGTTGGACGCTCTTGGCTTGCCAGGAATTGTCGCCGTCCATCAATCCGAAAGGCTCGGGCTGGTGACCTACCAGGTGAATGGAGCTGACTGCGAACTGTTCGCCATCGCACTAGCGCGTCGACACGCGGGCGTGGGAACGCTGCTCCTGGATGCGTTACAGGCTTGCGTGGCGGGCTGCCGCCGAATCTGGTTGGTCACCACCAACGACAATCTGGATGCGCTTCGGTTTTATCAGCGACGCGGATTCCAGCTCGCCGCGCTGCGCCCTGGAGCAGTGGCCGACGCGCGGCGGAGACTCAAACCCGGCATACCCGCGGTGGGCGCCTACGACATTCCCTTGCGCGACGAACTCGAGCTGGAACTTCTGGTCACCACTCGCTGAGCTTCCAGATCTCGGGCTGCAAGCTGCTCAACTCGCCGCCGATGTCTGCCAGAATCGCGACGGCGGATTTGACTCGCTCGATGGCTTCACTCGTCCGACCAGCGGCCCGCAGCAAGTCGGCAGCGTTTGTCAGCAGCGCAGCCTCCTGATGGCGGTCTCCAAGGAGCTTACATACCTCGAGCGCATCCTCCAGCAACTCCAGTCCACGCTCCGGTTGCTTATTTGCACCACGCAGAAGCGCCAGGTTGTTCAGGGCCGCTACGCGCGCGCTCGGTCGCAAGTTGAAGACTTGACTCCAGGTGGCGCGCGGCGAGTGCCAGGTCGCCGCGGTGTCGAGCCAGCATGCCGACGGCGTTGTGGCATTCCAGGCCTCAAGGAGCCGCGCGCGCTCGGCGCCGACGCCATCAACATCCTGGGAAAGCGCTGTCCGAAAAGTGGCTTTCGGCGCGCTCCCACTCACCCTGACGGACGAACAGCGTGCCCAGCTTGCGTTCGATGACGGCCAGCCGGGCGCCGTCGACGCGCGCGGCCGCAAGTTCATGGCTGAAGACGTCGCGAATTCCGAGAAGCAGACTCTTCCAGCAACCTTTTAGCGTGGCGGGTTGATGAAAAAAAACGTTCGAAGGGCTCCACCGTAACTGGAATCGCTGAACCTGCGTTCCTCCGAGGGCGCTAGCTCATGTTGGTGGCCGCCGCGTTCCGGGGTGCCGGCAATTCTTTTCTGAAGTGTGGATAAACGCAGACCTTCGCCGGAGGACGTACAGCGGCGACTACTGCCCACACCACGTAGCAGCCTACGTTCAGGCCAGCCGTCAGGTCTCGCAATCCGGCGAGCAGGCGCCCGCCCGCGAGACTCCCGATCAGTTGTGGGAGCGCACTCGCACCCAGCATGTTGATGAAGATCGTCAGGCTCAGCAGCGCAAAGACGATGAGCAGTCCAGGTCGCCCCGGCCAGGCCAGGGCCAACACCGGCAGCGCGACAAACAGGTGATTCTCGTGAGCCTGGGTTGTCAGCAAGAACCACCCCAGCACGCCCAGCGCGGCTACCTCCGCAAGGCCTGCGCGGCGCGTCCAATACAACCAGCCCGTCAACAAGAAGTTGATCGCAACACACACGCCGGCGACTAATCGATAGGTGAATGGACCGGCCAGTGTCGTCATGTCGAGGACGGACTGCCTGTCTGCTATACCGCCCAGTCCGAAGATCAGCCACCACGCGTTGTACGCGTTGGCAGTCACCGAAGGTTGCACAGAGGCAATCGTGGAGGGCACGCCGAGCAAATCTCCGAAACGGCCACTGAGTACAAACGGCAGCACTACGACCGCGCTCACCACGGCCGCGGCTGCGACGCCCCGGTAGAGCCCACGCCGCCCGCCTATGCGCCAGGTGGCCAGCACGACCAGCGGCAGGATGAGCAGGCCTTGTGGTTTGGCCAGAACACCAAGCGCCAGCGTCGCCCACGCCCACATTGGTGCACCGCACAGCAACAGCCCGATCGTCAGCACCGCGAACAGGCTATGCGCTCCATCCGGCTGGCCCCAGCGGGCGACGTCGTACAGGGCAACAGGGTTGGCCGCGTACAGGGCGGCGGCAAGACCGGCCGGAGCCGGTCCAGCCAGTCGACGGACGAAGAGATAAATGGCGACTGCCGTCAGGAGATGCCAGCCAAGTGCCGTTGCTTTGATACCCCTGACGGGCCACACGCTGTTTTCGGCGCGCTGGCGATCATATGTTGGGTCCACGAACTTCTCATACGCGGTGCCGACGGCCTCATAGCCATACAGGATCACCGGTCCGTAGACGGAGTAGGTGTCGACGTAGGTGCCGTGATAGGCGTCCTGAATGCCGCCGACGGTTACCAGCCGCATCCACGCCACATAGGCAGCCAGGTCATCGGTGCGGCGACCGGTGGCGTCGGGCGCTGCGGAGCCGCGCGAATCGCGCAGCACGAAGGTGACTGATACGGCTATGAGCAGGGCGGCGCAGAACAGGACCGCGGAGCGGCGCGCCAGCAGCGCCCTCACGGGTTGCAGGCTGGCCAAGGCAAGTCCGCCGCGGTGGCTAGGGCTTCGAGTCCCGTCGTGCGCCGGCTCCCGATGTGACTGGGCGGCGCGCAACAGGTCCGCGGCTTCCGCCTCGGAAGAGCCACCTCACGCGCCAGGAGCCGAACGGTGCTCGAGCGGGGGGACTGCTCGAGCGCGCGCTCGAGATCACTGATGCTGCGCCAGCTGAGCGCGGAGCGCTCGGCGAGCTGCGCCTGAGTCAAGCCGCGGGACAGGCGGTGCTGACGAAGCAGTTCGGCAAAAGAAAGGACCGCCGCCACCGGATCAGCCGCATCATACGCACTATGCGGCGCCGCCGCGAGACGTCGCAAGCCATCTGCAGCGAACGTGGGCATGACGTGTGTGTCTCGTGTTGGCGAGATGGGCCGACGCTGAGCTCGAGTCGCGTTCTGGCGCGGTGCTGCGGGCGCGTGTCAGGGCGGCATCAGCAGCGGGCCCACGGTCAGTCGCGCAAGCTCGAGTGAAACGATCACCGTGAGCAGGCGCGGAGTCCAGGTCCGCACCCAGCGACGACTGGCGATCTTCGCGGCCAGCCAGCCACCAGCCGTCCCATCGGGTCGGCCCGGGAGCATGGGGCAACTACCCCTATCTTTGATCCGCGGCTACCCCAGTTTCAGTGAAGCCAGCCCGAGGCCGCACCGGCGATGGCGCCGACAATGACGACCTGCCACGGCGGGCGTTTCCAGACCACCAGCAGCGCAAACGCCACCAGGACGACGGCGAAATCCGCGGACACATGGACCGTTTGCGTCCAGATGGTCAGGTACAGCGCGGCCAGCAGGATGCCGACCACCGCGGCGTTGATGCCGCTCAGCGCGCGCTGGAACGCGGGGTGTTGGCGAAACACGTTCCAGAAAGGCAGCGACGCGTAGACCAGCAGCGCGCCCGGCAGGAAGATGGCCGCCAACCCGAGCACTGCGCCCTGGACCCCGTTGGGCACTGGCGTGCGCGCCGCTCCCAGGAACGCGGAGAACGTGAACAGCGGACCTGGCACGGCCTGGGCGGCGCCGTAGCCCGCCAGAAATTCGCCATTGCTCAGCCAGCCGGGTGGCACGACAACCGCCTGGAGCAGCGGGAGCACCACGTGGCCGCCACCGAAGACCAGCGCACCGGCGCGGTAAAAACCCACAAACAGCGCGAACGCGCCGTCGGGACTGCTGTCCACGGCGAAACGCACTACTGGCAACCCGAGCAGGAAAACAAAGAAGACGGTCCAGGCGACGAGGCCAAATCGGTGCGAGATCGGTACCCCAACGTGCGGATGCAGGCCGGACGTGGCGGGAGGCAAGAATCGCCAGCCCACCAGACCGGCCAGGACGATGACTGACACCTGGGCCACCGACGACGGGACGAACAGCAGGATCAGCGTCGTCACAATGCCGATCGCGATGCGCAACTCGTCCGTGAGAAACTGACGAGCCATGCCCCACACGGCCTGCGCGACGACGGCGACCGCGACTAGCTGCAAGCCGTGGACCCAGGGCGCGTTGGCAAGATCGTAGCGCTGCACGCCGTAGGCGAAGAGTGTCAGCGCCACGGCTGACGGCAGCGTGAAGCCGAGCCACGCCGCCAGGCCGCCGAGCTTGCCCGCCCGGAGGATGCCGACGCTGATGCCGATCTGGCTACTGGTTGGTCCGGGCAGGAACTGAAACAGCGCAATCAGGTCGGCAAACGTGGTCTCGTCCAACCAGCGGCGTCGAAGGACATACTCGTCTCGGAAATAGCCCAGGTGCGCGATGGGACCCCCAAAGCTGCTGATGCCGAGACGAAAGGCGACCGACAGGACTTCCCAGAAGGAGCCGCGTGGGCCAGCTACGCCGGCATCGACAACCGCCGGGCCTGGCTCAGGCGTACTCGACGTCACGCCGCCTGAAGGCCAGCGCGTAGGGTACCTGGTCGTTCGAGCTCAGCATACGCCCGCGAACAGGTCCTCTTCCAACTCGCCCTCGGGCACGTAGTTGTCCACCAGCGAGCGTGCCAGCTCGTACTCGTCCCATGGGAACGCGGTACGCAGCGCGTCATCTGGAATGCGCAGCCACGCGCCCTCGGGGTCGATCTGTGTGCGGTGCGCCAGCAGTGCGGCGCGTCGCGCGCCCAGGAAGTCGCCCACGTCAATCCGGGTGGTCACCGTGTCGGGCGGTATCTCGGGCAAGCCGCGCTCGCGACGGCGCGCCTGCCAGCGAGCCAGCGGGCTCTCCTCCCCCAGCGCCTCGTACAGCGGCATGAGCGCCTGCATTCGCCTGGCCGACATGCCGCCGCCGACGTAGTACAGCTTCAGCGGCTGCCACGACTCGCCAAGCTCGGGGTACCGGGTCGCATCGCCGGCCGCGTCGAACGCCGGCCCGGAGATTTCGTGGACGCGTACGTGGTCGGGGTGGGCGTAGCCCGCGCGCCCATCGGCATACGTCACGATGACCTGGGGTCGCTCGGCGCGGATGATCGCGACCAGTTTGCCGACGGCGTCTTCCAGTGGTGCGTTGTGAAAGTTGTCCGGCCGCTGGTTCCAGTGTGTGCCCGGCATGCCCGAGTCGTGATAGCCGAGCAGGTGAACAGCCGAGTAGCCGATCCTGGCCACGCTGGCCTTCAGCTCCTCGGCACGCATCGCGGCCAGGTTCGCGACCACGTCTGGCGTATCCATCGCCTTGTTCAGCACCTCGCCCGCCTCGCCGCCTGTGCAGGACACAAGCACCGTGCGCACACCGGCCGCGGCGTACTTCGCCACGGTGGCGCTGCCCTTCGAGGCCTCATCATCGGGGTGAGCGTGAACAGTCAGCAAGCAGAGTTGACGACGAGCAGGCGAAATCATCAGCTGCAATTGTGGCGCAGGCGCTGGCGTATCATCCGGGTCTTATGACGCAGGGCATTATTTCCGCCGACGACCATCTCGATTTGCGCTGGCTGCCGCCAGACCTCTGGACGGAGCGGCTGCCCTCGAAACTCAAGGAGCGCGCGCCGCACATCGAGGAGGCGGCGAACGGTCCAACCTGGTTCTGCGATGGCCGCGGCTGGGGGCGCTGGGGCACCTACAAGTCGCAAGGCGACGGCACCAAATGGGCGATCGAAGCGTTTGGTGAGCTGAAGGAGGGTGAGCTGCGGCCGACCATCCCGGACCTGCGCCTGAAGGACATGGACCGCGATGGCGTCGACGCCACCGTGATGTATGGCCACACCAACGACTTTCCGGTGGAAGACCCCCAACTGCGTGAAGCCGTGTATGCCGCCTACAACGATTGGGTGTGGGACTTCTGTTCGTACGCGCCGAACCGGCTCGTCAGCGTGGCCCAGCTGCCGGCCGAGGATCCGGTGGTCGCGCTGAGCGAGCTGGAGCGAGCTGCCAGAACGGGGTTCAAACATGTCAACGTGATGGCGGCGATTGCCAATCCGCCGATCTATTGCGAGGAATGGGAGCCGTTCTGGAAAGTCGCGGAAGAGACACGCATCCCCGTCGGGTTCCACCTGGCGGTGCGCATCAACCCGCCCCCGGCGCGCGTGCCTCAGAGCGTGGCCAGCGCCGTGCAGAGCATGCTGGGGCCGCAGCAGCTGAACGCGCCGATCGCCGGCCTGATCCTGACCGGCGTGCTGGACCGTTACCCCGGCCTCAAGCTGGTGATGGCGGAATCCGGCATCGCCTGGGTGCCGTTCATGATCCAGCGATTGGATGCGAGCTATCGCAAAATGCGCGAAGGCCGCCTGGCAGGCACGCGCACCACCGCCTGTGAGCTGAAGCCCAGCGAGTACTTCACCCGCCAGATCTGGATGACCTTCCAGGATGACCCGGCCGGTGTGAAGATGCTCAATCAGTTGCCCCAGGACAAAGTCATGTGGGCCTCCGACTATCCGCATCCGGCCAGCACGTGGCCCCATTCCAAACGGATCATCGAGGAGCAGACCGAGGGCCTGTCACCAGAGCTGAAGCAAAAGATCCTCTGCGACAATGCCCGCGCGCTGTACGGCCTGAACTGAGATGATCAGTACGCGGCACCTCGTCGATCCCGAGCTTCTGCCAGCGCTCGACGCGACCCCAACCTCACGCCTCAGTAGCGAGAGCCTTGGCGCCCTGCGCGCGGCGCGTGCCGCCGCGCTCGAGCAGGAGCTGCTGCTCGAGCCTGATGTGCCGGACGTGGACGTCTCGGAGCGCTCAGTCCCCGGTCCGGAGGGCGCCGCGGACGTTCGTGTGCTGGTGTATACGCCCCGACGCACGCCGTCGGCGCGGCCGGCACTGGTCTGGATCCACGGTGGCGGCTACGTGATGGGCACGCCCGAGGCGGACGGCCTGAAGATGAAGCAGCTGGCGTGCGAGGTTGGCTGCTCGGTGATCTCGGTCGACTATCGGCTGGCGCCCGAAGCGCCCTTCCCGGCGGGTGTGGAGGACTGCTATGCCGCGCTCCGCTGGACCCACGCGCAGGCCGGTGCGCTCGGGGTGGACGGCAAACGGGTGGCCATCGGCGGGTCCAGCGCGGGCGGTGGACTAGCGGCGGCACTGGGTCTGCTCGCGCGCGACCGCGGCGAGCTCGACGTGGCATTTCAGCTGTTGCTGGTACCGATGCTGGACGACCGCACGGTGGCCGCCGCCGAGCCACACCCCTTCGTGGGCGAATTCGTGTGGACGACCAATCACAACCTGTTCGGGTGGACGGCGCTGCTCGGTCAGACGCCCGGCGGGGATGGCGTTTCGCCATACGCTGCCCCGGCGCGCGCGGAGTCGCTGGCAGGTCTGCCGCCGACCTACATCGCTACGGGTGCGCTGGACCTGTTCCTCGAGGAGAACATGGAGTACGCGCGGCGTCTGGCCCGCGCCGGCGTGCCGGTGGAGCTTCACGTGTATCCGGGCGCCTACCACGGCTTCAGCCGCGCCGCCGACGCGCGGGTGAGCCGAGCCTATGTGCGCGATCACACGCGCGCGCTCCAGCGGGCCTTGGAGGCCGACTGACGCGCTCAGACGCTGTTGTTTACCCGTTCGGCAGGCAGCCACACGTGCGCGTGGGGCGCGTAGCGGCTGCCCCACAGGTTGAAGACGTCGTCGGGTTGGAAGAGCGGGCCGGTGTCGAGGTAGCCGCTGGCCTGCGCCTCGCGGCTGAGAAATGGCTCGACACTGTCCGGATCGAGAAGCAGCGCGTCGAATTGACGTCGATCCAGCGCCGCGCGGTACGCGGCAATCCACTCGCCGCTCTCGGCAAGTGGTTGACCGCCGAAACCACCGGCGAGCTCCAGCGTACTGATGCCGAACGCGGAGTCACCTTTGCCGGCCTGGTAAGTCAGCTCCGGAAAGTCGGGCGCATACACCGCGCCCGGCATGGCGGCCACCGTGGCGACGAATCGGTCGACTGCCCAGACGTCCGAACGAAGCGGTGAGGTCTGGCGCGGGTTGTAGCCGACGATCAGAAACTCCACGGCGACCAGAGCGAAGGCGAAAAGGCGAAACGCGCGCGCGTCCCGAGTCGCGGTTCCCAACCGACGCAGCGCTTCGTCGAATCCGCACACGCCAAGAATGACCAGCACCGCGAAGGCCGGCAGCAAGACGTTGTCGTCGCTCCACTTGTTGAGCGTGGCGCCCCACGCGAGCCCCAGCATGCCCAGGCTGACCAGCAGCCAGAAGCGGATGACCGCGTATTGACGACGCAGCCAGCGGCTGATGAGGAAGACTCCGGCAAAGACCAGCAGGAGGCTGGCACCGGGCAGGAGACTGTGACTCCAGAAGTCGCCAAGCTGGTCGACCGTCAGGCTGTGCTGGCGCGGCAGGCGCACCAGGAAATATTCGACCCAGCTGCCGGACTGCGCGTACAGCAGCAGCGCGCCGAGGCCGGCGGTCGCCAGGAAGCCTGCCGGGTAGGCGCATGCTGAGCGAAGTCGCCGGTCGCACGCCGCCACGAGCAGCAGCGGGACGGCCATGGCGATAGCGGTTTGCTTGGTGAGCACCGCCAGTCCGGTGAGCGCGCCACTGGCAAGCCAGAGCCAGATCGCACGAGCGGCGTTGTCCTGCGCGGTGCGGGCGGCGGCGATGGCTGCCAGCAGCAAGCACACGCACAGCGGGTCGACGCGGGCGAGGTCGAAGCTGAACGCCGACAGCGCGCTGGTGCTGATGAACAGTCCAGCGGCGATCACCGCCAGCGCCAGGCGGCGCGATTCGGCCCACACCAGGTAGCCGACGAGCGCGGCCGAGCCGAGCGAGGCCGCCAGGGAAACCAGCCGCGGCGCCACCAGGTCGAGGCCGACGATAGAAGACACGAGCGCGGAGACGTAGAAGAACAGCGGCGCGTAGATCGACGGGACGTAGACCAGTGAGGGCTGCGCGTACAGCGGCTGAGCGTGAACGATGCGACGTATTGCCTGCATCGCTGGCGTTTCCATGACCCATAACGGGTACGCGAAGGTGATGCGCAGATACGCGGCAACCAGAAAACCGATGATCGAAAAGGCGGCGGCTGCCAATGGCAAGGCTTCGACGAACAACGTGGGCCATGCGGCGCGAGGCGGGACGAAGGTCCACGACAGCGGTCGGCCGGACCCGTGCGCAAGGGCTCGCACCGCGGTTAGTGTAAATCAGGCTCAGGACGACAACGCTGCCGCCGGTGTGCCGCCAGGCAGGCGCACGGAGAAGCTGGTTCCTCCGGTCGGGCCGCATTCGACGCGAATTTCGCCACCGTGCGCCTCGGCGATCCAGCGACTGATGGCCAGGCCCAGGCCGGCTCCGCCGCCGCGGGAGCGGGCGGTGTCGGAGCGAAAGAATCGCTCGAAAATGCGCTGGCGGTGTTCGGGCTGAATACCGGGTCCGGTATCCGCGACTTCGACGATGGCCCAGCCTGGCTCGTGACGCGTGGCGACGGTGACCACGCCCCCGGGTGGGGTGTACTTGATCGCGTTGTCGACGAGATTGACGACCAGTTGCATCAGCCGCGTCTCGTCGCCGACGATCGGCGTATCGCCGCAATCGCGTGCCACCAGCTGAACGTGGCGTGCGCTGGCCAGCGGCTCCATCGAATTCGCCACCCCGGAGGCAATCTCGGCCAGGTCGAGCCGGTCGGACGCCAGCGGCTCCTGGCCAGCTTCGGCGCGCGCCAGCATGAGCAGCTCACTGACCAGTCGGCTGAGCTCAGCCACGTCCTCGCGCATGCTCCGCAGTGTCTGCTGATACTGGTCCGGCGAGCGCGGCCGTTCGAGGGCGATGTCGATCTGACTCATCAGCATCGCCAGCGGGGTACGCAGCTCGTGCGAGGCATCGGCGGTGAACTGGCGCTGCTGCTCGAACGCTTTTTCGAGGCGATCCAGCATGCTGTCGAACGTGGCGGCCAGGCGCGCCAGCTCGTCGCGTCCTCGCAGGCCCAGACGCTTGCCCAGGTCTTCGGCGCCGATCTGTGCCGCGGTGCGCGTGATGGCGTCGATTGGGTCGAGCGCCCTGCCAGCCAGGAACAGGCCGCTGGCAATCGCGAGCAGCAGGACCAGAGGGACAGCGAAGGCCATCTGGGCGAGTAACTGGCGCAGAGCGGCCTGTACGTCGCGATCGGAGCGGGCGACGCGGACAATCCATCGCGTGTTGTTGGCGTCGCTCACCGTGAGGGTCGCCAGGCGCCAGGTGTCGTCGCCGGCGAGCGTCACGCTCTGGACCTGGGCGTCCGTAGCGGGCTGGAGTGGCATCGCGCGCAGATCGGCGGCGGCCTGGGTCGAACCCGACTGACTGGCGAGCACGCCGCCCGAGTCGGTATCGGCGACCACGACGATCGTGCCGGCCGGGACATCGTCGAGGAGCCCAGCCACGTTGGCCGGGTCGTCGGTTTGCAAGGCGGTCGAGAGGCCGCGCGCTTCGTCGAGAAGCAGGCGATCGGCTTCGGAATACAGGTCGCGCAGCAATCGGAGATAGATGAACGTGCAAAAGCCGGCGAGGATCAGCGCCAGCAGCAGCACGTACCAGAGCGTCAGCCGCACGCGGACCGAGCCAGATACGCTCCGCACGCGTCGAAGGCTGCCGATCATGGCTGTCTGAGCTGATAGCCGGTGCCGCGCACCGTCCGCAGCAGGCGCGGCTCGCGGTCGTCGCCGAGCTTGCGGCGCAGGTAGCCCACGTACACGTCGACGACGTTGGACATCGCCACGAAGTCGTAGTCCCAGACGTGCTCGGCGATCTGCGCGCGGGTCAGCACGCGGTTGGGGTTGCGCGCGAAGTATTCGAGGATCGCGTATTCCTTGCTGGTGAGGTCCACGCGCCGCCCGCCACGCCGCACGCCGTGGCTGACGGTGTCCAGCTCCAGATCGGCGACCCGCAGCACGGGGTCGCGGCTGCTGCCCTCACGCCGCAGGAGCGCTCGACTCCGCGCCAGCAGCTCACGAAACGCGAACGGCTTGGTGAGGTAGTCGTCCGCGCCGCAGTCGAGCCCGGCTACCCGATCGTCGACGGCGTCGCAGGCGGTCAGCATCAGGATCGGCACGTTGCAGCGGTCCTCGCGCAGGCGCCGACACACCTGCAGGCCATCGACGAGCGGCAGCAGGACGTCGAGGATCACCAGGTCGTAGGGTTCGACGGACGCGAGGTGATAACCCTGCTCGCCGTCGTGCGCGAGATCGACCGCATAGCCGTGCTCCTCGAGTCCGCTGCGCAGGACAATGGAGAATTTGACCTCGTCGTCGACCAGCAAGATACGCATGCGTGCTTCATCCAGGCTTCATCGAGCGCTGGCAGTATCACCTCGCATGGCGAACAACTCGCTTGAGAAGCGGCCTGAGCGAGGGACGGACGCACCGCGGCGGGGGAACGAAGTGGTGTGGCTGCCCGCGGTGATGGGCCTGCTGGTGTTCCAGGCGCTCACGCTCGTGCATGGCGTGCAGGCACCCCTGGCCGAGGACGTGCAGCTGGTGTACGTCGCGAGCCTGGGGCTCGTCGGGCTGAGCGTGCTGCTTCTGCTGCTGGCCGCGATGCGGCGGAGTCATCTCTGGCGTTCGTTGGCGGTGAGCGCGCTGGAGGTCGGCGTGGCGGCGGACATGTTCGTCGCGACCACCGCGGCGACGGGGGCCATTCTGGAAGCCGGCTTGACGGCGTTGCTGATCGTGGCCGTGTGGGCCACGGTATGGTCGATCACAGGCTCGCACTCTGGGTTGTAGAGGCTGGGGCGCCGCCGCGGCGAAAAACGGCTCCGAAATCTCGGGGCCTGGCGCATGAGATGAACGCTCAGCCGCCGCCGCGACTGAAGGGTTCCGCCGACGCGGGCGGGTCGACCGCGTCGCCCGTCCAGTGCACCACGCCGTTGGAGGCCAGCGCCCAGTGGTCAAAGCCATTGGTGAACACGACGGCGTTCGTGGCGGAGCGGTAGTACACCAGCCCGGCGCTCGTCCGCTGCTCGGTGTCGCCCGCGGCGCTGGTCACACGCTCGCACTCCAGCGGGTCGCCCATGAGGTCACCCAGGGCCGCCTTCAACGTGGCGGCGCCGTGGACGAAGATGGGCTGGCCGGGCGTGCACGTCTCGGCCGCAACCGGCGTGGGCGTGGACGTGGACGGTTCAGCCGCCGGCTCCGCGGTGGCCGGCACCGCCGCGGAGCCCGGTCCAGGGCTGCCCGAGCCCAACGGGATGAAGGCCATCACGCGGCCGACCGTCGACGGGTCGAGGAAGCCGGTGTACTCGCCGATGAGGACGGCGGCACACACGAACACGACGCACCAGAGCACGACCAGAAACATGCGCCACAGCGTCACAGGTGCCGCGTGTTCCCGGTCCGCTTCATGTTGAGCGTGCGCATGGTACGGCAGCGTCCAGGTCGAAAATAGTCGCGCGCCGAGACGCCCTGCATGGGATGATCTACGCTATGCGAGCCGGGCTCCTGGCGGTCCTGATCTTCATCCTGGCGAGCGGCACCGCCGCCGCGCAGTCCACCAATCGCTCGGTCGACTGGCAGCGTTTCGACGCTGACCTCGCCTGGCAGACGGACGGGTCGCTGATCGTCACCGAGACGCAGACCATCGACTTCCACGGGACGTACCAGCAGGGCTTCCGGGTCATTCCGCTGGATCGCACGTCGGGCATCACCGATGTCTCGGTAGCCCAGGTCGACAGCAGCGGCAAGGCCGTGCCACTGAGCTACACGACGAGCAATGACCCGAACGGCCTGCGCATCACCTGGAACTTCGCACCGATTACAGACGGCTCGAGCACCTTCATCCTGCGCTACACGGCGCACGACGCCACGCGCGTCTATCAGAACGGCGACCAGATCGATTGGAACGCCATCTACGCCGATCGGCCCGGCTCGGTCGCCGCGAGCACGGTGACCCTGCACCTGCCGGGCGACGTCACTGCGTCGTCGGTCATGTCCGCCGTGTACCAGACGCCACTGGGGCGCTTGCCGCAACAGGTCGGCACTGGCACGCTGGTCGACTCGCGGACGCTGCGCTTCGACGTCGGCAGCTTGCCAGCCTCAACCGGCGCCGAAGTGCGGGCGCAAGTCCCCGCGGGGCTATTGCCCACGGTCACCGCGCCCGCCTGGCAAGCCGCGGCCGACCAGGCCGACTGGCTGCAACAAACCGTGGCGCCCATCGCGAATTTCCTCGTGCTGCTCCTCAGCGTGGCGATCGTCGCCGGGGGTGGGGTTGGCGTCGTCCTGCTGTGGTACTCGCGGGTTCGCGAGCCGAAGATCGGGGCGGTGCCGGCGGTGCTCGACCAACCTCCGTCCGACCTGGCCGCCCCGCTGGCTGGCACCCTGGTCGACGGCGTCGCCGACCTGCGGGATGCCGTGGCCATCCTGTTCGACCTGGCGCGACGGGGTGTGCTCAGCCTCAAGCAGGATGAGGGCGCGGACGTCCGCGTCCAGCTGCATCGCTCGACCGAAGACCCGTCGCTCGAGCGCTACGAACGGGTGCTGCTGGTGGCGCTCTTCGGGCGTGGCGTGAGCGAGGGCGAGATCCTGCTGTCGCAGTCGAGGCTGCGCTTCGCGTCGGCGGTGCCCATTCTCGAGCAACGCCTGTACGAAGCCGTCTACGCAGGGGGCCTGTTCGTGGCCAATCCCCAGCTGGAGCGGCGCCGCCTGACGCGGCTCGGCTGGATCGGCGTTGGGGTGGGGACGGTGCTGGCGGTCCTGGCGCCGCTGCTGGTGGGCGGCATCGTGCCGGCCGCGGCGGTACCGGGTGTGCTGATCGTCGTGCTCGGCGTGCTCGTGGTGTGGGTCGCGCGCAAGGCGCCGCGGCGCACGGCGCGCGGCGCGCTCGAGGCCGCGCGGTGGCGCGCATTCCGAGCGCATCTCGCGCAGGAGACGCACACGCTCAACGACGGCCATCTGGCATATGCGGTCGCGCTTGGCGCGGACCGCGAGTACCTGCGCCAGCTGGAGGTCCCCGCGAGCCAGTCGCCGATGGTGTACGCGGGTCAGCCTGGCCCAGGGCCGATCATCTTTTTGCCTGGCGGCTGGTACGGCGGCGGCGGTCAGTACCGTGGTGGTGCTGGTGGCGGATTGTCCGCGCCGCCGACAGTCGGTGCACCGGGCGGGGCCGGCGGCCCGCAGGGTTGGAGCGACGCGTTGGCTGACCTGCTCAACGCCGCCGCGGGCGCGCTGTCGCAAGGCGGCGGCAGTGGGCCGTGGAGCGGCGGTGGCTGGGGCGGCGGCGGAGGCGGCGGTGGTGGCAGCGGCGGGTTCAGCTGACGCATGAGCGGTGGGCGAGCGCCGGGTACCGAGGCATGAGCCGTGGGTGGGCGCTGGATTTAGCTGACGCATGAGCGGTGGGCGGGCGCTGGGTACTGGACTGCTGGTGGGCGCCGGCGGCATCGTGCTGCTCCTGCTGGCCTGGCTGCTGGTGGGCGGTGTCGGCGGCGGCGGGATCGTGCTGCTCCTGTTGCTGATGTTGATTCTGGCCGGACCCCTGGCCGGCGCCGGCTGGTACATCCTCAGCCGACAACCCGAGGAGCAGCGCGCGGAGGTCGCCTTCCTGCGCAAGCAGCGCATTCTGGACTCCGATCGCGTCTTCCGCGCCCAGACCGCCGCCGCGCTGCGCGACCTGGCTGCCGATCCAGCCCTGCCGGAGCGCCAGCTGCGGAGTCTGGCGGACGAGCTCCAGGATGCCACGCACGGCAGCGCCGCGTGGCAGGACCTGGTGCAGCTCGATGACAGCGGAAGCGAGACACTGCGGCGCTACGACGATCTCGTCCGTCAGCGCGTACGACGGCTGCGCGACGATCCGCGCAACGCCCAGCAAGGCCTACGCGAGCTGCGCCAGGCCGTCGACCAGCGCGAAGACCTGCTGGTGCGCGGCCGCGTCGCGCCCGGTGTGGACCCGAGCCTGCTGCTCACCAGCGACCCGGCGCCGGCCCTGAGTGGCGGCCTGGAGCAGATCGGCGTCGGCGACGCGGTCAGCCGTGAGGCGGTCAACTATGTCGTAGAGAACGTCGCTTCGTATTTTGCCGAAGGCCAGCGCTGGAAGCTCGCCCGGCTGGTGCCCACCGGCCCCGGTGCGACGGTCGCCTGGCTGTACGTCGGTCCGCAGGCGATGGAGATTGCGCTGCTGGACGAGCTACCGTCCGCGGGTGATGGGCCGGTGACGATGTCGGGTCACGCATTGCCCGAAGTTGCCTCGGGGACGGCGGTCGCCGACGTCACCGGCGGCGCGCGCACGGCCGAAGGCGTGCTGGTCGCGTATCGACGCTATCGCGAGGGTCGAAGTTTTGGCCTGGTCGAGCACTGGCCCGATCAGACGTCGCGGACGTACGGTGGTTCGCTCATCGACTCCAGCGACCTCGACGTCTGGCCGGCATCCGCCCAACGCGCCTGAGGCGGAGCGGGGCCTGAGCCGCGCTGCCAGAAGACGTGTTTCCGAGCTGAGGCAGGCGGGCGTGTCTGCTAACACACCCGGCGCCGTCCGTTAACCCCCCGCCGCGACGCGGAGGCTTACCGTGGAGGGCGTGCACCGGCCCGGACGCCGTTTGCGCCTTGTGGCGGCGAATGACAGTCGCCAGTTGCTGGCGATGGTCGAGGCGGAGGTCGGCTCGCTGGTGGAACTGCTGCCCGCGCCGGTGCTGGTGGTAAGTGAAGCGGGCAGAGTCGTGCGAGCGAATCCGGCGGCGGCGGTGGCCCTGGGCGGCAGTGAGGCGTCGCTGGTAGGCAAGGTGGTGGACGACGTGCTGCGTCCGCTGGGCGTCTCGGCGCGGGTGCGGACGCTGGGGCACTCGGGCGAAGTGCTGCGGCTGTATGTGTGGTAAGTAGCCCTCACCCCTCACCCCCGCCCTCTCCCAGAGGGAGAGGGAGAGGGTCCTCCCTCACCCCGGCCCTCACTCAGAGGGAGAGGGAGAGGGAATCTTCGGCAGCACCTGGTCCACGAACAGACGCAGGTCGGTGGTGTCGGGAAAGTCGGCGAAGACCATCTGGAACAGGTCGAAGCCCAACGCGTTCAGCTCCAGCAAGTGGTCAACCAGTGCGGCCGGCTCGCCGGCGAAGGGTGGTACGGGACCCTCGAGGCGTGATCCGGCCTTGCGCTCGGCATCCGCGCGACTGGGCGCCAGGAATGCGACACGGGTGAGCGTTTTGCGCACACTGGCGTAGTCGCGGTTGACGTTGCGACAGTGCTGCTCGAGGACCTCCAGCTTGTGACGCAGCACCGGCGGCGGCCGCATCACGGTATTCCACCAGTCGGCGTGCTCGGCGACGGCGCGCAGCGTCTTGCGCTCGCCGTCGCCGCCGATCATGAGGATGGGCTGCGGTCGAGGCCGCGGTTCGCAATAGGCGTTGTCGATCTGGTAGTGAGCGCCGGCGAAGCTGGCTGGAGACGAGGTCCACATGGCGCGCATGAGCTGGACCGCTTCGACCATCTGGTCGATGCGGACGCCGGCCGGTGGAAAGGGAAAGCCGTAGGCGCGATATTCGCTTTCGAGCCAGCCGGCGCCGTAGCCCAGGATGAGGCGGCCGCGGCTGAAGGCTTGCAAGCTGGCGGCCATTTTGGCCATGAGTGGCGGATGGCGAAAGGAGTTGGAGAGCACGATGGTGCCCAACATTGTGCCGGGGTAGCGGGCCGCGATCCACGTGAGCTCGGTCCACACGTCCATCCGGAAGGGCTCCTCGGTCATCAGGTGGTCGGAGACCCACAGGGACGAGAAATACTGCGAGGCGATGTCCAGGACGTCCTGGAGGTCACGGACGAACGTGTCCGCCGGAAAACGCTCGACCCCACGGGTGCCGCTGGGCGGGTTGTAGCCAAAATCCATCGCGGACAGGGTATCGCGACGACCCGCACGCTCATGTGCGTCGGTCACCCGCGCGTAGATCAGGTCAGTTTGCGGTAGTCCGCGGGGCTCCACTCCAGCAGGGCGTACAACTGGACCATGGCGCCCTGGTCCTGCAGGCGGGCGGGCTGGCGGCTGCTGGCCGGATGGCCCGCGTCCGTGAAATAGAAGAGGTTGGTCGCCGGATCGCGCGCGCCGGTCGCGGGCTCCCACGCCCAGTCGGCATACGCCGCCATGCGCGCGTGCATCGCCGAAGTGAGGTCCGTATCCGACGACTCCGCGCACAGCATGAGCATGTTCTGAAAGCACATGGCGTTGAAGGACGGCGGGTGACTGGTGAACTCGCCAAAGGTTGCGAGTGTCTGTCGGGCGATGCTCTCCGCGAGTCCCAGGAATGCGGGATCGTGCGTGAGGCGGTACTGGAGAACCCGCGCGCCAAGCATCACGCCCTGGTTGTAGCTCCACAGGTTGCGATCGATGCCGCCATCCGGACGAGCCACATTCCAGAACGGGCCTTCGCCGGTCTGCGAGCGATCGACGTGCCGGGCGACCCAGTTCACCATGTTCAGCGCGCCCAGGGACCGTGGTCTGGCCTCCGGCTCTCCATCTCCGTCGTACGCGTCCGAGCCGCTCAATTCGTGCAGGTGGAACCCGAGCTCCGCGTAGCCGGCGGTGGCGCCGGTACCCCGGTCGTGATTGGTCAGTCCGGCACCAGTACGTTGCTGGACCCAGAAGACGCCGCCGAGGATGCGCGCCCGACGGTCGGTATCCCAGCCCTTCTGGGCGAACTTCCACAATTGCTCGGCCCGCCGCAAGGACGTGCCGAAGCCCATGCGGTGATGCTGAATGAGCGCCAGACTGACCCACGCGTTGTCGTCGTAATATTTGTCGCCACCGCCACCGAAGAAGCCTGGCACCGAGGAGGCGTAGGCGGGTGTCCAGGTCAAACGGTCCCAGTAGCGCTCGAGGCCGCTCATCCTGTCGCGGACGTCCGCGACGTAGCGGTCTCCGCCAGGCGTGCCCGCCAGCGCCAGGGTGCCGACCAGCGCGCGCGAGAACGGCCAGAGATAGGCGTACGTTGGGCCGCTGGGCGGGGCGGTCTCGCGATACAGCGACGTGCCGTCGGAGACGTACAGGTTCGCCTGCATCGCGGCATAGACGGCGGTGGCGCGGTCGAGGTTGCTGTGCACTACCCTGAGATGATGGCGGATTCGTTCGACCTGGAGCGTTTTGTAGACGCCCAGAACGCCAGCGATACGTACGCGCGCGCCCTCGAGGAGCTACGTCGAGGTCGCAAGACCAGCCACTGGATGTGGTTCATCTTTCCGCAGGTCGCCGGGCTCGGCTTCAGCGAAATGTCGCGGACTTATGCCATCGCCTCGCTGGCGGAGGCCCAGGCCTATTTGCGGCATGCGGTCCTCGGTCCGCGACTGATCGAGTGCGCCGGCCTGGTCCTGGCGGCGGACGCTGGCAGCGCCGAGCAGATCTTCGGCGGCATCGACGCCCAGAAGCTGCGCTCGTCGATGACCCTGTTTCACCGCGCCGGGCCCGAGCAAGCGGTGTTCTCGCAGGTCCTGGACCGCTATTTTGACGGGGTGCCCGACGCGGCGACCGACGCCCGGCTCACGCGGTGACGCGATTCGCGACAGGCTCCAGTCCGAGATCGTGGATGGCCTGCTCGCGCAACTTGAACTTCTGCACTTTGCCGCTGCCCGTCAACGGGAAGGAGTGCACGAACTGGAAGTACCGCGGCGTCTTCTGGTGGCTCAACTTGCCTGCGCAGTATTCGCGCAGATCAGATTCGCTGAGTTGCGCGCCGTCGCGGGGAATGACCACCGCCAGCAGCTCCTCGCCGAAGTAGGCATCCGGCACGCCAACGACCTGGACGTCCGCCACACCCGGGTGGCGCAGCAGGAACTCTTCGATCTCACGCGGAAACAGGTTCTCGCCGCCGCGAATGACCATGTCCTTCAGTCGACCGACAATGTTGACGTAGCCATGTGCATTCATGGTTGCGAGGTCGCCGGAATGCACCCAGCCCTCGGCATCGATGGTTTCGGCCGTCTTGTCAGCCATGTGGTAGTAGCCCTGCATCGCCGCCCAGCCGTGATACAGAAACTCACCGCGCTCGCCGACCGGGACCACGCGGTCGGTACCCGGCTCGACGATCTTCACGTCGAGATAGGGCAGCGGCTTACCGACCGTCGTGGCTTTCAGCTCGAATGCGTCGTCCGGCAGCGTCGAGGTCAGGCAGCAGTGTCCCTCGGTCTGGCCGAAGACGATCGCGATGTCCGCGCCGATGCGCTCCTTGACCTGCTCCATGAGCAGCACCGGCACCGGCGCCGCCCCGCTCGTGATGAGCGCCAATGACGAGAGGTCGAATGCGCCAAAATCCGGATGCTGCAGGATCGCGGTGAGCATGGTTGGCACGCCGCCGGTATAAGCGCACCGTTCGCGGCTGATCACCTGCATTGCCTTCAACGGGTCGAAGCCGACCAGTGGGCACATCGCCTGGCCGCTGTACACCGTGCAGAGGATGCCTACCAGGCCGGCGGCGTGAAAGAACGGAAACAACACGCAAGTGCGCATGTCGTGGAGCTCCCGCCCGCCCACGGTGAGCGTCGGCGCGAGCCATTCGGAAATGAGCGCCGCGTTGTTCACCAGGCCGTGGTGGGTCAGCAAGGCGCCTTTGGGAAAACCGGTCGTGCCGGAGGTGTACATGAGAGCCGCGGGGTCACCGGGTGAGACCGACGCCTGTCGCTCGGCGAGGTCCTGTTCAGTCACGGCGGCGCCCGCGCCGATGACCTCGTCGACGAGCGTTGGACGCCAGCCGTCTTCGGAACGCACGTCGGCCGGCGCGGGGCCGATCAGTCCCACGTATTTCAGCAGGGGAACGCGCTGGCTGGTCACTTCGCCATGGCTCGCACCATGCGTGGTCAACGAGCGGACCGTGGCCAGGTGATCGTTATCGCGCACCCGCGCCATGAAAAAGAGCGCGCGCACGTCGCCCTGCTCGAGGATGTACTCCACTTCGCGGGCCTGCAGTACCGGATTGATGGTCACCACGACCAGCCCGGCTTTGTTCGCGGCAAGCATCAGCACCGGCCAGTCGGGCACGTTGGCGGCCCAGATGCCGATGTGATCGCCCCGTTCGAGGCCAATCGCGATCAGGCCCCTGGCGACCGCGTTGACCCGCTGGCGATAGTGCGCATAGCTCCAGCGAACGTCGAAGGCCGGGCCGTACTCGGGGTAGCACGAGTAGACGACCGCTGCCTGGGCTGGAAACTCCTCGGCGCGCTGGTCGAGCAGATCACCAATGGTCGTATCGATAAGCGGCGTGGTGCCCGCTTCGGCCTGCCAGTGCGACAGACCATCGTGGGTCATGGGCATCGTGGATGACTCCCCCGCTGAGCTGTTGGGTTCGATAGTAGCGCCTCGATCACCGCCGGCGGCACCCGTGTCGGGCGGCCGTCACTGGCGCGCACCCACACCCACTCGGTGGTGATGTCAGCCAGGTGGGCGCCGTCCACGCGGTCGATCGGCGTCTGGCGCACGCCGCGGGCGCCGCGCACCTCAATCAGCGTAGTGGTCAGCTCCAGCTCGTCGCCGTACAGCGCGGGCAGATGGTAGATGATCTCGTGTTTGCGGACGACCCAGGCGCCGCCCTGGCGCGTCGTCCACTCTCTGCCGAAGCCAACTGCCTCCGCGTGGAGCACGGCCACCTCCTCGGCGTACGCGAGATACACGGAATTGTTGACGTGCCCGTTGGTATCCAGCTCGTAGCTGCGCACCCGCCAGCGGGCCGCAAAGGTATTAGAGACCAATCGTGGATTCGTCGGCGACGATGACCGACTCCGGAAAGAGCTCCTCGAGCGAAGCTTTGTGGGAAGTGAGCCCCTGCTCCACGGAAATCGTCTGGACCATCTCGATCGCCGCGGCGTTGGCTTTGATCCCGTAGACCCAGGGGTCGTCGCCAAACAGCGCCCGTTCGTTCTGCACGTACTGCTGGTTGAAGACGAACAGGCTCTGCTCGCGCACCCTTCGCTGGGCGATCGTCTTGGCGAGCTGGAACGCGTCTACCAGGCTCAGCGCAACCCAGGGATGCGCCTGCACGATGCTCTCGCGGACGACGGTGATGTGGTGGGGTGGGAAGATGCCGGTCTTCGTGTAGAAGCGCGTGGCTTCGGCTTGCGGATCGCTGAACAGCGATTTGACGCCCGGACTGCCGGCCGCGTAGGACATCGACACGTCCACTTCCGCGCGGCGGAAGAGCTCCGCTTCGACGGCGTTGGCAAAAGTCAGCTGCACACCTTCCGGCAATCGCGTACCGCTGGCGCCGGTATGGCTGAAGCGTTCGCCGCGCGTCTGGAACCACTGCAGATCGCGCGGGAGGATGTTGAATTCGTGCTGCAGGATGCCGCGTGTCCACAGCGCCATGGACATCTGATAATCCGGAATACTGAAACGTTTGCCCTTGAGGTCCTCCGGATGGTCCTGGCGGATGCCGGCGCCGTCGCGCACGACGAGGTTGGTGTACCGGAAATTCCGGTTGTGAAATACGGGCAGCGCCAGGTATGGGAAGCCTTTGGGGCGCTCGATCAGAAACGATGAGAACGACATTTCGGACACGTCGTAGCGCTGGTACTTGATCTGTTCGAAGAACATTCGGGGGACCGGCGACGCAGACGAGGGCGAGGGATTTGGCTCGTACTCCAGACGAACACCGGACGGCCTGATCTCGCCGCTGATGAGCGGCAGGACGCGGTCGTAGGGACTGATCGCGAAGCTCAGGTTGAGGTCGGTCACGCGCATGTGGCCGAGGCGATGCTGGAGATGCTGATCAGGTGGACCCCGTCGGGTTTGACAAGCGGCTGCAGGGCCCTGGAGAGAGCGGCTCTGACCCGTTCCTGGTCGGCGCTGGAGAGATTGCCCATCCCAGCGCCGGCCGAGGTCGCGACGGCGACCTCCAGCGCTTGCGGGATGCCACCTTCGAGCACCGATTCGAGCTGGCGCGTCTGGACCTCGACTTCGGTGAATCCGGCCTGTTTCAAGGCTCTGGTCAGTTCGCCGGGGTCGCGGCCGAAGGTGGATGGCTGGGCGCCCTCGGCGGCAATGCCCAGGTCCGCGACGACCTGGCGGAACAGGCTGAAGGGCGACTGCTGCCAGATGGCGACCGCTAGTCTCGAGCCTGGTTTGAGCAGGCGGCGAATCTCGCGCAGCGCCGCCCCCGGGTCGGACATGTGCTGGAGGCCTTGCTGGCAGTAGGCGCGGTCGAAGCTCGCATCGGGCAGCGGGATGGAGGTGGCCGGACTTTCGAGGTACTCGATTGGGGCGCTTTGCGGCTCCGGTGGGAAGGACCTGGCGACGCCAAGCATCGCCGCGCTCAGGTCCACGCCTGTCACGCGGCCGCTCGGGCCTGCTTTGGCAGCGGCGGGGCGGGCGACGGTGCCGGGTCCCGTGGCGACGTCCAGCACGGCATCGCCGGGCCGCGGCGGCACGATCTCGAGCAGGATGCGCGCCCACGGCGCAAACACGCGCGGCAGGTGGATATCACGGTAAGTCGCCGCGGTAGCCTCGCGGCCGAAGTGCGGACTGCGCGTCTCTGTCTGGGTCATTGGTGACCAGGGTAGACGAAAGACGTTCTTACACTCCGAGGAAGCGGTGCTTGAGTTCCTCGTCGTCGCGCAGCGCTTCGGCGCTCGATTCGGCTACCACCTGGCCTTTGTTCAACACGTAGCAGCGATCGGCCACGGACAGGGCCATAGCGAGGTTCTGCTCGGCCAGCAATATGGCGATGCCGCTCTGCTTCAGCTCACCGATGATGCGGCCGATGTCGCGCACGATCAGCGGCGCCAGGCCTTCGGACGGCTCGTCCATCAGCAGCAGGCTCGGATTCATCAGCAGCGCGCGACCGATTGCCAGCATCTGCTGCTCGCCACCGCTGAGCGTGTTGCCGCGCTGGTGCTGGCGTTCCTCGAGCCGTGGGAACAACTGATAGACGCGTTCCAGCGTCCACGGCCCCCGCGGGCTTTGCGCAAAGACCAGGTTCTCGCGGACTGAGAGCGGTGCGAAGACGCGGCGGCCCTGCGGCACCAGGCCAACGCCGGTGCCGGCAATAGTGTATGGCGGTTTACCGGTCATGTCGCGGCCCGAAACCAGCACCTTGCCCGCCCGCGGCCTGAGAAAGCCGATGATCGAGTTCATGGTGGTGGTCTTGCCGGCGCCGTTGCGGCCGAGCAGGGC
>JAFAOS010000331.1 GCA_019247515.1 Chloroflexota bacterium | reverse complement strand
TGGCCGGGTCGGCGCCAGGCGTGTCTTCTCTACTCTGGAGCCAGCATCAGTCTGGAGCCAGCATCCGTCCACGAGCACGTCAGTCGTCGCCGACGTGCGCCGCGACTCTCTCAGGGCGCCTTCCCTGGCTCCGGGCGCCCGATGAGGAGTGCGGCGGTCAGCCCCAACACCGCCGGCATCAGAGCGGCGACCAAGTCCAGCCACCCCGGCGCGCGCCGCGCCGGTGGCCAGTCCCCCTGGTGGGTGGTCGGTTCAGTGGTCGATCTGGTGGACCGTGGGCTGGCCGAGCGGCGGGTCGTCCACGGCCTCCGCCTCGGGGGGGAGCAGCCCCATCTCCTCTAGCATCGGCAGGAAGGCATCATTCACGGAATGTTCCAGGGCTATGCGGTCCGGCTCGTCCTCCAGCACAAAGGTGCGGACACAGGTTTCCCCGCCATAGCGCAGGCTGATCTCGACCCGCGGCCGGGGCGCGCCCTGCCCAATGACCCGCACCCGCGGCTCAGCGACTTGCAGCGCGTCGGGGCCAACCACGCGCGTTAGCGTCGCTCGCACCATCCCCAGGATGATCACGTCCAGATCTAGCGACGAGTCCATGCGGACCTCCCTCATGCCCTCTAAGCGGCGGCACAATGTACCTTAAAGTGCCGGCTGGAAATCCGCTCGACAAAGGATGGGCTCCATACTGGTCGCCATCGACACAGCGAAGCTAGACAGACAGTACACCCGGCAAGATCCATAAGACAGCATACGTTCTGCCATCGCCGCAATGCAGCGTTCGGCGCTCGCCTCCAAGCGAACTCTAAGAGCGTGTTTGATAACACGCATCAAGAGTAGCCAGGGCGGGGTGGGGCATAAGGTCGGCGCGCGGTCGGATGGGGAGCGAGGCGCTTAAGCAGCAACTGCACCGCCGCCAGATACAGGAGCAGGGTACTGCCGGCCAGCAAGTGCTCGTACTCCTTGGCCAAGCGCCGATTTCGCGACCACCACGCCAGCGTGCGTTCCACCACCCAGCGTCGCGCGAGCAGGATAAAGCCCTTGGCGTCCGGAGGGCGCGTGACGATCTCTAACTCCACCCCGAACGTCTCCCGCAGCCACGCGCCGAGGTCGCCCCGGTACCCCTGGTCCGCCCACAACTTAAGCAAGCGCGGTAGGTGCGGCAGGAGTTGTGCGAGCAGCGCCCGCCCGCCTGCTTGCTCCGACCAATCCGCCGGCACCACGAGCACGCCGAGCGCATGGCCCTCCGTATCGACCAGCACGAAGCGTTTCCGCCCCACCACTTTTTTTGCCGCCGTCGTACCCCCGTTCTCCGCCGCTCTCGGTCGCCTTGGCCGCTTGGCTGTCAATGATCGCCGCGCTGGGCTGCGCCTCGCGCCCCAGCCGTTCGCGGTCTTGGGCGCACAACGCGGTGTTGATCTGGACCCAGGTGCCATTCCACAGCCAGAGATCATAGTAGTAGCGCACCGTGCACCAGTGCGGGAAGTCGTGAGGCAAGTGCCGCCACTGGCAGCCGGTTCGCAGCAAGTACAAGACCGCGTTGACCACCTCGCGCAGGTCCACGGTGCGCGGGCGCCCGGTCGAGGCCCGCGCGCTCAGCCACGGGTCGAGCAAGGCCCATTGCGCGTCGGTCAGGTCGGTCGGGTACGCTCGTCGGGCCGTTGTCGCTGGCATCTGCTGCACCTCCCACCGGTCTCTCCGGCCTCGGCGCAGGATCAGTGCCTACTACCCAACCTCGCCTTCTCTCTTATCAAACACGCTCTCAGTACTTCACTATGTCCCCTCGTCCCACGATTCCAGGTAGCGGGCCTGCTCCTCGGTAAGCTTATCGATGCGGACGCCGAGCGATTCCAGCTTGAGACGCGCGATCTCGCGGTCGATGGGCTCGGGCACGGCATAGACCGTGCGCTCCAGGTCCTTGCTGTGGCCCAGCATGTACTCTGCGGCCAGCGCCTGATTCGCGAAGCTCATGTCCATCACGGCGGCCGGGTGGCCCTCCGCCGCGGTGAGGTTGATCAGCCGACCCTCGCCCAGGAGGTAGATGCGGTGCCCATCGGGGTACGTAAATTCTTCCACGAACTCGCGCACCTGGCGGCGGCTCTTGGCGGCCTTCGCCATCGCCTCAATCTCGATCTCCGCGTTGAAGTGACCCGAGTTCGCGACGATGGCGCCGTCCTTCATGGCGGCCAGGTGCGCGCCGCTCAGTACGTTCTTGTCGCCGGTCACGGTCACGAATAGGTCGCCTTCGCGCGCCGCCTCGGCGATCGGCAGCACGCGGTGGCCGTCCATCAGCGCTTCCAGCGCGCGGATCGGGTCGACCTCCGTGACGATTACGTTCGCGCCGAGCCCCTTCGCCCGCATCGCCACGCCTTTGCCGCACCAACCGTAGCCAGACACGACGACGTGGCGGCCGGCGAGGAGCACGTTCGTGGCCCGCACGATGCCGTCAATCGTGCTCTGGCCCGTGCCGTAGCGGTTGTCGAACATGTGCTTCGTCATCGCCTCGTTCACGGCGATGATCGGGTACTTGAGCACGCCGTCCTTGGCCATGCTGCGCAGGCGGATCACGCCCGTCGTCGTCTCTT
>JAFAOS010000426.1 GCA_019247515.1 Chloroflexota bacterium | reverse complement strand
AGCGGGATCCCGCGGAGAGCTATATATGCGATGGTCGGGATTGCCGAATCCGGGGCTCTGCGGAATCAACAACGAATGGGTAGTGATCCCGTCAGATGCACCGGCGTCGATGAAAACGCTAGCTGTCTCGCTCTGTAATAGTGGCAAACCCGCGCGCATTGATACTGTTGGTTGCATCGACGGGTATGAGCGCGTGGCGATGCTCTACTCTCCGGAGGGCTAAGCGGCATTCTCTCCGGAGACTCTCCCCCCGATGGGCGTCTCTCGCTGAGATGGCCTGCTACTCGGCGAGTAGCGAAGATCGTGGAGGATCGGGTTAGCGTGCTGTTGGCTCCCAGGAGTCGCTGGTTCCGGCAGCCGCTGACGCCTGGGGCGGAACGACAGAGTCCTCGACTGTTCGCGGCCAGTCTGGACGGCCCGCCGCGTAGGCGGTCGCCTATACCATCGGCACGTGTCCCTACAGCCAGTTCCACCATGTCGCGGCGCTACGCAGTAAGCAGCGAACTCTCATTGCCGCCGGGCTCGACTGCCAGGCATCGGCCCCGAATTGAGTTGGCCATCGCACGGTGAACGCCGACACGCTCGCCCTGCCCCAGTTCATTGTCAGCGTCGTCGGGCTGGTCGCCGCCGTTGCTGCAGCCGCGTTTGCGCTCTGGCAACTGGTTCTCCTCCAGCGAGATCACAACCAGTTGGTAACGGAGCTCATTCGCAAGCCACACATCGAGGTCGGCTTCAGCGAGGAGGAGTACGGTGCCCCCTGGAAGCCATTAGGTTCCCTCCTCCACCTCATGTGGCTGGGGAGTGGTACCTGGTTGGACATTACCGTTCGCAACACAGGCGACCGCGAAGCGCGCGATCTTGAGTTGACGCTCAGCCCTCACGAGCCGCCTCCAGTCACCGACCGTACGGCAGTCAGGCCCCTGCGCTGGGAGCTTTCCGAGTCGGAAGTGCCAGACACGGCCAACGTGACGGTGGCGTCGACCAAGAACGGGAGGGTCACCATCCACAAGCCGACGCTCAATATTGGCGCGGAATTTTCGATCGTCACCTACCCCATCATTTTCTCGACGCCAGAGCAGGAGAAGGAGTGGAGCGAAGAACATGGCCCTCCCGGAATGGTCATCGATGTGTCGTTGACGATGGCGGACGCGAGTCGTAGTTCGGGGAGCCTATTCGTAGACTTTCAACGGCCGCTGGATGGCAGCGTTTGGGTGGCAAACACACCCAAATGGAAGCCGCACCCGTGGTCAACGTAGGAATGGCGTATGGTGGGCGGCAGAGATCTGTTGCCATGGCGCGCTCTGCACGTTCGTGCCTCGTTCGCGTTCGAGTTCGAACCGCGGGCCGTCGACCTGCGAGTACGGTCGGAAGGCGACGTCTGCCAATTACGCCTATCCGCAGGGGGTCGGCGCGGATAAGGGCAAGCGCCCGAGCTGCCCGATTAACGCTCTGAATCGCGCGCGCAACGCACTCTGCCACGGGGCCAGTCTCGGCACCAGGCGGGCTTCCGCACCAACTTCGTCGCTTGCTAACCCGAAGAATGCCTGACCGCTACTCTGCGCCACGCGATTCATAGCCCGTTGGCCGCAGCAACGTCTGCAAGTCACTTGCGGCTGATGAGGGAGGTGCCAGGCTCGGCGTGTGGCTAAATCGAAGAATGGGCGCCTTGCCTGCCGCTCAGGGGCCGGTCGTCAGCAAGGCGGCGCTCAGCGGCGGCAGGACGAACGTGTAACTGCCGTCGACGGCGGGCACCACGGTCTCCGTGCTCTCCACACCCTGGAGTGTTCCGTCAGGTGAGTGGTCGAACGTCTGGCCGCCAAGCGTGACGCCCGCCTGCGATTCCAATGACGGCGCCTGTAGCCGGACTAGGCTGGCGGCTGAAGACGACGGCACCTGCAGCTGCAGCGTACCGCCAGCGGCCTGATCCTTGTTGATGGCCGCGACCCGCAAGACCCTTGAAGCATCCTCGCTGCACCAGACCTTCAGGTTCGCGGAAGTCGTGGTTGACACGGCCACGAGTCGCGAGCCGGCGGGTGCCGCCTGCTGAAAGAACAGCAGGCCGTAGTAGCTGGGACGCACTGACGTCAGCACGAAGCCGCTTGTCGCGGTTGGCCGATCAAAAGTGAACAGAGCGTAGGCACCGCCGTTTCCGGTGTGGATATTGACGCCATCTACTCCAGCATTCGCGAGCTCAAACATGGTGTCGGCGGCCCACAACGCAGAAGCGAAGGTGTCGCTGACCATCGGCTCCCCGCCGCAGGAGATCGAGTTCATCTCTCCCATTCGAAAGGGCAAGCTTCGCACGTGCGCGAGCGCCACCGCACTCCGCACAGCGTTGGCGCCTGAGGTGGCCGACTCGGGTCGCAACAAGTAATCCGGCGGATTCGTCCTGCCATTGCACTGTGTGCCGGCGTACCAATGGTGACTCACGAGCGCCAGGTTGGGAGCCTCTTGATCGAGAAACTGGTCCAGATCTCTAAGGCTGGCAGCGCTCGACCAACTCGGCCCCATGAGCCCAACGCCGGCTGCCAGGCTGGGCGAGATGGCTGAGCGCCAGGTCGCGAAGTCGCGCGCATAATCGGCGTAGTCATAGCTCGCCGGGCGGTCACCGTTGGCGTGATACAGGTCGGGCTCATTCCCGATCTCGATCGCGGTTAGCGAGCCGGCGGGCATGCCCTGGACGTAGGCACGCGCCTGATCGGCGGCCAGGTTCGGATCCCCACCACCCAGATTGACGCCCAGGGTGAACTGGACACCGAGGTCGGCGAACAGCTGCGCGAACGGGCTCGTGGTGTCTGGTTGAGGCTCGCCGGTCCGGTCGGTACTGTTGCCACCGATGCGGACAACGAACGGACCCGCACCGTACGCCAGCAGGTTCTGGATCAGCTGGCGATAGACCGGATTCGTCGCCGTCGCCGGGTCGCCCATCAACTCCTGGCCGCCCGACCACTCGTGTGAGAAGCCCAGAAAGCTGCCCGGAATGGTGACGCCGAGGGACGTTGGATCGGCGGTGGCCGAACCGAGCTCGGGTGCACCCGGCGGCACCTGCGTCTGAGCGCCAAGTGAGAATATCCCGACCGCCACCAAAGTCAGGCCGAGTACAAGCTGGCGGTCCACACGTCGCATCCGTGCACGATACCCCCTCATCCACGCAGCCCGGAGTTGGAGCCGGTATGCATGCTGGAGCCAACGATCACAGTCCACCAGCGTCGCCAGGCCAAGCATGTGGAACGCTGCACTTTCTCATCGTTCGACAAGGACCGATTTTTCGACGGCGCGGCGCTCGCGCGCCACCCATTCCTGCGTCATCGCAACGTACGGTCCTGCGCGATCCAGCGCACGGACATGCCGGCCCAGCCGCGCAGCAACAGCCGCCGTGGTGCCTCGTCCGACGAAGGGATCGCCAACCACATCCTCATGCCAGGAGTAGAGATTGATGAGACGACGCGGTAGCTCCTCCGGGAAAGGTGCCGGGTGGTGCGAGTCGTGGATACCCGGAAACCGCCACAGACCGCGCGGTCCACACAACTGCAACCAGTCCTCGTGGTCGAGATCGTGCCGCCGCTCGGTTTCAACCACCCGTTTCCAGGCGCCACGGTGTACGACAATGATAGCTTCCACCGGCGCAACGACATGCGGCGCCGACGGATTGGATGTTCCACGGTCCGTGCCGGCGCCCGCCTGATCGTCGTGCCAGAGGATAGTGGTGCGATAGCTGAAGCCTGCAGCCAGGAGCGCCTGCAACCAATCTGCATACATGGGTTGAGGCTCCAGCGGTCGGCCCTTGGGATCTCGCCGACGGTGGCCAGCGACATCCATCGGCACGTTCACACACCACCGTCCCCCAGCCGGATCCGTTACGCGAAAAAACTCCCGGCACCAGGCTGGCACGAGCTGATCGCCGTACAGGGTGTAGTCGTCGTAGTCGCCTCCATCTGCATACGCGACCCCTTCGCCAAGGCAATACGGCGGGCTGGTGATGCCCAGATTGATTTCACCGTCCGCCCACGGTAGGTGCTCGGCAAGTCCCTGCTCGATGCGAATGTCGGGATCGCGCATCACCTCCGTTTCCCGCAGCGACACACCGGGATTCTGCTCGCGCGAACGGCGCACGGCCGGCCGTGCGCGGATCTCCGACTTCACCTGCCGCGCCGCCTGATACAGCTCTCGCGTGCTGTACCGGCTGAGATCGCCGACCTGCTCGAGCAGCGAGCGGCGCTCGGCTGGCGCCAGAGGCACCAGGGCGCGTGCATGCCCTTCGGTGGGAATGTCAACAGGTGTTGACATTTCGTCAGCGGCCAAATCTGCTACGACGTCCGACGCGTGGATGAGCTGATAGCCGCGTTGCCGACTCCAGCCCCAGCGCTCCTGCAGATACGCCTCGAACGTGGCATAGCCGGCCAGTCGATAGCCGCGGCGATCGCGGATTGCCGCCAGCGCTTGGCCAACCTCGACAAACGCCGCACGCCCCCGGTCAACGACGTGCTCCAGCCGCTCGAGCTCGTCCTGATCCATACATCGCTCCTCGTGGCGGGCATCGAGCATTGCATCGCCTGAGGTTCCCATACGCGCCGCGAATCGGAGTTCAGGCGGCGGTTGCGGGAGACGACTCGCTCACCGCCGCCTCGTGCGTCAGCGCGACGATTCGCCTTCGGAGCCGCGCATCCTCGATGCAGTGCTCGGCCACTCGCCGCAGATCACTGAGCTGCTCGCCGTGCACAAGCTCCGACAAACGCTCAAGGTCCAGCTCGCCGACGGCATCCGCTCCAACGGGCGCCAACAGGTCGATATACTCGCGCCCAGAACCGTTGGTGCCGGCCACAACAGCCCCGAGGTGTACGTGACCAGCCCGGTCAGTCAGAATTCCCAATCGCCAGGTCATCGTCGTCGATCCCTTCGTCGGCTCAAGCGGAGGGGTGGGCTTCCTTGCACAGACACCCACCCTTTCCGCCTGGCTCACTGGTCAGAACGGAAGATCAGGTTCCGGGAACTCATCGGCAGGCTCACCCACCGCCGCGCCCACCCGGCTGTCCTCGCTGTCCGAGGCAGGCCGGCCGCCAACGTTCTGAATTTCGTCCGCCCATACATCGAAGCCGACACCCGGCGAGCCGTCCTGGCGCTGGAAGTGCGCAATCTGCAATCGGCCAACGACCAGCACGCGCTGTCCTTTGAGCAGCTGCGAGGCGTACTCCGCCTGGCGTCCCATCACATTGACGCGGAACCATTCGGCGTTTTCTTCACGCTGGCCCGCGGCGTTGGTTCGAGTCTGGTTGACAGCAATACGGAAGCTGGCGATCCGGTTCTCGCGTGCGCTGAAACGCACCTGGGCATCACTGCCCAGATTACCCATCACGGTTACTCGCAACATGTCTTCAAACTCCAAATGTCTGAGAACGACCTGGCCCAAGCTCCAGGCCACTGACTACTGCCACCAACATCGCTCCCTCACACCGGAAATATCACCTGAACTGATTGACCGGATGTGTTGCCTGAGCCATCGCCCTCCTTCAACTGCGGGCTCATCGGGTGGGGCTGCAACTTCTTGGAGTTCATAGCCGTGGTCGCGAAGGGGACCCGTCACCCGCAGGGACGTGGACGCCGCTGGGAAGGGGCTCCAGGCACTTTTGGGAAAACCTGGGGTAGGTTCCCAGCACCAGGCATCCACGGAGCCGAAGGCTTGATGGGGAAC
>JAFAOS010000547.1 GCA_019247515.1 Chloroflexota bacterium | reverse complement strand
CGTCCAGCTCCGTGGAGCGGCGTAGAGCTCGTCGGGGAACACGCTGATGGCCGTTGGCAGCTGCACACCTTTCGGCGCGAAGAACGCGAGCTTGCTTTCCCAGTACAGGCGAGCCGACGACACCGCGGTCTTCGTCAGCCAGTACAGCGTCACATTGTCGAGGACGTCGTCCCGCGTCAGTCCTTCCGGTGCGCCGTCGAAGACGCGTGCGATCAGTCGGTAGCTGCGATCGTCGTGGTCGAGCATCCAGGCAGCCAGGCCAACGGGCGAATCCACCAGTGCGTACAGCGTTTGGGGCCGGTTGCCCATTTCCTGCGAGTAGGCGAGCCCATGCTTATAAAAGAAGTCGAGCTGGTCCCAGGCGCCTTGCTCCTCGGCCGACAGGCCCGCTGGAGCTGGTTGGCCGAACTGGAGCGCCGTCGCCACGTCCTCGGGAACTGTGGCTGGCATGTTGGTATGAATACCAGCAAGCTCCGGCGGTGCTTGCAGCGCCAGCTGCTCCGTGACAGCGTTGCCCCAGTCCCCGCCTTGTGCGACATAGCGTTGGTAGCCGAGGCGCCGCATTAGCACGGCCCACGCACGCGCAATACGCTGCGGGTGCCACCCGGTGGTTGTCGGCTTGTCTGAAAAGCCGTGCCCTGGCAGCGAGGGAATCACCACGTCGAAGGCGTCCGAGACATCTCCACCCGCGGTGGTGGGGTCGGTCAGCGGCTCGATAACCTTTAACTGCTCGATGATCGAGCCGGGCCACCCGTGGGTGATAACGATGGGCAACGCGCCGGGATGTTTCGAGCGGACATGGATGAAATGGATGTTCAGTCCATCGATGGTCGTGGTGTACTGGGGCAAGGCATTGAGTCTTGCTTCGATCTTGCGCCAGTCGTGTTGCGTCTCCCAGTACTGTGCGAGCTTCTGCATCGTCGCGAACTGCACGCCTTGCGAGGCGTCGGCTACCAGCTCCGGCTCGGGCCAGCTCGTCGCGGCGATGCGACGACGCAGGTCCAAGAGCGCATCATCCGGCGCGTGAAACTGGAACGGACGAATGGATTCGTCAGTTGCCGCCGCGTTGAGCGAAGTCGTCGTCGATGTCGTGCTTGTAACCATGGTTGGTCCTTCTCCTGAGCGCTAGTTGTTTGTTGCCAGTGACGAGCGCCGGCAGACGAAACTCGACGCGTCTGTCGTTGCACCGTGCCCGATATAGCGCGCAACCTCCGGATAGCTGCAGATGGGACGCGTCTCGGTAACGGCACCGCTGGCTGGATCGCGGACGACACCACTCAGTGAGTCTGGAGCGTTGCCGTTCTCGACCCACTGCACGAGCTGATCGAGAGGATCCTCTGGAACAGGTCCCGGCGCGAACAGGCCGCAGTGTGTTACGCCAGGAGCGAGGAAGAGCCTTGCGAAATCCGTCGTGTCGTCAGTGCCGCCCATCAGCTGTTGCACACGGTTGTAGTAGTTGATGCTTCCCTGTGGGAAAATCAGCTGGTCGGCAAGGCCGTGCCACACGAGCAACTTGCCACCGGCCTTCTTGAACTGACGCAAGTCCGGGTTGTCCGTGCCCATCACATTGCCGTACATCTCGACGGACTGCTGAAACAACTGCTCGAACTGGTGGTACGTCGTGGTCGTCCAATCCCAGCTGCCCTGAGGGACGGGCGGATTGCGTTGGACCCATGTCCCGAGGTACTGCAGCACCAGAGGGAATGGCACCCCGATCGTCTTGCCGCCGCTGGTGGTCGTGTTTGCGAGACCGTCAAACGGGTTGGTGACGGGTCCGGCGAAGGGAGCTCCCCACGTCAGTCCGTACCACAGGAACTTGCCGCTCGTCGTGCGCGGCCCTGCGACGATCTTCGCGACGATGTCCGCATCCTGGGCGGTGATCGTGCCGCAGGGTGTGACGGTCCCCACGAGCGCATGGGGATCGAAGTGGCATGCAAGCGGATCGCCGATCACACCGTCAACAACTCCGTCGCCGAGCGCATCACATGCCTTGATTGCCGCGGCCTGGAATGCGTCGAATTTGCACTGCGGAAGCAGGTCGCCTGATCGCTGCATGACGAGCTCCGGCCAGAGCGAGGCAGGCACGTAGGTGTCCCAGTTGATGGCCGGCGCTCCCGCGAGGATGCCGTTGAAGTCCGACGGATAACGCTGTGCTTCCGCCAGACCCTGGCGGCCACCGGTGGAGCAGCCGTTCCAGTACGCAAACTGCGCCTGGGACCCGTAGTAGGCAGCGGTGACCGCCTTGCCAACCAGGGCGAGGTCGTGTACCCCACGGAAAGCGAAGTCTTCGATCAGTGGCCGGTTGAGGCGACCGTCGCTGTTGAGCGCGAACGAACCGTCGAGTGAGGCAACTGGCGACTGGGACGTGTGGCCGGCGTCGGTGCCGGCCGCGGAGTATCCGGCGTCGACTGCAGCCGCCATCTCATTGAAGTCGTTCGCGACGAAGCCACTGCCGCCAACCCCCTGGAAGCGGCCGTTCCAGCCGCTGGTCGGCATCCAGACGTCCACGCCGATGTGGTCGCCTGCACCAGGTGTGGTCACCGTCGCGTGGACGCGGCAGGTGGCAACGATGGGTGTTGGCGGAAAGCCCGGCAGCGGCGGCGGAATCTGATCGCTGGGCGCTTCTACCGCACTGTTGATGGTGGTATTTGGAAGCGACACCGCCGTGAGACTGGCGCACGCTGCCGGCATGGCCATGGTTGACGTGGATGGGGGCCCAGGTGCGGCGAACGTTTGCGCGGCCGGGGCCGTGAAGGTGGCAGCGACGCAAAGGAGCGCGATCAGCGTGTATGTGACCGCTGATAAGTGCTGGCGAATTCGTTTCTGGGACATACGGGAAAGCTCCCCTACAGGTGAGAGATCAGCTGCTTCACAGCATGGACGGGGATCGGCGTGGTACATACCGACTCTTAGACTGAATCACGGAGCGTTGTTGGGCTGAGCCATGGGTCGTCCGAGAGGACGATGGCACCTCCAGACGACAGCGCCGGCCGCTTGATGTCGAAAAGTTCTCCGTTTCGTGCGCTCAGCGCAGCACTGCTGCCGGGCTCTTCGGCTCGGCTTCTGGCTGATGGTTCAGCTGGCGTCTGACTTTCGCCGAGGCCGTGTAAATCCTTCGAACCTGCATGATCTCGCCCAGCGGCGCGTGCGCGGCCGTGACGCGCCACTGATTGAACGACAGGGCGTCTGTTCGCTCGAAATTCTCTCCGCTCACGCCGGCCACGTCCTGTTGCGGAATGTGGATCCGGCCAATTGTTACGAACGGCGACAACTCTTCGGACCACTCGACCGTGAGCTCGTTGACAGGCATCTTCTCAAGATCGGCACACAACTGGGCTTGCAGCTCGAACTCGTACGCCTCGCTACTGAGTTCACGCGTGAGGGCCGTGCGAAAGACATCGGGTCCGGTGCTCAGGTCGAGCGTGGGCTGGAGGACGTGCTGAGCATTGGTGACGGCAGGCGCGACGCGGATCTTGGCGATGTAATCGCCGTGTCGCATGGCGCGTCGTTCGCAACCTCCTCGATGAACAGGTAGTGGCGCGCTGTGTTAGCAATGAACACAGGGATATTCTTCAAGACCAGATCGAACGTGGATGACTCCGGCTCTTCATCCATAAGCTTCGGCCCGTCGATGTCGAACATTTTCATGGCCAGGCCAATGCCTGTCCCGAGGTGCGCATCCGGACCGAGATGTCCCGATGTACTGGAGAACCGAATCACCGCTCCATGCTGCCCGGGTCTCGCATAGATTCCCTGGGCATATTCGACCGGGAGATCATCCAGAAATTCGACGGTGGCTTCGACCACACCGAACGTTTTGGCATGCGCACCGCGCACCGCTCGACCGGTACCCTCCGTAGCCGGTGATGCTCGACCCTTCTTCTCCCAAAAGGTAACGAGTTGCGCCAGCAACTCGTCGAGATGCGGATCGATTTTCTCGATGTCGGGCGTGCATCGAATGAAAGTGTTTGGCATCGCTCGTCAGCTCGTCACCTTGTCGAACGTCTCGCTTCAGACTGCCGAGCGGCGGCCCGCGTCTGTAGCCTGATTGACGCCGGCCATCGCGCTCAGGATGACGTCCGTCACAGCCTCAGGCTGCGAGATCATGACGACGTGCGACCCTTCAATCTCCGTGATGTTCGCCCCTGCGCGCTGCGCCATTGAACGCGTGATGTCAGCGCCGGCCGCCCTATCGCTTGTCGCGATCACGGCCCAACTCGGCAGGCCCTTCCAGGCAGGGGTTCCGTTCGGCTGGGAAAAGGCGAGCTCCGACACGGGGCGCTGAGTCGCAGCCAGCACATCCGCTTGCTTGGCGGTCAGATCGGCGGCGAACACCTCGCGGAATTTCGCCGGATCGACGGCGAACTCCACCGCGGTTGATCCGTCCGGTCCCGTTGGATAGTGCAACGGAATCTGCGCAGTGCCCAGGAGGCTGTCCTTCGAGCCGCTTGCAAGCTCACCCAGGCGCTCGCCCTCGTCGGGGGCGAACGCGGCGACAAACACCAGGCCGACGACGTTCTTCGCAACACTGGCCGCGTTGCTGATCAGCGCCCCGGCGTACGAGTGGCCAACGGCAAGCACCGGTCCTGAGATCTGCGAGATCACGCTAGCCAGGTACGCAGAGTCGATGGCGATACCCCGCAGAGGGTTGGCGGGGGCCATGACCTGGACCCCGGCGCCCTGCAGGCGCTCGATTACGCCGGTCCAACTGGAGGCGTCCGCGAAGGCGCCGTGGACTAGCACGACGGTGATAGGGGCGGTAGACGAACTCAGCTGAGCCATGGTGGATCCTCTATTTGGGTATGGGCTGGCACTCGGGTTTGCGCTGTTTGTCGGTTGCGCTCGCGCCACACCAGGCAGGCCAATCGAGGCGGCGGCCAGCGCTAGCAAGGCGGTTCGCAGGAACTCGCGCCGCTCAACCGTGGTTCTCGCAGAGGGCGTCAATATGTACCTGCAGGCCTGGTCGGTTGGTGTCATCCTGGTGTGCTCCAAATCCACAGGCCAGGCCGCCGCGTTGGGTTCGTTAGGGTGCGCCATACGAACCCACCCCTTCGGTCGCTTCGGCTTGTGCGCCTGGCGTTTCTAGATTCGGGCAGCGACGTTGTGGCCGTACCGACTGTCGGAATGAACCTTCCGGATTCCTTGGAATGATCCGGACCTCGCTCCAGAGGACTAGTAGCCTCGCTCAGCAGGCGTGCCAGAGCTGCCACGCGCTTAGCGCTGCTTGAGTCGGATTGGCTGCGCCCAGCTTCGCCAGGATGTGTTTGAGACGTGGAGACGAACAGTGCCCGGTGCGAGCTGATCCCAGGCTTCATAGGCGAAAGATTCGAGTCGAGCGTCAGGTTGCCGGCGTGGATCGTGCCGACGACTGTGGCATTCACGCCGACCAGCAGGTTGTCGGCTGGGGTGACGAGGTGGCCACTCGAGTTGATGCGCCAACTCGAGCACGGTGCCGTTCAGGGTATCGACGCTGTTCGGCTCGCAATGGTGAGCGCTTCCTGCACTCGTCCACTCCCAAATAGTCCGGGGCGAGCAGTAGTGCAGCCTCAACCCGCGGCGTGCCCGCGGCTAACCAGTAGGCTCGCACCACGTCCACGTATCGCTCACTCTGGCCTGAATACATGAGAGAAGGAAAGAACCCGAAGGGACCGCTGCTCGGCATCGTGCTCGGGAGTGTCGGAAAGGGCGTGCTGGCGAGCGCGCTGGACCAGACAAATCAATGCCATTGAAGCCCGCAAACAGACGGCGGTATCACCAGCCGCTATCTAGAGGTCGCTTTCGACGAGGTCCGCGCTGGTGGACCCCCGGCGCGGCTGTCTTGATCTAACCCGCTCTTCCTACGCCGTATCCGACCCATGAAGATCGGAGGCAGTATCATGCCTCGGGACCTTGTAGACGGGCTGGGGTGAAAGTAAGGGACGGGTCATGCAAGCCTCACACACGCCCGAAAGCTTCCGAAGCCTGCTACTGCGGCATCGCGGGCGCATTGGGCTGATCCAGCGCGATCTAGCCGCGCTGGCCGGAGTCAGCTTACGGTCGGTCCAGGATTGGGAAGCCGGCGTGACGCTACCGTCCGCCGAACGGCTGCGAAGCCTGATCCGAGCGCTGCTCCAGGCAGGCGGCTTGACCGCCGGGCGCGAGAGCGCTGAAGCGCGCGCCCTATGGACGGGCGTCGAGCATGAGGCATCTCGGATGCACACGCCCTTCGACGAGGACTGGTTTGGGGAGCTGCTTGGGCATTCCCGTGGGATGTCAGCTACGACCGAGGTCGGCCAGACTGCAGCGCCCCCCGGTGACACGGTGGAGCGCGTCCAGGAGTGGGGTGAAGCGCCGGACACCTCGGACTTCGTAGGGCGCGCTGACGAGCTGGTGTTGCTGCGCAGCTGGGTGGTGGAGGAGCGTTGTCGCGTAGTGGCGGTGCTGGGTATCGGTGGGATAGGCAAGACCAGCCTGGCAGCCAGACTTGCGCAAAGCGTGGCACCCAACTTTGCGCGTGTGTACTGGCGGAATCTGCGCAACGCACCACCAGTATCGGAATGGCTCGGCGGTGCGATCGCGTTCTTATCCGACCAGCAACACGTGCTGCCCGATTCGGAATCCGAGCAGATCGCCGTATTGCTGCAATTGCTTCGCGCCAGGCGATGCCTGCTGGTGCTCGACAATTCGGAGACACTCCTGGAGTCAGGACATTCTGAAGGTCACTACCGAGCAGGTATGGACGGCTACGGTCGTGTGCTGGAGCCCATCGGACAAACCACGCACCAGAGCTGTCTGCTACTGACCAGCCGCGAGGCACCACCGGAGCTCGCACTTCTTCCTGGGGCACGTGAATTGGAGCTTCACGGCCTTGGTTTGACGGAGGCTCAGGCGTTGCTCGCCGACAAACACATCGACGGCGACACGCAAGACTGGCAGAGCCTGCTGGACCGGTACGGCGGAAACGGCTTGGCCTTGAAGATTGTGGGCGAAACCATCCGACAGGTGTACGCGGGCGATATCGCCACATTTCTCGTGAACGCGGTTGGAACGTACGGCGCGGTATTCGGAGGAATCCGTCGTCTGTTGGACATCCAGGTGGCG
>JAFAOS010000537.1 GCA_019247515.1 Chloroflexota bacterium | reverse complement strand
CACCGACGGTGGAGCCCTTCAGCAGGCATTACTGACGCCTGTCAGCGCACAGCCTGTCGGCGATGTCCACCTACGGTGGCGCCCTTCGGAAGGCATCATCCACGCGCCAGTCAGCGCCCACCGTATCGGCGATATCCACCTACGGTGGAGCCCTTCAGCGGGCACTACTGACGCACCCCCGTCATCACCCACGCGGTCGGCGATGTCCACTACGGTGGCGCCCTTCGGAAGGCATCATCCACGCGCCAGTCAGCGCCCACCGTATCGGCGATGTCCACCTACGGTGGAGCCCTTCAGCGGGCATCGCCGACGCACCCCGTCAGCGCACAGCCTGTCGGCGATTTCCACCGACGGTGGAGCCCTTCAGCGGGCACTACTGACGCACCCCTGTCAGCGCACACCCTGTCGGCGATGTCTACATTCGGTGGAGCCCCCCAGCGGGCATTGCCGACGCACCCCCGTCAGCGCACAGCCTGTCGGCGATTTCCACCGACCGTGGAGCCCTTCAGCGGCCATTACTGACTCACCCCTGAGCGAACCCCGTCGGCGATTTCCACCTGCGGAGGAGCCATTCAGCGGGCTTCGGCGCACGCGCCCTTCAGCGCACACCGTGTCGGCGATCTCCACCTACGGTGAATCCTTCCGTGGGCATTCGCGAGCCACGGTGTCAGCGCCCACGCTATCGGCGATCTCCACCTACGGTGAATCCTTCCGTGGGCATTCGCGAGGCACGGTGTCAGTGCACACGCTATCGGCGATTTCCACCTACGCTGCAGCGCCTCGGCGGGTCTTCGCCTCCAGCGGGTCTTCGCCTCGACAGCGCTGACGGGTCTCTCCCACCACCTTGTACGCGCGGGGGTCCAGGGGGTTCCCCCCTGGTTCTCGTCACTACCGATGCCCGGTCAACAAACGTATGTGGAATCGGGCCGCGGCACGACCACCTCTTGTGAGCCCAAAGCCGGCCAGGGGAATAAATGGGGCCCCTGGCTCATTCGGTATAGTGCCGGATCAAGCATTCGGGCCCTCTGGGCCCACGGGAGGAACGCCAAATGGCTGTGGCCACAGCGCCGTCGAAGGAAAATCTGCGCCAGGGTCCCCACCGAGTGGAAGTCGAGCCGACGCCCCGACGCGTGCGCGTCGTCTTCAACGGCCAGACGATCGCCGACAGCAAGCACGCCGTGCTGCTGCGCGAAAGCAACCTGCTGCCGGTGTACTACTTCCCGCCTGAGGACGTGCGCAGTGAATTCCTCGAGCCAACCGACCAGCACACGCGCTGCCCATATAAAGGTGAAGCGTCGTACTGGACGATTCGCGTGGGCGACCGAGTCGCCGAAAACGCGATGTGGGGCTATCAGGACCCACTGCCTGGGCGTGAGGACATCCGCGGTTACCGCGCCTTCTACTGGAACCGGGTGGATGCCTGGTACGAGGAGGACGAGCAGGTCTTCAAGCACCCGCGCGATCCGTACCACCGCGTGGACGTGCTGCAGAGCACCCGCAAGGTGCGCGTCGAGATCGGCGGGCAGACCGTCGCCGAGTCCAGTCGCCCGCGGCTGCTGTTCGAGACCGGACTGCCGACGCGCTACTACCTTCCAGTGGAAGACATTCGCATGGACCTGCTCGAGCCGACCGAGACCACATCCGTGTGCCCGTACAAAGGCACCGCTTCGTACTGGAAGCTGAAGGGTGATGCGTCCGGTCGCGACGTGGCCTGGTCCTACCAGGATCCGATCCCCGAGTGTCCGAAGATTCGCGGGTTGATCGCGTTCTTCAACGAGCGCGTCGATGCGCTGGAGGTTGACGGCGAGACGCAAGACAAGCCGAAGACGCCCTGGGCCTGAACGGAGCCGCCGCCTTCCTGTTCGACGTGGACGGCACGCTGGTGCTGTCCGAGGATCCCAACACCGGCGCCGGCGGTGCGCGAGCACTGCCCGGCGCCGTCGACGTTCTGGACCTGTTGCGAGCGCGCGGGGTGCCGTACGCGTGCTTCACCAACGGCACCGGGCAAACCCCGCGTGCCCTGGCGACGAAGCTTCGAGGTCTCGGCCTGGACGTGCACGACTCCGAGATGTTGACCCCCGCCAGTGTCGCGGCGGAGTATCTTGCCACGACGTTTCCGGGCGGAGCGGTGCTCGCCTTCGGCACCGACGGACTCTTCGAGCCGCTCGCCGCGGCCGGCGTCCGTCTCGCGGCGCTGGAGGAGGCGACCAGCGCGCGGGCGGTGCTGATCGGCGCGGACCCGGAGTTTACCTACGACAAGCTGACGGCTGCGTGCCGCGCGGTCTGGGCGGGCGCACCGCTGCTCGTCACGTCGATGGCCGCGTATTTCGCCTCCAGCGGCGGGCGGCTGCCGAGCACGTCCGGGGCTATCGCCGCCGGGATCCGCCACGTGACCGGCGCGGAGCCGATCGTGGTGGGCAAGCCGTCACCACTGGTGATCAGGATGGCCGCGCGCGCGTTGCGCCACGGCGTTTCTGAATTGACCGTCGTCGGCGACGACGTGCGGCTGGAGATTCGGATGGCCCGTGAGGCGGGCGCCACCGCGGTGCTGGTGCTCTCCGGCACGTCGCGGGCGGAGGACGTCGCCGAAGCACCGCCCGACAGGCGGCCCGACCTGGTAGTGCCCGTTATCGGCGACCTGCTGCCACACCTCCGTTAAGAGGTTTTTCATCAAAGCTGTTGGCCGTCCTTCCACCACGAGGTGACAGCCCATTCGGGTTGTCGCCGTCTTCCCCCAACCGTCGACTGCCCAGCGGGGTTGCGGAATCATCCCCTACCCTCGACACGGTTCCCCTAATCCACAATGGGTCCCCTCTGGGGAATCAAATCAGTGACTTTCCCTGGCACCCGTCCACCGGGATGCACGCGCCGGTCATCAGACTCGCGCGGTCCGAGCACAGAAACGCCACCACGTCGCCCACCTCTTCGGCACGGCCGAACCGTCCCAGCGGCATGTCCTGCGCGACGAACCGGGCCATGGCCTCGGGTTCGGACTGTTGCCGCCGCCACCAGCTGCCGCCCGGAAACGAGATCGAGCCGGGCGCCACGGTCAACACCCGCACGTTGTCTGGCGCAAACTCGCGCGCCAGCGTCTTCGCCAGACTCAGCTGTGCAGATTTGAACACCTGATACGAGGGCGGACCACCCATTTCCCGACCGTAGATCGACGAAACCATGACGATGACGCCCCTCCGCCGCTCGCGCATGCCCGGCGCCACCAGCCGCGTCAACCGCAACGACGGCCAGAAGGTGCCCTCGATTGCCGAGCTCCAGTCCGCATCCGGCGAGCTGATGCTGGCCCGCGCGCCGCTGTTGGCGTTGTTGACAAGGATGTCGACCTGACCAAAAACCTCCTGCGTACGCGAAACCAGTTCAGCACAGCCGTCCTCCGTGCTCACGTCCGCCACGACCGCGGCCACCGTCGCGCCTCGAGATCGCAGCTCGGCTGCCGTTTCTTCCAGGCTGGAGGCGGTGCGACCATTCAGCACCACACGCGCGCCCTCCGCCGCCAGTGCGGTGGCGCTGGCTTTCCCGAGCCCGCGGCTGGAGCCGGTGACGATTGCCACTCTGTCGCGCAGTCCAAGATCCATGCGGCCAGGATATGCAAGCGCCGCGGGTTCAGGCGGTCGACGGCGGACGCAGCACGATCTGGTTGTCGATGGTCGCATCGGTCACGATCGAGCGGGCCAACGCCTCGCCGCGATCGCGATCCAACTGTGTCAACGCTTCACCGCGCAGGGTGAGGACGTCTCCGGTGAAGTACACGCCGAGCTTGTCGACACCCAGGTCGGCCTCCAGCAGCGCTTGCTCAACGCGATTGACGAGCTGCTTGCGTTCGAGGTCGGCGTGGTCCGCCTCGTCGCGTAGCAGCGATTGGGTGTAGTGCATCAGCATGTCGAGCGCGGCCTCCGGATCGGCGCGACCCGTGTTGATCACCAGGTCCCACTGGTGCGGATCCAACCAGTCGACTCCGAACAGGTAGCGGAGGTATGCCGCCGACTCCCGATCCTGCTGCTCGATCAGCGACCGCCCCCGCGCGGGGTCCTCAACACCCTCGGCGCGCAGGCGCGCCAGGCGATCCGCCATGGGCGCCACGACGAAGACGCGCACCACGCTGCGCATGTCGTTCAAAAACAAGCCCGCGCCGTGGCCGACGATGACCACGTTGTCTGCCAGCGCCAGCTCGGTGACCACGCTTTTCAGCGCGGTCACGTACGTTTCTCGTTCGCCGGAAAGCTGCTCGCCGAGAGACTCCCACAGGGACAACGAGCGCCCCTCACTTTCGTCGGTCTGGGGTTCGCGACGGATGCCGCTGCGCGCTCGTACCGCTTCGGTGAGCTCGTCTCGACCGACGTAGCGGTAGCCGAGACGCCGCGCGAGCACGTGCGCCAGATCCTGTGTGCCACTGTGCGCTTCGCGCGAGAACGTGATAACCGCCATCCAGACTCATAAGATTAGGGCAAGAGGATTACGCGAGGAGGGTCGTTCCGTGTTGAGTCGACAAGAGAACGAGCTCGTTACCCGAACAGGGCCAGGCACGCCGATGGGCGAGGTGATGCGGCGCTACTGGATGCCGATCTTGCTGGACCGCGAGGTTGCCGAACCCGACGGGGAGCCGGTACGCGTGCGACTGCTCGGCGAGCGACTGGTTGCGTTCCGAGAGACACAGGGCCGCATCGGTCTGATTGACGAGCTGTGTCCTCATCGACGCGTATCGTTGTGGCTCGGCCGCAACGAGGAATGCGGCCTGCGGTGCGTCTATCACGGCTGGAAGTTCGACGTGGACGGCAACTGTGTCGACCAGATGAACGAGCCCGGCGAAAACAGCTTCGCCGACAAAGTGCATATCAAGCACTACCCGACTCTCGAGCTGGGCGGCATCGTCTGGGCCTACCTCGGTCCGGCCGACAAGACGCCGCCTCCGCCCTGTTTCGAATTCACCCAGGTTCCCGCCAGCCACCGCCACACTTCGAAGGTCATCGAGGACTGCAACTGGCTGCAGGCCCTGGAAGGCGGAATCGACACGTCGCACGCGCCCATCCTGCACCGCGCGCTGACGGCCACCAGTCAGCGACCAGGGATCGACCCGCGCAGTCCATTTGTTCGCGGCGGCGCTCCGACGCTCGAAGTGGATCTGACCGAGTACGGCTATCGCTACGCGGGGGTACGCAAGCTGCCCGAAGGCGGCCGGTACGTGCGCGGCTATCACTACGTCATGCCATTCACCCAGCTGCGACCGGCGTCACTGTTTGGATCGACGCTGATCGACACACCCAGCGATGCGGGGCCGGGTCACTTCTGGGTGCCGATGGACGACCACACGTGCATGGTCTGGAACTTCATGTACAGCCTGGACGAGGCGCTGACGGACGAGCATCGCCGCGAGTATGGCAACGGCAACGGCCCAGACCACGTCGACCAGACGACGTTCCAATCGATTCGCAACATCCGCAACAACTGGGGCATCGACCGCCAGGTCCAGCGCACCGAGACCTTTTCAGGCATCGAGGGCGTCAACACGCAGGACCGGGCCGTGCAGGAAAGCATGGGTCCGATCGTCGACCGCAGCGAGGAGTACCTGGGTCCGGCGGACAAGGCGATCATCGCCATGCGGCGCCTGCTGCTGCAAGCCATCAGAGCCGTCGAAGAGGGTGGGGATCCGCCTGCCGCCGACAGCAGCTTCTACCGGTTGCGAGCCGTGGAACGCATCGTTCCCGACGGAGTGGACTGGCGAGACGAGATGCTGCCTGCCATGTACCAGACGGCGGCAGCGGAGCGCCAACTGGCGCCGGTCGGATAAGAGCAATCTGAGAATTCGCTGAGCGCGACGCCGCGCATTCCCGTCGCTCAGGGGGTAAACGCGAGTCGTCTTGACATATCTCGCGACAAAGGCGGTCCTCCTCCGCTACTATTAGATCGCCCGAAAATGATGTCCTCCGTTATCCCGGCACGCCTGCAGTTTCAGTGCGGCCACGCAGCGCTGGTAACGCTGCCACGAGTCAAAGGTGAGTCCGCCACGCAGCGCAATGACCGTGTGGCACGGGAAAAGACAGCCGCATTGTCACGTCAGTGCGACTTTTGTGCACCGTCTGTTGCGGTAAACGGCAACCACGCCGACGCGGCGCTGAGCGACGTGGTCGAACCGACCGCGCTGGACGAGCTGACTATGGTGGTCACCAGCGAGGCCGAGAGCCCGTCGGAAACCGAAGAAATGCCCTCGGAGACGGAGCCTGCCGTCGTGCCCTCCGAGCTTGTCATCGCCGAGGTGATCGAGTCGGAGCCGGGCGAAGTCGAGCTACCCGAGGAGCTAGTGATCGAGGCCATCATCGCCTCGCATACGGAGGAGCCGCCTGCACCTGAGCCGAAACCAGCCCGAAAACCGCGCGCGCGCCGACAACCACGCACGCCCGCGGCGCGGACGCCCGCTCCGTCGAAACCCGCGCGTGCACGTCGTGCACCCGCGCGCCGCGCGACGCCGCGACCCACCCCCGCCAGCAGCGGTCAGCGCTTCCGGGTCGAATATGTGGTGGAACGCGCGGTGCGCGGCGCGACCATTCAGGATGTGCTGCGCCAGCTGACCGGCCTCGGCGCCGTCGACGTGGTGGCGGTCACCCGCGAGGGCTGAAACCCGCTCGAGCAGCAAAGCGAAACCGGCGCGACGGGTGGGGCTGGCTCAGCTCCACCTCGACCTCGACGAATCCCGCTCGCGTCAGTCGGGCGGGGAGACCCGCCGGATCGACGGGCACGCACGTATCGCCCGCGTGCAAAGCCAGCCAATCAGGTGAGGCGACACTGTCAACCCCCACCACTATGCTGCCCGGTCGGAGCACGCGGTACAGCTCACCGAACAGGCGGTCCTGGCTTACGACCGAGGGCACGTGGTGCAGCATGGTGAAGCACGTCGCTCCTGAAAAGCGGGCCTCCGCGAACGGCAAAGCCGCTCCGTCGGCGCGCACCACCTCGACGTTTGAACCCGCCAGCCGTTCCCGCAACGCCTGAGCGAGGGTGGCGTCGACCTCCACCGCGGTCAGACGCGGGAACATGTGGCGCAGCCGGTCAGTCGTCAGTCCGGGACCCGGCCCGATTTCGAGGACGTCGTTTCCCAGCGCGCGCGTACCGATCGCCCACGGCAGAATCTCGTGCTCGACGGTAGCGGCCCACTCCAGGCTCGAGCACAGTCGCAGATGTTCAGCGTTCATCGTCTTCACATTACTTCTAGACTGACCGGCTATGGGCGCGCGCTTTACCGAGCTGGTCATCGACTGCAGAGATCCAAACCGCGTCGCGGAGTTCTGGGCCGCGGTGCTTGCGTACGACGTCATCGATCGTGGGCCGAACGGCGAAGTCGAGATCGGAGCTTCCCGTGGCTCCAGCGGAAGCGCCTCGGGCGCGCCGACACTGGTCTTCGTCCCGGTGCCCGAGGGCAAGACGGTCAAGAATCGCATTCACATCGACGTGAACCCGACCGAGACCGATCAGTCAAATGAGCTTCGGCGCCTGCTCCGATTGGGCGCCCG
>JAFAOS010000317.1 GCA_019247515.1 Chloroflexota bacterium | reverse complement strand
GGGGTGGCAACCGTCAACTCCGCCGCCAACGCGCCCACCAACGCCGCCATCCACTCGGCGGATCTGGCGCATGCACACGTACACCATTACGCCGCCGACTCCAGTTCATGGATCAATGGCGTACTTCCGGTCAAGTGACCCACTAGTCGATCGAACTCGAAATCGACGCTGTCGCCGCTGACACGACAGGTGAGCCGCATGCGGACAAAGTCACCGTTCAGGAATGCGTAGCCCTCGCCGTCGTCGGCGTAGTACTCGCCCGCGCCGTCCTGGGCATCGATCGCCACGCACACCAGCCAGGTCAGGGGATCGGGCGCCGCCTCGCCCGCGGATAGCGTGTCTGGCCACAACGGCACCGGCGTGTTCGCGCGCACGTACATGGCCGGCTGGCCCAACGGCGCGTGCGCGAGCGCGTGGACCGGTCCCACGGACTGTCTGCCGGTCCAGTAGTGCACCCACGTGCCCCGCGGCAGGTAGACGTGGCGGTACTCGATTCCGGGCCGGGTGATCGGCGCGACCAGCAGTGCCGAGCCGAGTAGAAACTCGTCGTCGGCCGAGTACGTCGTCGGATCCTCGGGATATTCGAACAGCAGCGGCCGCAGGATCGGCGCGCCGGTGCGGTGCGCCTCTTCAAACAGCGTGTAGAGATACGGCAGCAGCCGCTGGCGCAAGCGGAGCATGGCGCGGATGTAGGCCTCCCAGGCCTCACCGAACGCCCACGGCTCCTGCGGATGGGTGTTCCAGGCCGAGTGGTTGCGACAGAACGGTTGGAAAATGCCGAACTCAGTCCAGCGTGCGAGCAGCTCGCCGGTGGCGTCGCCCGTAAATCCGCCGACGTCGACCCCGACCCAGGCATACCCGGACAGACCCAGGTTTTGCAACTGGGGCATGCTCATCCACAGGTGGTCCCACCAGGACGAGTTGTCACCGGTCCAGTGCAGGGCGTGGCGCTGCAGTCCAGCGAAGCCCGCGCGCGAGATGACGAATGGGCGCCGATCGGGTCGGAGGCGGCGCAGGCCTTCGGACGTGGCGCGTGCCATCAACTGGCCGTACAGGTTGTGGACCTGCGCGTGCAGCAGGGCCTCGCCGTCGCCGTGGTGAGCGACGTCATCCGGCAAGGTCTGGGGTGTGGGCACGAACATGGTGGGTTCGTTCATGTCGCACCAGATGCCGGCAACGCCTGTAGTAATGAGACCGGCGAGCTGGTCGGCCCACCAATCGCGCGTGCGCGGGTTGGTGAAGTCTGGAAAGGCGCACGTGCCGGGCCAGACGACGTTGCGGTATTCGAGGCCTGAGAACGTCTTGCAGAACAGGTCGGCCTGGCGCCCGCTGGTGTAGACGCCGTAGTCCTCGTCGACTTTGATGCCCGGGTCGACGATCGTTACCAGCTTGACGCCCAGGTCGTCCAATTCGCGGACCAGCCCGGCCGGGTCAGGAAAGCGTTCGGCGTCCCACGTGAAGACGCGGTAGCCACGCATGTAATCGATGTCCAGGTACAGCGCATCGAGCGGCAGGTTGCGTTCGCGGAATGTGCGCGCGAGTTGCAGCACCTCGTCGGCGGTGGTGTAGCCCCAGCGGCTCTGGTGATTGCCAAGCGCCCACCGCGGCGGCAGGGGGATGCGCCCGGTCAGCTCCGTATAGCGCTCCAGGACGCCGCGCGGAGTCGGCCCGCTGAAGACGTAGTAGATCAGCGGACCACCGTCGACGCCGAAGGCGCAGCGGGCAGGGTCCTGCGCGGCCAGGTCGAACTCGGTGCGGTAGCCGCTGTCGACGAACATGCCCCACGCCTGGCCGTCGCACAGCGCGAGCACGAAGGGCACCGACGTATACAGGTTGTTGAGCGCGGCGGTGTGTCCGACCGGTGGATCGACATTCCAGAACACCTGACGGGTGCCGCTCTTCTCGAGGCCGCCTGTGCGTTCGCCGCAGCCAAAGTAGCGCGTGCCCGCCTCATGCCGCTTGAAGACGATCGCCGGCGCGCCCAGCGGGTCGACCAGTCGCGTAGCAGTTTCCGCCAGTGGCAGGAAGCCCATGCCCAGGGCCGGGTCGTCGACGGCGAGCTGCCTGTCGCCAGCCTGAAATCCGATGCGCAGCGGATCGAGCTCGATCCGCGCCCCGAGCGCCCCGGCCTCGAGCGTGGCGCCGGTCTCGGTCTGGCTGAAACGGGTTGCCACGCCTGGCCAGTCCTGTCTGGCAACCGCTTCCGACTGATAGCTGACGGGACGTCCCCCGCCGAACATGCCGACGCGAACGAGGTCCGGCGCGAGGACTGTCACCTCCACGCTGGTAGCCCCACACCGCAGACGCAGCGTGCCTTCCTGGTAGCCGACAACGCGCGCCGCGCCAAGTGGCTCGTACGCCAATGGCGCTTCAGCCGGAACCGCGAATTGCGCGAACAACGTGCTCCGCCGCATCGATTGCCGATAACGGTACCCTGCGGGCCAGGCATGGCCCGGCTGGACCTGGCAATTCGCGGCGGATCGCT
>JAFAOS010000275.1 GCA_019247515.1 Chloroflexota bacterium | reverse complement strand
AGGCGGTGCTGCTGGAAGCGGAGCGCCTCTGGAACGAGATCGGCGACCAGGCTGGTCTGGCCGTCACGCTGTTCTACGCCGGACTGTTCAGGGCCTGGAATCAGTCCGAGATCGGGCCTGCCGAGACTCTTCTACTGGAGAGCTTGCTCCTCGCGCAGCGATCGGGGCCCGACTGGCTGGTCTACATCGACTTGATGCGGCTTGGCGATCTGGCGCGGCTGCGCGGCGATGGTCGGCGAGCCGAGGACATGCTCCGTACAAGTCTACGGCTGGTCGAAGCTGCCGACGAACGATGGAGCCGCGCGCGATGCTTGCACAGTCTGGCTGCGGTGCGGCTGATGCGTCATGACAGCGAAGGGGCGCGCACTCTGCTTCTGGAGAGTCTGTCTCTGGCGATTGGCCTGCATGATCGACGAGGCATGAGCTTCGCGGTGGACGGTCTCGCTTGCGTAGCCGCAGCGCAGGGTCGCTCGAAAATCAGCGCAGGCCTGTTCGGGACCGCTGAAGCGCTTCGCGCGTCGATCGGCGACCTGGTGTCTGCCGTATTTGACCGCGACCGGGACCGAGGCATCGCCATGGCGCGTGCAAGCCTCGGCGAAGCGGCCTTTCACGAAGCCTGGCTGGCTGCCCGCACGGTCTCGGACGACAAGGCCTGGCTGACGGCTACTCAGCTAGTTGCGGAAGCAGAAACCGGCAATCGCGAACTACCGGGGCGTGTTCGTGATTCAGCGGTCGGGCAGCTCAGCCATCGCGAGCGCGAGGTTGCTGGGTTGATTGCGCGGGGTCTCACGAATCGCGAGATCGCCATCCAACTCGTGATCGCCGAACGGACGGCCAGCAATCACGTCGTGCACATCCTCGACAAGTTGAGCTTCCACTCACGGACGCAAATAGCCGTATGGGCAACCGAGCAGGGGCTCTTGATGGACGCTCAGCGGTAAGCTCACGTTCGCTGCGACCAGGATCTGCGCAATACATGAGCAGTCGAATGAGTCATCTGGCCCATTCCGCAGCCTGTCACCTGTCGTAGGTTGGTCCCGTTTACGGATCAACAGGCGAAAGGAGTTATCCGTCATGCTGAAGTACACCGCTCGTTACGCGCGGTACATCCTGGTTACGCTGACCGCAGTTGCTTTCAAATTGAGCGCCAACTGAGTAAGCCGCGGCGGACGGGTTCGTCGCATCGGTCTGCTGCTGCCGGACTTCCCCGCCGATACGCATTTAGCTGGCTGTGCCGGTCGCAGAACCAGGATATTCCTGGGCGGTGCGCCAGTTGGTGGAATCACGCGACCAATTCGGCTTGCAGTTCAAACAGCAGGTGAACGACAGCACGGGTGTAGATTTGAACGTTCAACCGAACGGCATTCTAGCCATCGTTCGAAAGGGCAAACGCCAATGGCAGTTCGTTACGCGCCAATCGCCAGGTCGTCACCCGACGACAGCCTCACCCATACACGTGTCACCGGCGGCGGCGGAGTCCAACTCCACGTCGTTGAGGGAGGTCATCGCGAGGGCCGCCCGATTCTGTTCATACACGGATTTTCGCAGTCCTGGCTCTGCTGGGACCGCCAGATGCATTCAGACCTGGCGAACGAGTTTCGCCTTGTGGGCTGGATCTACGCGGCCACGGCGAGTCAGACAAGCCGCACGACGCCTACTCGGATTGTCTGCTGTGGGCCGACGATATCGATGCGGTAATCCGCGAGATGGGCCTCGAGCAGCCGCTGCTCTGTGGTTGGTCCTATGGAAGCCTCGTCATCCTGGATTACATCCGGCAACACGGCGAAAACGCCATCGGGGGGATGGCAGTCGTAGACGGCCTCACCAAACTCGGCAGCGAAGCAGCGTTGGCTGTTTTCACCCCGGAGTTGCTCAGCCTGGTGCCCGGGTTCTTCGCGAACGAGGTCGAGGAGAGCGTCCGCAGTCTCCAGTCGTTGCTGCGGCTGTGCTTCTTGAGGCAACCTCGATCGGAAGACATGTACCGGATGCTCGGATACAACCTCGCTGTCCCTCCGCACGTGCGCCAGGCGCTTTTCTCGCGTGCGTTCGATAACGACGACCTGCTTCCCAGAATCCCCAAGCCCGCTCTGCTGGTCCACGGCGCCGAGGACGCGGTGGTCAAGGTGTCTATCGTGGAGCAGCACAAGACAGGCATGCCGCACGCACAATTGCAGGTCATGTCGCAGGTTGGCCATGCGCCATTCTGGGAAGACTCCGTGCGCTTCAATGACTACCTGCGCCAGTTCTGCAGGACGTTGTAACCGAAACGTCACGGATCCGATGCTCGGAACCGCAATCGCGCTGTTGAGTGTTGCCAGTTTGGTGGCATTGGGTATCCCGGTCGGGGGGTGGGCGCTGGACCACCTGTCGCCGCAGCGCTGGCAACCCAACATGAGTTTGGCACGATAGGCTCCGGCCACAGAGTTAGTCAGCGGACCCACGCTTGACCGGGCCACCCGCCGCGACATGCAGGCTCGACGGTTCCGGTCCCAAGCGGGCCGGACTTCGGCATGAGGTCCAGTCCGGCCCGCCGCCACTGGCTCGACGACAGCCGACGGAAGCTCGAACAGGCGGTGGCCTCCGCTCTGGCCCGTCAGTCTGTCACGCCTCTTCGGGACTCCTGACCGATTGAGCTGGCCTGGCTGCTTGCGCGGCACGCACCGCCGGACCCGGGTACCCTGACGCGGATGAGTGAGCCCTCCCGCCAGTTAGCGGTCACTGAGGAGCAGGCGTACGAACTGCTGGCATTCCTCGTGTGCAGCGCCGACGTCTGCGCCTTCGAACCCCACTACTACGGCACGTTTCGGCTGCTCGACGCGGCCAGTCGCCTGATGGGGTGCATGCTCGACAACGGCGCCAACGACAGCCGAGCCTGGCTGGAGACCTTCAAGCAGGAGGTGGACGGCAAGAAGCTCTGGATGCTCTCAGATCGGGACGCCTACTTTGCGTTTCTCGGAGACGTCGGCGGCGAGATTGGTGCCATCCTTCGGCGCCGAGCGTTGAGCCGGGCATGAGCGACTCCGCGGCCGCAGTGCTGCACACGATCCGTTCCCGGCGGGTGGTGCGCAGCTACGCGCCGGAGCCGGTACCCGAGGACGCCCTGGCCGAGATCCTGGAGGCTGCGCGCTGGGCGCTCAACGGGGGCAATCGCCGCATCCTGGCGTTCCGGACCGTCACCGATGGACAGCAGATCCGGCTCCTCAAGAGCGTCTCGCCGGGGATGCTCGGGATGCCGCCCGCGGTCATTCTGATCTGTATCGACCTGGACAAGGCCGCGAAACAGGGTGTCCAGCTCGACAAGCATCACACGACATGGATCGACGTTGGGACTGCGCTCATGAACATGAGCCTTGCGGCGCATGTTCTGGGGCTCGGCTCGTGTCCGGTTACATCGTTCAGTCGAGCGGGGTTGCGAGCGGTCCTTGAGCTGCCAGACCAGCTCCAGCCCGAGCTCATTCTCCAGGTGGGGCATCCCGCAAGGACCAGTTCCTGAGCGCCGAGCAGAAATAGACGAGCATTCGCCCGGAAGACGGGAGCCGACCTTGTGCGCTGGGGACCGAACCAGGACCGTACCGACGCAGTCATGAGTTGATAGAGTCCGACGATCGCTAAGAACACCTCGGCCGTCCAACCGACCATCGTGCACGGCGACACCAACGAGCCTCCCGCTATTCCACTGCATGTACCGGTGGTGTGCTGGCGCGCGCCAGTCTCGCCGAGGACCACGCGAACGCCAACGCCCAGTTCTATCAGTTGCAAACGGCATTCCACAGCGCCGCGAGCATTCACAATCCGGACGGTCTCGAGACCGACGCCCTGCTCCAGCAGCGCGTGACGGACACGCTGAGAAAGTGGATGGTCATGGCTCTTCGCCCACGCGACCGTGTCGGATGGGCGTTCCTTATGCGTAAGCTGCCGCAGTGGGGGGTCGCCCACTGTGCGGTACCACCAGTAGAATCGTCGGCGACATCAAACAACTCGAAAATTTTGGAGTCGAGCCGGTGGTGCTCGCAATCAATCTATCCGCGCAACCCGGCAACCTGAGGTCATCGATCAGATTGGGAAAGAGATCCTGCCACACGTTGCGATGTAACCTGGGGAACCAATATGACCGGGGGATAGGGAACCAGAGGCATGAGCCGCACAGACGCGGTGAGGTTGAAGGCGGTAGGAGCACCGGTCGCGCTGCTGGCGGGCTGCAACGCGGTCGGCATTGCACCAACGTCCGCGTCTCCGCCAGCGACACTTCCGCCGCTCACGCCCTGTGTGGCAGGCGCGGCGGCTGTCACTCACGCCACCGCGCCAGCAGCGCTCACAGCTACGCCCACGGTCGGCGGCACCCTGCGCATGGCTCAGCCGCTCGAGCTCTCCTCGCTTGACGGTCGCCCTGGGTTCACGGGCGGCGCGGACACGCTCGGACAGAGTTTCGATCGCCTGACCGACGGCCGGTTTGTCCTCACGGTGCACCGACGCCGGAGATGGTGTACCTGGCCAAATCGGTCCACGTCTCCAATACAGTCAGCACGGGTCCATTCCGGGGACGACTGTCTGGCTCGGCGCGTAGTTGCGACGTCAGCGCGGCGGCCGGATCTGCTCCGGTTGCCAGCGACTGACGGGATCGCGTGTGGGAGGGACGCACAGTGCAATCAGCGATAGTTTCGAGCTGGGGACAGTTCACCCGGCGTCGTTTTCTCACTCTGATAGGGTTTGGCGCCGGGGCAGGTCTTCTCAGTGCCTGCGCTGGCACCAGCCAGCCCTCCAACCCTGGCGCGGCGGCGACCGCACCGATCGCCACGGCCGCGAGTTCCGGGGTATCCACGGCGCCGCCCGCCGCCGCCGCGCAGCAACCCAAGACCGGCGGCGTCTTACGGGCAGCGTCGCTCACCGACCTGATTCCGATCGACGGTCACTACCATCACCCAGGCAACGGATTGAGCTCGTGGATCGTCTACGAGCCACTGATCGTCTATGACGACAATTTGAATCCGCAGCCCTTGCTGGCCGAAAGCTGGGACCAGAGCACCGACGGTCGACGCATCAGCGTGACCCTGCGCAAGGGAGTGCAGTACCACACCGGCCGCGAAATTACCAGCGACGATCTCGTCTACAACCTCAACCGAATCCTGGATCCGAAGATCTCCGCTGGCATCTTCTCGGGGTTCATTCCACCCGACACCACCTGGTCGGCCTCGGATAAATACACGGTCGTGATCTCGACGCAGCAGCCCTGGGTCAACGTCTTCGACTTCTTCTCGCTGTTCAACATGGTCAACAAAGAGAGCGTCGAGGGACCCAATGCACAGTCGTCTGCTGTCGGCACGGGACCCTTTACGCTGGTCGAGTGGGTTCAGGGCGACCACGCGACGTACGGGAAGAACCCAAATTACTGGATGAGTGGCCGACCCTACCTCGACAGCATCCAGTTGACGATCGCCAAGGACGCCCAAGCGCAAGAGGTCGAGTTCGAGTCAGGCGCACTCGATTTCACGCTGCTCCCCGCGATCATCGACTTCAACCGCGTCAAAGATGATCCCAAGTTCCAGCCATTAACGCTGCCGAATCCCGGAGGGTTCTTCATTCTCCAACCAAATCCCAACACGCCGCCCTTTGACGACAAACGCGCAAGACAGGCACTCAATTATGCAATCGACCGGCAACGTATCGCACAGACGATTTTACTTGGCCTCGAGCAGCCACGTGATCTGCCCTGGCCACCCGGAACGCCAGCTGACGAGCCCTCGAAGCAGTTGTTGTACAACCACGATCTCGACAAGGCGCGGTCACTCCTTGCCGCCGCGGGACTGGTCGGCACATCGTTCGAAACCCTGATGAGCAACACGAATCCCGCGTACAACGCTATCGCCCAGATTATCCAGGGTGACCTCGAAAGTATTGGCGTCACGATGACGATCACGCAGATGAACCAGGGGTCGATGTTGGCGCGCATGAACGCACACCAATTTCAAGCGTATATGTTGGGCGACGTCTGGTCGAATTTCCAGCCGGTTACGGTACTCACCGCGGATGCCAGCCTGAACTACCGTGTCAACAACGCGGACTTCCACGATCCCCAGTACACCAGCCTCGTCACCGCTGCTTCAACCGAGGTTGACCCTACCAAACGGATGCAGCTGTACTCGCAAATCAACGATTTCTTGCTGGATGCTTGCTTCGATCTGCCCATTGCTTCGAGTTCCACGCGGGCGCTCGCGACCAGGCAGTTGCACGGTATTGGGCATCGACGGAATGACTTTTTCACGTTCACGGACGCGTGGCTCGGCTAATTCGAGGGACGCAAGGGAAGGTACAGCATGGAGTTGACGGGTAGTAGAGGGTTGAGTCGGCGCCGCGCATTGACGCTGCTGCTCACGAGTATGGGGTCGGGCGTGCTGGCTGCCTGCGCGGGGCCAGCGCCGAGCCCGTCCCTCGGGACTGGGGCCGGGTCCAACACACCCGTGTCGGTGCCGACGGCTGTCTCTGCAGCACTGGTGGTGCCGACGGCAGGTGCTACAGGCGAGCAGCCCAGGCCCGGGGGAAGCCTGCGGGTCGGCGCAGTCGGCGACGTGGCCAATATCGATCCGCAGTCGTGGGGCCCACGCAACGGCTTCAGCATTTTTATGGCATACGACACGCTCACAACCTACGACCTGGACCTCAAACCTCAACCGCAGCTGGCGGAGAGTTGGGAGCAATCCACCGACGGCAAGCAACTGATGCTCCACCTGCGGAAGGGCGTCCAGTTCCATTCCGGCCGCGAGCTGACCAGCGACGACGTGGCGTTCAGTCTGGCCCGTCCACTCGATCCGAAGCTACAGGCGAGCGTCGCCTCGTTTACGATTCTGCCCGGATTCGTGCCCGACGGCACGACATTCGAGGCCACCGACAAGTACACCATCCGGGTCACCTCGCCGGTGGCCTGGCCCTCGATCTTTGACTACTTCCAGGTCCTGTATATCGTCGACAAGGACACCGCGCAGGGTCAGATCACGCCCGATAGCAAAGTGATCGGTACCGGCCCGTTCAAGTTCATGGAATGGGTGCAGGGTCAATACCTGCGCTTCGAGAAGAATCCGAACTACTGGATGTCGGGAAGGCCGTATCTGGACTCGGTGCAGGTCAACGTCAAAGCTGACATTCAAGCCATGACCGCCGAGCTCGAGGGCGGTGGTACCGACCTGATCGTTCTGCCATCGTGGCGAGACTTCGAACGACTGAAGCCCGACCCCAAGTACCAGGCCGTCGTGACGCCGATGGCCGGCTACTTCTACATGTTCCAACCCAACGTCACGTTCAAACCCCTGGACGACAAGCGCGTGCGTCAGGCGCTCAACTACGCCATCGATCGCAAGCGCATCGTCGACACCGTGATTCTGGGTGAAGGCACGCCCATGTCGACCCCGTGGCGCTCGAATTCACCCGCTTTTGAAGCAGGCAAGCAAGACGCCTACATGTTCGACCTGGACAAGGCCAAAGCGCTGCTCGCCCAGGCGGGGGTCGGCAATCTGTCGCTGGAGATGCTTGTGGCCGCGGGTGTCGACGAGTACGCGACGATGGCGCAGATCTACCAGAACGACCTCGCCAAGATTGGCATCACCCTGACCATTACGCCCCTCGCGTCTGCGCAGCGCCTGGACAAGATGCAACACCAGACCTACAACGGTATGTACGCCGCCAACGATACCTGGGCCACCATGGAGCCGGTGTCCTTTTTCACCTCGAGCTCGATCGCTGGCGTCAAAAAGAACAACGGCGGCTATTACAACGACCAGTACACCGCGCTGGTCAACACGATTGCGACTGAACCGGACGTCGCCAAGCGCAAAGCCCTGTATCCGGGGCTCAACGACTTTTTGCTCGACGAATCGTTCTACATGCCTATCACCGGCAATCCCGGCAAAGTACTCGCAACTGCTCGACTGAAGGGCTTGACCTATCGCCCGAATGACCTGTTCATGTTGACGGAGGCCTGGTTGGCAGCGTGAAACTGACCGCTGAAGATCGACTCGAGATTCAGGAATTACTGCACCGGTACATGTTCATCCTGGATGCTGGCGAGCATCACGAGCTGGGGTATGGGTACGCCGATCTGTACACAGAGGATGGAACGTTCGGCACACGTCCGCCGGGCCGCGAAGCGCTCGCCGCGGCGGCTGGCCGCGCAGCAGATGGGACGTACAGCGAGGTCCACCAGCGCGGACCGCAGAATCAGATCCACATGAATGTCGGCGAGATCATCGTGCCCACGGAAGACGGGGCAAAAGGCATCTCGTATCTGCTGATGATCGACGGGCCAGCGAACCAGATCTACTGGGCCGGCTGGTACGAAGATGTGTACGCCAGAACGCCGAAAGGCTGGCGGTTCAAGTCGCGTGTGCACGTGGCCGGGAGCCGTGCAGGCATTCCGTCGAACGCCGCGGCGATCCGCCGTGAGTGGCAGAAGCTGGCGATGCAGCACCTCACTGGCGACGAGGCGGTCGCCACCGCAGCGCAGCCGATTGCCCGTGATCCGCTCAACTGGGTGGATTCGCCTGAGTGATGAGGGTGCGGCGTTCAGGCAGACCCGCGAGCACCTGTACTCGGTATGGGCCATGTAAGTGGGGCTGGCACACTGTGACCGGATTTGTCACTGGTCCCGCACCTCGAGACGGCGTACCCTGGCACGTGACGCCCGGTACTCGGGGGAGCGGCACGACAAAGGAAAGACCCAGCTCTTATGCCACCCGTCACATTGGACCAGCCCGCCGACTTCCGGCCTGTATATACGCGGCAGAATGCTCCGGCGATCCTCCAGACGCACGACGAAGCCATTGGGCGCGCACGCGCACTCCAGCCAAATCTTCGCGAAAGGGCGCTGGAGACCGAACAGTTGCGACGACTGCATTCCGACAACGTCGCTGACCTGCTCGAGAGTGGCCTGTATGGCCTGATGATCCCCAGGCGCTTCGGCGGCTCCGAGCTGGGCAGCGAAACGATGATCGACGCGACCGCCGAGCTCGCCTCGGCGTGCCCGTCCACCGGCTGGGTCTACATGCTGTGGACCGCGCACATGTGGCTGCTGGCGCTGTTCCCCGAGGAAGCGCAGGCAGAGGTCTGGAGCAATCCGAACACCCTGGCCTCGTCGGTAGTCAACACCGTCGGCGAGGTCGTACCCGTGGAGGGTGGCTACCGCTGGACCGGTCGCGGCTTCTTCTCGAGCGGCGTCGACCACTGCAACTGGTTGACGGCGGCGGTACCCGTCAAGCGCGAAGGGCTCGAGGGACCACCCGAGCGACGCTGGCTGCTCGTTCCCCGCGAGGATTTCGAGATCGTCGACGACTGGTATACGGTCGGCTTGAAGGGCACGGGCAGCAAGACCATCGTCGTAAACGACGTCTTCGTGCCCGAGCACCGCACCCTGGCGCAGGTGGCAATCGACACTGGTCAGGCGCCTGGCATTCAAATCAACGCCCATCCAATGTACAGCGCTATTACGGTGGCAAATTTCAGCGCCGCCATGTCGGCGCCGGCGGTCGGCGCGGCGCGGGGATTCCTGCAGGCCTTTGAGGAGCGGCTCCGCTCGAAGGTCCAGAATATCGAAGATGGGCTCACCGTGAACATGGCGCGCTACGCCCAGGCGGTGGCGCAGGTCGATTCGGTCTACGCCGCGCTGATGTCCAACGCGCAGCGACTCCGCTGTCGACCTGTTCAGGAGGTGTCCGAGCTGGAGCGCGCCCGGTGTCGGCGCGACCAGGCGTTCACCGCGCAGACCTGTCGCAAGACGGTCAACATGTTGTACGAGGAATGCGGCGGAAGCGGGCTCTACGAACGCTCCGACTTGCAGCGCCTGTGGCGAGACACCAACGCGGCATCCGCGCACCACGGCTTGACCTGGGACGGGCATGCCGTGACCTGGACCAAGAACGTGCTGGGTCTACCCACCGGGCCAGTGCACGTCTTCACGCGGTGAGGCCCTGCAGGTTGCGCAGTTGAGCGGTGACCGTGGCGTAAAGCCCTCTGCTCGGCCAATTCGGCCGCAGGCCGAGGGGTGCAGGTAACCTGAAGTGGTGTAACCATGCTCGAGAGCTTCACGATCGACACGTTTTCGTCATTGGTCGGCGACACGTTTGCCATGCACGTGGACGCCGACCACGTGCTTCAGCTCGAGCTGATCCACGCCGCATCGACCGGCCAGTCCAATCCGAGTGCCAGACGGCCTTTTTCGCTCGTGTTTCGCGGTCCGCCGACGCCGGTGGCGGTGCAGCAGATTTACCAACTGCACCACCCGGCGCTTGGGCGGTTCGCGCCCTTCCTGGTGCCGATCGGTCGCGATGAGCGGGGTATGCTCTACGAAGCGGTGTTCACCTGAGCACTCGACCATTCCATGAGCAGGTACACGCCCTGGTCTTCCTTCTCGGCGAACCCCAGACGCGTGTAGAGCCGCAAGGCAGGGTTGAACCGCTCGACGTGGATGCTGACGCGCTGACCGGTCTCCGCGGCCTCCGACAGCAACTGTTGGAGCAGCCGTGAGCCGACGCCGTGATTCCGGTACGGCGCTAGCAGCGCGATGTCGATGATCCTGATTTCGCCCGGGCGGCGGACGACGTAGAGGCGCCCGGCCCGGATGCCGTTACACACAATCACCTGGAACGCGGCGTCCGCAAAATGCTGGTGGTAGTAACGATGCTGGGCGGCAAATTGCATCTGCACGAAAGCCGACTTCTGGCCTTCGTCCCAATCGACCAGCGCCAGCTCCTCTGCGCGCGTGCTGGCGTAGACGGCGTACAGGAATGGCTCGTCTTCGGACGTAGCCGGACGCAGATCGACTTCGAATGTCGTTTCCACTGGCTGTCAAGTGCGGGGCGGGTAGACCCCTTGCAACGCTATGCAGAAGTTGAGAGTGAGGTACGGCTGCAAATTGTTGTGTGGCTGATCGCCACCGGCGGGCGCAATCGCGCTGTCACTGAGCGGCGTCAAGGGCGCCGTCGCCGCGGCGTACATCGTAATGCCGCCGGTGCCCCCGGCCGTCAACTGCCCGGCTGGGCTCTGGACGGTGGCATCCTGGTTGGACGCATTCCAGGCATGCGAGTGGCCAGGCATCTCAGACTCGAGCAATCCTACCGTATCGCTGCCGCCCGTTTCCCCAAGGTCGTGCAGCGACAGGCCCGGCCCCTGACCCGGATGCATGGGGGCACTCCCCTGCAGGTTCGGGAGCCCGAAGTTGGACTTGCCGTCGCCACCGTAGGTGGTCCCGAGTAGCGAGAAGAGGGCCGTGTTCTGCGAAAGCGGCAAAAGTTGCCCGTCGCAGAACGCCCAACCCCTGGGTGCGAAGTTGAACGGAAAGATCCGGATTTCTGCAACAAACGGATTTGCCACTGTGCAACTCCTCAGGTCTGACTCGGATAGATGCCAAAGAGCGAGATAATGAAACTGATACACAGGTACGGCTGGAAATTGTCGTGCGGCTGGCTGCCTCCCGTCTGACCAATGCCGTTCGTTGAGAGTGCCACCAGCGGGTTATCCGTGCCATACGGTGTGACGGTGGATGCCTGTGTTTGTGCCAGCACCTGGTTAGACGGACTGGTACTTGAGGCCAGGCTCGCCGTGGCCAACAGCGGGTGCGAGTGCGCCGGAATCTGTTGCGTCGTCAGCGTGACTGTCTCCACCCCGGCCTGTTGGGCGAGCGTGTAGCCGCTGCCTTGATGGATCGGAAGACGCCCGCGCAGGTCGGGCAAGGCGAACGTCGATTGACCGTCCCCGCCGTATGTCGTACCGATCAGGTTGAACAGCGTCTCATACTCGGAGATCGGGAGAAACTGACCTTCGCAGAACATCCATCCCGCGGGAGCGAAGTTTCCGGCGAACATGCGGATTTCGCCAACGTACGGTGTGGTCACCTGTCGCCTCCTCTCTAGGTCTGACTCGGGAAGATTCCCTGCAAGGCAATGCAGAAGCTGAGCACCAGGAACGGCTGCATGTTGTCGTGCGGCTGACCGCCGCCCACATTGCCAAGCGCATTCGGGGCCATCGCCTGCAGATTGGTTGCCTGGGCGTACAGGTTTGCCCCGGCGGACTGCGACAGGAGGCGGGTGTTGTTGGGCGAACCGCCAGCCGCCGCGACGTTCGCGGCATTCGCAACGTGGACGTGTGTGGGTAGCTCCGAAATGGACAGGGTGTGAGCTGGTTCGCCACCGCGCTCGCCCAACGTGTGGCCAAACCCCATGTGCATCGGCGCGCGCCCTTGCAGGTTGGGCAGGCCGAAAGTGACCCGCCCATCGCCGCCATACGTGGTGCCCAGCAGCGAAAACAGCGCCTGATTCTGATTGATCGGCAGCAACTGCCCATTGCACAGCGCCCAGCCCCTGGGCGGAAACCCGAAACTCATGATTTTGATCTCAGACAGAAACGGTTCCGACATGACCTCTCTCTCGTGACCTCCAGTTGATTGAACGTCTACGGTGGCGCACTCGAGCACTGCACATAGTTGCTGCCACTGATGATGTCCGTCCCGTTGCCATTCGGATTCTGGGCGTTCAGGAAGTTCATCACATCGGTGTTGGCTGGCGGGTTCTGCGGGATGCCCTGGATGCCGAAAACGTTCGTCGTCGCGACCGTGCCTTGCTTCCGAACTCCGAGACCCGCGGCGCCATTGCTGCCGGCGCTCGTGTTGCCCGACATGTTCAGGCAGACCGTATCGTTGGCGCTTGTCGCGTTGCCGGCGTCCACGCGTATTCCCTCGCGTGCTGTGCCGCCGGCGTTCACAGGCGCCGCAACAGTATTGCCAGCGATCTTGAGGTTAGCGGTGCCGGAGGTGCCGCGGCCGACGAGCAGGATGTCGTTGCCATCCGTGCCACTGATGGAGTTGTTGGTGACCGTCAGCGTCAGGTCTGGAGTCCAGGCATTCCCCGCGCCAGCAACGCCGTTGCCGCCGCCAATCCCGTTCCCCCCGCCGCCATTTGGTGTTTGAGTGGCGACAATGGCGTTGTTGTCGACGGTTCCCGTCATCGTCGCGAAGCCGTTGTTTCCGATCAAGATGACGGTCCCGATTGCGCTGCTGCCGATCGGGCTGGCGGTCGGCGCGCTGCACGTACCAGTGTTCTTCCCATTGCACTGAATCAGGAAGTTGGCCTGGCTACGCGAGCCGCTATTGGCCCCTTCGAGTGCGAAGGTGATCGCCTGAGTCCCCGACGAGGCGATCGACGTGATCGAGTTGTTGGTGATGTTGATCCGGTTGGTGGCATTATTCGGGATGCCGGCGGTCGCGCCAGGCCCAGAACCGTTCGCATTGCCGATCGATACCTGAATCCCGTTGCCGCCGCTGCCCGAGATGTTGTTCTGGTTTATCGTGGCGCCATTCAGGTTGAAGGCCGTGGAAGCATTGCCGGTGCCGACGAAGTTGATCCCGCTGAACCCTGGTGTAGTGACCGTGTTGTTCGAGACCGTAGCGGTGGTGACAGTGCCATTGTCCGATTGCACGTCGAGGCCGCTGTAATGCGGATTGGTGAACGTGCTGCCTGTTACGGTCAACGTGCCGTCGATGTTGTTGCCTGAACCGGAGCCGGAGCCGTCGAAGGCGATCGCGGACTCGAAGCTGCCGGCGGTGCCAGCGGTGCCCGCGTTGACGATCGTGCCGTTGGTGAACGCAAAGTTGGTGACCCCCGCCGTGCCGTCGACGCCGCTCTTGGCGGTGCTGCCGATGAACATGCGGTCGAACGACGTGTTCAGGGTGTCGCTCAGTGAGATGCCCGCGGCAGTGGTGGATTGAATCGCGCCGCCGGTGCACGTCGCCGCGGAGGTGCAGGTCCCACCATTGCCAGTTACGGTGAAGCTGCCGGTGGCGGCGCTGCTCCGTGTCCAGACGACGCCGTTTGGCCCACCAGTGGTGGAGATTGAGGTGAAACTGAAGGTGCCGTCCGAGTTGTTAGTCAGACTCACCGCCGGCGCGTTGGTGGTGGTGACGCTCACTTCACTCACCGTCAGACTGGTGGCAGCACTGGCGGTCAGGCCCTGTATGCCGGAGGCGGGCGTGATATTGAGCCCGCGAACAGCGTCGCTGGTTGCCATGGCCACATTGCCCTGCACACTCGGGCGCGTGCCGTTGACAGTCGGCCGGGCGATTGTCCCGGTCGGCGGGCTGATCCCAAAGACGCTGTCAAAGCTGGTGCCCGTCACGCCCTGCCCGATCAGCCATTCGTTCGAGTTCAGCGTGATACCCGTGGTGGCCGTCCCGGTATAGAGGAAGATGCGTTGGCCAGAGGTAGCGATGGCCGCCGAACCGAGGCTGTTGAATGGATCGATAAGGCGGCCGTCGCCATTGGTCGCGGCCGCTGGGTTCACGAACCAGATCACCGGGCCCGCGACGTTGACTGTTACCAGGGTCGGTGGGCTGCACAAGGACGGCAGTGGGTTGCCGTTATCACAAATCGTGTAGGTGAAGGTGACGTTGCCTGTCACGCCCGGCGGCGGATCGAAGTCGAATGCACCAGTGGAGGTGTTGACGTTGCTGATCGTTCCGCCTGCCGGAGAAGTGGCGCTGACGGTGCCCACGGTGAGTATCTGGGTGTAGCCACCGTCGCCCAGATCCGCGTCTGTAGCACCGTTCAGTAAGCCAGTGGCCGCCGGAATCGAGATGGTCATGTTGGCCTGGGCGGAGTAGCTCTGCACCTGAGCGACGGGCGGATTGTTG
>JAFAOS010000302.1 GCA_019247515.1 Chloroflexota bacterium | reverse complement strand
GGACCATGATTGCACCAGAGGGGACCCAGGCGGCGACGATGATTCGCCAAGGGGACCCAGGGGAGAACGACGATTCCCCAGAGGGGACCCAGGGGGAACGATGATTCCCCAGAGGCGACCCAGTGGAGAGGATGTCCGCCCAGAGGGGACCAGTGGAGACGATGTCCCCCAGAGGGGACCCAGGGGGAACGATGATTCCCCCAGAGGGGGCCCAGGGGGAACGATGATTCCCCAGAGGGGACCCAGTGGAGAGGATGTCGCCCCAGAGGGGGCCGCAGTCGGGATGATCATTCGCCAGACGACTCCAGCGGTACCACGCCCTCGGGCGACGAAAACCGTCCCCCACTGGGGTCGTCACGACGTGTCGAACGGAGATCTCGGGACCCATCCGTCGCGACGAGTGTTCCCTCGGACCAGGACCTAACATGTTCATTTATGGTGGACAGGGTTGTCGTTGCCGTTCTGGGCCCAGGACGACTGGGGGAGACGCACGTCGCGGCGTTGGCTCGGCTGCGCGAGACCGGCGTGCTCGTCGACGGGCGGAAAGTTGACGTCGAGCCCGCGCTCTTCGGCCGCAACGCCGAGCGGGTGGCCGAGCTTGCCCAACGCTATGGCCTCCACCGCACCAGCACCCGGCTCGACGAGCTGATCGACGCGCCTGACGTCAGCGTCGTCGACAACTGCCTGTCGAACAACCTGCACTTCGAACCGCTCATGCGCGCGATCGGCAACCACAAGCACGTCTTCGCCGAAAAACCACTGACGATCGAGCTGCACGAAGCCGTCCAGCTCCTGGACGCCGCGAAGGCAGCCGGGGTGCAGCACGGCGTCATCCAGAACATGCGCTTCGGCGCCGCGCCGCGCAAAGCGCGTGAGCTGCTCGAAGGCGGCCTGGCCGGACGCATCTTCAGCGCCAACGTGCTGTTCGGCTACATGGTCCCCCAGACCGTCCTGAACCGGCCGACCTGGTTCTACAAGAAGGACGAAGCCGGCGGCGGGATCGTCGAGGACATGATGGCTCACTTCTTCGACCTGCTGCGCACGCTCGTCGGCCCAATCGAATCGGTGCATGCGGTGCAGGGCATCGCCTGGTCGCAGCGCCGCGAACCGGATGGCACGCCTTTCGGGGTCGAGGTGGAGGACCTGGCGAGCGTCGGAATCCGCTTTGCCAATGGAGCGGTGGGCAACTGCTTCGCGTCGTGGGTCCGCCGCAAACACGAAGAGGTGCCGACCTTCCAGATCGACGGTGAAGACGGCAGCCTGTACTTCAGCTTGCAGAGGCTCTGGCGCCAGACGCAGGCCGAGACGGCGAAAGCCCTGTTTCGGTACGACGCGCGGGCGCTGCAGCCCGAAACGCTCGACGACTGGCAAAGCGTCGAGGTCGAGCGTCGCGATCCGTTCGAAGTCCAGCTCGAGCTGTTCCTGCAGGGCGTCGCCACCGGGCGCCCGACGCCGGGCTTGCCGACTTGGGAGGACGCCGTCGTCAACCAGCGGCTGATCCAGGCGGCGTATCGGAGCGTGGCCGAACGCCGCGACGTGCGCCCCGATGAGATCCCGCTCGGAGCGCCGGTGCCAGCGCGATGATCACCGCAACACGCCTCAACTTGCCGCGAACCGACGGATCGCTGGAGGCGTATGATCTGGGCGGCCCCTCGCCGTGGCCAACCCGCGCGGCGCCGCCCCGCGCCCGGCTGGCGTTCGCCGCGGCGCATGTGGTGGCCGATCCGCTCGCGGCGGCCGAGCCGTGGCTCGAACCGGCCGTCGACTGGGACTCAACGCTGGCCTTTCGGCGCCACCTGTGGGACCTCGGCATGTCGATTGCCGAGGCGATGGACACCGCCCAGCGCGGCATGGGGCTGGACTGGTCCACCAGCGAGGAGCTGATCCGTCGCTCGCTGGCCGAAGCCCGCGCGCTCGGCGCCGAAGTACGCATCGCATGCGGCGCCGGCACCGATCAGCTCGAGCCTGGAACGTACTCGCTGGACAGGATCGTCGAGGCGTACCTCGAGCAGTGCGAGGTTGTCGAGAGCCAGGGTGGTCGGGTGATCTTGATGGCCAGTCGCGCGCTGGCCGCCAGCGTCCAATCAGCGGACGGCTACGCGCAGGTGTATGCGCGGGTGCTCGGTCAGCTCAGCCAGCCAGCGATCATTCACTGGCTCGGCGACATGTTCGATCCAGCCCTAGCCGGCTACTGGGGCTCGACAGACCTGGACACGGCCACCCGCACGTGCCTGGACGTGCTGGCGGCTAATGCGAGTCACGTCGACGGCATCAAAATATCCCTGCTGGATAAGCAACGCGAGATCGACCTCAGACGCCAGTTGCCAGCCGGCGTGCGGATGTATACGGGCGACGACTTCAATTACCCGGAGCTGATTCTCGGCGACGAGCTCGGCGCCAGCGACGCGCTGCTCGGAATCTTCGATGCGATCGCCCCGGCCGCGGCGGCGGCGCTGGCGGCACTGGATGCCGGTGAGCGAGCCGCGTATCTGGAGATCCTTGAACCGACGGTCGCACTGTCGCGGCAAATTTTTCGAGCGCCGACTCGCTTCTACAAGACCGGCGTCGTCTTCCTGGCGTATCTGAATGGCCATCAGAACCACTTCCGGATGATCGGAGGACAGGAGAGCGCGCGCTCGATCCTCGACCTGTGCGAGGTGTTTCGGCTGGCGGACAAGGCGCGCCTGTTGCGCGATCCAGAGCTCGCGGGGCGGCGGATGCGGCAGGTGCTCGCGCTCGCCGGCGTCGACCCGTGACCGAGCCGGACCTCGGTCGGTTGAGCCTGAACCAGGCCACCACCCAGCACTGGAGCATGTCCGCGACCATTGACGGCTGCGCGCGGGCCGGAATCGGCTGGCTCGGCGTGTGGCGCGACAAGCTGACCGAGCTCGGGGCTGTGGCAACCGCGCGGCGCTTGAAAGCGGCTGGGGTGCGCGCGTCGAGCCTGTGCCGTGGCGGGTTCTTTCCGGCCGCTACGCAGTCCGATCGACTGGCGCGCCTCGACGACAACCGTCGCGCGGTCGACGAGGCGGCGGAAGTCGGAGCGCCGGTCCTGGTGCTGGTGAGCGGTCCGCCGGTCGGTCGCGACATCGACCTGGCGCGCAAGCAGGTCGAGGATGGCATCTGCGCGTTGCTGCCGTACGCCGAATCGACTGGAGTGCGGCTGGCGATCGAGCCGCTGCACCCGATGTTTGCGGGCGACCGCTCGGTGGTGGTCACGCTGGGGCAGGCCAATGCCATGGCGGCGCGCATTGGCTCGGCGTTCGTCGGCGTGGCGGTGGACGTCTACCACGTGTGGTGGGACCCGGCGATCTACCAGGAGATCGGTCGCGCGGGCTCCTCCATCGTCGGCTTTCACGTCTCCGACTGGCTGGCGCCGCCGCCGGATCACCTGCTGGGGCGCGGTGTCATGGGCGACGGGCTGATCGAGCTGCGAAGGCTGCGCGAAGCGGTGGACGCGGCGGGTTATACCGGCCCCATTGAAGTGGAAATCTTCAATCAGAAGGTATGGGACATGCCGGGCGGCGAGGTGCTGACGCTGGTGCAAGATCGCTACCGCAGGTTGTGCTGATTCCCACCTCTCAGGCCGTCACCACCGCCGCGGCTTTTTCGAGTCCCAGCTCTTCGACCGCCGTTTCGCGCATCTTGAATTTCTGAATCTTGCCGGTGACGGTCATCGGGAAACCGTCGACGAACTTCCAGTAGCGCGGGATCTTGTACGTGGCGATCTTGCCGCGGCAGAAGGTTGCCAGGGCCTCGTCCGAGACGCTGGCGCCCTCGCGCAGCTTGACCCAGGCCATGACCTCCTCGCCGTAGCGCTCGCTGGGCACGCCGATCACCTGGACGTCGCTGATGTCCGGGTGCGTGTACAGGAACTCCTCGATTTCGCGCGGATAGATGTTCTCGCCGCCACGAATGATCATGTCCTTGATGCGACCGACAATGTTGACGTAGCCCTCGTCGTCGAGCGTCGCCAGGTCGCCGGTGTGCATCCAGCGCGCGTCGTCGATGGCCTCGCGGGTAGCCTCCGGGTTGTTCCAGTAGCCCAGCATGACGCTGTAGCCGCGCGTGCACAACTCGCCCGCCTGACCGCGGGACACCACCTCTCCCGTGTTCGGGTCGACGATCTTGATCTCGACGTGCGGGTGAATGCGGCCAACGGTGGACACGCGCTTGTCGAGCGGGTCGTCGGTGCTGCTCTGGGTGGACACCGGTGCCGTCTCGGTCATGCCATACGCGATGGTCACTTCGGGCATGTGCATCTGCGACTGGACCTTGCGCATGACTTCGACAGGACAGGGCGAACCGGCCATGATCCCGGTGCGCAGCGACGAGAAGTCGAATTCGGAAAAGCGCGGATGGTCCAGCTCGCCGATGAACATGGTCGGCACGCCGTACAGCGACGTGCAACGTTCGGCCTGGACGGTCTCCAGCGCGGCGAGCGGCTCGTAGCTCTCGCCGGGCACCACCATGCACGCGCCGTGGCTCGTGCATGCCAGGTTGCCGAGGACCATCCCGAAACAGTGATAGAAGGGAACCGGAATACACACGCGGTCGCGTTCCGAGTAGCCCAGGGCTTCGCCGATGAAAAAGCCGTTGTTCAGGATGTTGTGGTGCGACAGTGTGGCGCCCTTGGGAAAGCCGGTGGTCCCGGACGTGTACTGGATGTTGATGGCGTCGTCGAACTGGAGTGACGTTTCCAACGTGCGCACGTCATCCTCCGGGACGCGGCGCGCGTCGTCCAGGAGGGCTTGCCACTCGTCGTCGATCACCAGTGACTGTTGCAGGTCCGGACACTGCGCGCGGACCTCTTGCAGCATCCCTACGTAGTCGGAGGTCCGGAAGGCTTTCGCCAGGACGACCAGGCTGGTGCCGGATTGCTGCAGGGCGTAGCTCAGCTCCGCCGTCTTGTACGCCGGATTGATATTGACCAGGATGGCGCCGATACGGGCGGTGGCGTACTGGAGCACCACCCACTCCGCGCGATTGGGCGACCAGATGCCGACTCGGTGGCCTTTTTTGACACCGCGGGCGAGGAGGCCGCGCGCAGCCTGCGTGGTTTGCTGCCACAGCTCCGAGTAGGTGGCTCGATAGCTCTGGTGGGGGACCACCAGGGCCTCGGCGTTCGGGACGCGCTCGACGACGCGGCGCAGATTTTCGCCGATGGTCTCGCCGAGCAGCGGGACGGGGCTGGCTCCGTGGACGTAAGACAGGGCTGACATCAGTGGTGCTCCTCCCCCTGGCGTGGTGAGAGTGTGGTGGCTACTTATAGTCGCGCGGGAACAGGACGTTGGCCAGCGTGCGGCTCGCCGGCTCCGCCAGGACCTCCGTACTTGCCGCGCGCCAGCGGGCCAGGTGGGGCGTCTTGCCGTGCGCGTCCAGCGCGGCCTGATCGCGATAGACCTCATGGAAAAAGAAGTGGTTTTCGTCGGCCTGGTCCTGGTAGACGTCGAAGCGCAGGCAGCCGCCGCCCTCGTCCCGGACCGAGCAGGTCGAATCGTCTTCGGCAACGGACAGGAACTTCTCGCGAAGCTCGGGTTTCACCTTGAGAGAGACGAAAAGAGCGATCACGGTGCGAGGATATCGCGGCTGGGCGTCCGGGTAGCCTTCCTGTATGTACGACGCGATCGTCGTCGGGGCCGGGCACAACGGCCTGGTAACCGCGGGCTACCTGGCGCGAGTGGGCTGGAAGGTCCTCGTCCTGGAGCGTCGCCCGCTCGTGGGCGGGGCCTGCGTCACCGAAGAAGTCTTCCCAGGCTATCGCGTCTCGACCGCCGCGTATCTGGTCAGCTTGATGCAGGAGCGCGTCGTGCGCGACCTCGAGCTGCGGCGTTTCGGGTACGACGTGCTGCCCAAGGAGCCGGCCTACTTCGCACCCCACCTCGACGGGCGATACCTGTTCATGTACGCCGATCAGCACCGCACCCGCGAAGCGCTGGCGCGATTTTCCGCGAAGGACGCCGAACGCTACCCGGCGTACGAGCAGTTCGTCGAGCGCCTGGCGCGGTTCATGGAGCCGCTCCTGCTGCAGGCGCCGCCCAACCTGCCACCGCGTACGCCCGCCGACTTTCAGGCGCTCGCGCGCCTGGGATGGCACGTCCTCAGACGGCCGCCCGCCGAAATCGGTCAGATCGTCCGCATGTTCTGTGGCTCGGCGCGCGAGGTCCTCGACGACTGGTTCGAGTCGGACGAGCTGAAGCTGGCGCTTGCCACCGACGGCGTGATCGGGACCAACGGCGGGCCGTCGACGCCTGGGACCGCGTACGTGCTGCTGCACCACGTGATGGGCGGCGTCGGCGGCGTCCGCGGCCTGTGGGGTTTTGTCAGCGGCGGCATGGGCTCGCTGACGGAAGCGTTGAGGCGCTCGGCCGAGGCGCACGGCGCCGAAGTCCAGACAGATGCGGACGTGGCACGCATCGAGGTCGTCGGCGGCCGGGCGACGGGTGTCACGCTGCGGGACGGGCGAGACTTCCAGGCTCGGGTGGTGGTCTCGAACGCGGATCCCAGCCGGACGTTTCTCGGGTTGATCGAGCCGCGCGAACTGCCGAGCGAGTTCGTCAAGCAGATCGAGGCGTACCGCTGCGAGGGTTCGAGCTTCAAGATCAACCTGGCGCTGGGCGAGCTGCCCAGTTACTCGGCGCTGCCCGGCACCAGCCCTGGCCCGCAGCATCGCGGGACGACCCACATCTGCGCCAGCCTGGACAGCCTCGAACACGCGTGGGACGAGGCCAGATCTGGCACTCCGTCAAGCGAGCCGCTGCTGGAAATCACCATCCCAACGGTCTACGACCGCTCACTCGCGCCCGACGGCAAGCACATCCTGTCGATCTTTGCGCAGTACGCGCCCTACCGATTGCGCGATGGGCAGTGGGACGCGGCGACGCGGGGCGCATTCGTGGAGCGGGTCATCGGACTCCTGGAGCAGTACGCGCCGAACATTCGCGGGTCCATCGAGCACGTCCACGCGCTCTCGCCGCTCGATCTCGAGCAGGAATATGGACTGACCGGCGGCAACATCTTTCACGGCGAGTTGCGCCTGGACCAGCTGTTTGCGCTGCGACCGGTGGCCGGCTGGGCGCGGTATGCGACACCCGTCGTGGGCCTGTACCTGTGTGGATCAGGCACCCATCCCGGCGGCGGGGTGACCGGCGCGCCGGGCCACAACGCCGCCCAGGTCATCCTGCGCAGCGCGAAGCAGGGTCAAAAGTCGTACGCGCTATTCTTGGCCAACAATCCAACGATGGAGGCACGGCATGGTCGCCGAAGCATCGCGGAGCGCTGAAGCTCGCGCACCTCGCATCATTCGCAGCGATTTTCCTGACGTCGACATTCCCGAGACATCGATCACCGAGTATGTGCTTGGTGAAGCCGCCAGCCGCGGCGACAAGACCGCGATCGTCGACGGCGCGTCCGGGCGCACGCTCAGCTACGCCCAACTGGCCAACCTCGTCCGACGCGTCGCCGCCGGCCTGAGCGCGCACGGGCTGGCGAAGGGTGACGTTCTTGGCATCTACAGCCCGAACGTGCCCGAGTACGCCGCCGTCTTTCACGCTACCGCCACGCTCGGCGGCATCGCCACGACGGTCAACCCGCTGTACACGCCCCGCGAGCTTGCCCAGCAACTGAACGACGCGAAAGCCAGCTATCTGCTCACGATCCCGGCCTTTATCGACAACGCTCGTGAAGCCGTCCGCCAGGCGCCCAGCGTGCGCGAGATTTTCGTACTGGGCGAGTCAGAAGGCGCCACGCCGTTCGCGGCGCTGCTCGAGCACGGCGATCAGCCACCCCACGTGACGATCGATCCGAAGAAGGACCTGGTCGTGCTGCCGTACTCGAGCGGCACCACCGGTCTGCCGAAAGGCGTCATGCTCACGCACCAGAACCTGGTGGCCGAGTTGAGCGTGCTCCACGCGCGACCCGACATCGTCTTTCCCACCGAGGCCGACACGCTGGTGGCGTTCCTGCCGTACTTCCACATCTACGGCATCGCGATGTTTCTGACCTATGGCCTCAAGTACGGCGCGACGATCGTCAACATGGCGCGGTTCGACCTCGAGCAGTTCCTCGAGCTCATTCAGCGCCACGGCGTCACCTACTTGCACCTGGTGCCGCCGATCGTGATTGCGCTGTCGAAGCATCCCCTGGTCGACAAGTACGACCTGTCCAGGGTCAAGTGGGCCGTTTCGGCCGCCGCCCCGCTCGGCGGACCGGCGGCCGACGCCTTTACCGAACGGCTGGGTACGCGGCTCGTTCAGGCGTACGGGATGAGCGAGGTTTCGGGCGCAACCCACGTCGGCTCATGCCTGCCCGACAAGATCAAGCCCACGTCGGGCGGCACGCTGCTGCCCAACCTGGAGTGCCTGGTCGTCGATCCAAGCAGCGGCGAGGCGCTCGCCCGCGGTGAGCAGGGCGAGATCTGGGTGCGCGGCCCCGTGGTCATGCAGGGCTATCTGGGCCGGCCCGATGCCACGGCCGCGACGATCGACGCCGACGGCTGGCTGCACACGGGCGACGTCGGTTACGTGGACGCCGATGGCGACGTGTTCATCGTCGACCGGGTCAAGGAGCTGATCAAATACAAAGGCCTGCAAGTGGCGCCGGCGGAGCTCGAGGCGATTCTGCTGGGCCACCCGGCGGTGGCCGACGCGGCCGTCATCCCCAGTCCCGACGAAGAGGCGGGCGAAGTGCCCAAGGCGTTTGTGGTGCTGAAGGCACCCACTTCCGCCGAAGACATCATGGCGTATGTCGCGGCGCGGGTTGCGCCGCACAAGAAGATTCGGCTGCTGCAAACGGTGGATTCGATTCCGAAATCCGCGACGGGCAAGATCCTGAGGCGGGTGCTGGTCGATCAGGAGCGGGCAACACACCCCGCTCCCCCTCCCTCTCCCTCTCCCTCTGGGAGAGGGCCGGGGTGAGGGCTACGTCTGAGGCAAGACTACTTTTGGGCTGATTCGTCAGCCCTCACCCGCGTGGCGCGCTGGATAAAACTCTCCCAGAGGGAGAGGTGGTAGCTTTCTCAGTCGGCTTGCCACGCCGTTGACAAAGCGATCGGCCGCGAAGTCGTCCAGTCGCCGGCAGTCGTAAACCAGCGACAGCAGGCACTGCCAGCCTGGACGAACGCCGCCATCGGGCGCCGGTCGCGGTCGGCGCTCGACCAGGCCCGGGCCGAGGATGCCGAGCTGCCCCAGCGGGATGATCGGCGCGGCGGTCAGGTTGCCGAAAGAGCCGACGTTGGTCAGCGTCATCGTCGCCGCCTGGGTTTCCTCAAGGGCCAGCTGGCGCGCGCGAGCACGGTTGGCCAGCTCCTGCACCTGGCGCGCGGTATCCCCGAGGGACAGGCTGTCGGCGCGGCGGACGACCGGGACGATCAGGCCGGCCTCGAGCGCCACCGCCACGCCGAT
>JAFAOS010000397.1 GCA_019247515.1 Chloroflexota bacterium | reverse complement strand
GGCGGCGGCGTCTCACCTGATGCCGTGCCCGTGAGCGCCGTCGTCTCGGGCGCCGCCGCCGCCGTGGCGGCTTGCGCCGTTTCCAGCTCCTTAACGCGCGCCTGCGCCTGCTTCAGCTGCTGATTCACGGCGCGATGCTGCCAGCGCAGCGACACCTCGCGCGCCACACCCAGCAGCAGCATCACCACCGCGCCGGCCGCCGCGGCGATCAGCACCAGCACCGAGACGGCGACCGCCTGCGCGCGAACCGTCACAAACTGCACGTCGACAGCCGTGGTGTTCTGCACCGCGAAGATCGCGATGACGATCGAGAACAGCAGCGCCAGGAGAACGATGACCTGTGTCACGATGCTCAGTCCTCAGCCTGATCTCGGGTCGAAAACCAGGAGGCAGTTCTGCGCCTGGACAAGCTCAGCCGACAGCTTCGGTTGGCGTGCCCGTGGGTCGCCGTGTCGCGACCCGATCTCGCGGCAGCTCCTGGGTCTGCCGTTCATGCGGCGGCCGCGGATCGTGAATGCCGCACAGGATGCGCCCATTCACCAGGTGCCGCGACGGCTGTTCTACTTTGCGATTACATTCCTCACAACGCGCCATATGGTTGTTTCGCTCCGAGCTCTTTAGCTACTGGTCATCAGCCGCGATCGGCGTCCCCCAGGCCGGTAGCGTGTTAGTCTAACGTAGCCCAGCCAGAGCTAATGGCCAACCGCTAATCGCTCATATGCGCCTCGTGCACAAGACCGCCCCGCCGGCGGCGACCCGGAGTGGGCCACGCCCGCGAGTCGGGTTTGCTGTCGGTGTCGGCGTGTTGACCGCGGTGTTGCTCACCGTGGTCCTCAGCGTTGATCTCCTGCCGCGCGTCTACGACGTCAAGGAGGGCGACGTCGCCGCGGTCGCGATCAAGGCGCCGCGGGCGATCACCTACATCAGCCAGATTCGCACCCGCCAGGCGCGCGACGCGGCCGCCGCCCAGGTGCCGCCCGTCATCGAGCTCAATCGAGACGTGATCGCGCAGCAGACACGCGGCCTGGCGGACCTGATTCAGGCCATCAACGTGGTGCGCGGCGATACCACGCGGCCCGATCTCAACACCAGGCAACAGGCCATCGCTCAGCTGGTGACCCCACCCCTGAGCGACACCACTGCCCGAGCGCTGGCCAGCCTGGACGACTATCACTGGTCGACCATCGCCAACGAAGCCCAGCGGGTCCTCCAGGACATCATGAAGGACCGCATCCCCGACAGTGGCGTCGACGAGGTCCGCAACGACGTCCCGCTGCGCGTCAGCCCGTTCTTCTCGGACGCCGACCGTGCCGTCGTCGTCGACCTGGTGCAGCGCTTCATTCTTGTCAATCAGGTCATGAATGCCGACGCGACCGCCCGCGCGCAGCAGGACGCCCGTGAGGCGGTCGCGCCCGTCGAGCAAACCTACGCCCGCGGGCAGACCGTCGTCCGCGATGGGCAGGTCGTCGGCCCGCTCGAGATCGAGGCGCTCGAAGCGCTGGGCTTGCGGAACCCCGAGGTCGACTGGCAGGGGGTCGCCGCCGCCGCGCTGCTGTCGTTCACGCTGATGGGCGTGCTGGCGGCGTTCATCTGGAACTTCGACCGACCGCTGCTCTATCGCGATCGACGCGTGGGCTTGCTCGCCGGGCTGATCGTGATCGCCACCGTGGCGGCGCGCATGATCATCCCCGGGCATCCACTCTGGGCCTATATCTTCCCGCTGCCAGCGGTGAGCATGCTGGTGGCGATCCTGCTGGACGCGCAGCTGGCCGTGGCCGTGGGCATCATGCTCTCGATCTTGCTGGCCTGGATCGCCGGGGCCAGTCTCGAGATTGGTGTCATCGCGCTGGTCGGCACGATGGTCGGCGCCCTCGCCGTCTGGCGCAAGGAGCGCCTGATCGCCTACTTCGTCGCGGGCGGCGCCGTTGGGCTGGTCATGCTCGCGGCGTACGGCGCGTTCTTCCTGGCGGGCAGATCCGACGACTACGGCATGCTCTCGATCGTCGCCTTCGAGCTCGTCGTCAACGGCGTTCTGTCTTCGCTCCTGGCCGTGGGCAGCTTCGCGGTGCTCGGGCGCATGTTCGGCATCCTGACGACCGTGCAATTGCTCGAGCTGGCCAATCCCACCCAGCCACTCCTGCGTCGACTGCTCATGGAGGCGCCCGGCACCTATCACCACAGCATCATGGTTGGCAATCTGGCCGAGCGTGCCGCCGAAGTCATCGGCGCCGATTCACTGCTCGTCCGCGTCGCCGCCTACTACCACGACATCGGCAAGCTCGAGCGCCCGTGGGCGTTCATCGAAAATCAGGCCGACACCAACGCCAACGTCCACGACACGCTCGACCCGCAGGCCTCCGCCCAGGTCATCGCCGCCCACGTCACCGACGGGGTCAAGCTGGCCGAGAAGTACGCACTGCCGCCGCGCATTCGCGAGATGATCCCCGAGCACCACGGTACGCGGACCATCAGCTTCTTCTATCAGCAGGCTGCCGAGCGGACCAGCGAGACCGTCGACGCCGCCCTCTTCACCTACCCCGGGCCGCGCCCGCAGAGTCGCGAAGCCGCCATCCTGATGCTCTCGGACAGCACCGAGGCCGCCGCGCGCGCCGCGCGCGACCATTCGCGCGAGGCGATCGAGCAGCTCGTCGAGCGCATCATCCACCAGCGACTCGAGGAAGGTCAGTTCGACGACTGCAACCTGACGTTGCGCGATCTCACGCGCATCAAGCAGTCCTTCGTCACGCTGTTGACAGGTATCTATCACCCGCGCATTCCCTACCCGCCGGCTGGCGAGGTTCGCCCCGGGCCTTCTCAGCCCCATATCGCAGCCTCGGCTTGATCGTCGACTTCGCCGTCGAGGACGGCATCCCGGCGGCCTGGGACGAGCCGCGCATCACCGCGCTGGTGGCTTCGATCGTCGCGCGCGAGCTGCCGAGCACGGCCGACTACGCGGTCAGCCTGCACCTGGTCGGCGATCCGACCATCCGCGAGCTGAACGCGGACCATCGCGGCCATGATGTGGCCACCGATGTCCTGTCCTTCCCGCTGTTCGCGCCCGGCTTTGTGCTGCCCGCCGGCGAGCCGGTGCACCTGGGAGACGTCGTGATCTCGTATCCGCGCGCGACGGCGCAGGCCGACGAATACGGGCACTCGGTCGAGCGCGAGGTCGCCTATCTGGTCGCCCACGGGCTGCTGCACGTCCTCGGTTACGACCACGAGGAGAGCGCGGAGCGCGCGCGCATGCGGCAGAAGGAAGAGGAGGCGCTGCAGCCACTTGGCTTCACCCGCGAGTGAGCCCGTCGTGGCTCAGCCGCCCCGCTTACGCCGCGTCGTCCGCTCGTTCGGCTACGCCTTCGAGGGTCTCAGCGTCATGCTGCGCACCCAGCCCAATTTTCTGGTCCACGTCGCGGCGGCGATCGTCATCATCGCGCTCGGGATCGCCGTTGGACTGACCGCCGCCGAGTTCGCGGTGGTGGTGGTGACCATCGCTATGGTGATGATCGTCGAGTGCCTCAACACGGCGCTCGAAAGCGTGTGCGACCTGGTCTCGCCAGGCATCCACCCACTGGTCAAGCGCGCCAAAGACGTCTCCGCCGCCGCCGTCCTGATCGCCGCCGCCGCCTCCGTAGTGATCGCCGTGCTGATCTTCGCGCCGCACTTGCTGCCGCTTACGGCACACTGAGGAAAACTGGTTTCCCCAGAGGGGACGCCCTTTCAAGTGGTTCGTCGCGCTCAGGCGCCGCCGATGCCCATCGTGGCGGAGACGCCAAGGGTGTCTTTCACTGCGGCCACGACCTCGTCGCCATTCTGTGCAACGACCTCGTCCGATCGGCGGGCACGGGCCTCGTCACCGCTGGTGGGCTCGGGCCTCTTCACCGCTGGCGGGCTCGGCCCTCTTCACCGCTGGCGACTTGGGGTCCCCTCTGGGGGAAAGAAAGTCTCTGTCCTACCCGTGCCACTTCCAGACAACGGTGCCCCAACTGAGGCCCGCGCCGAAGCCGCTCATGACCACCGTCGAGCCCGCCTGAACCAGGCCCTCGTCGACGGCCTCGCACAGCGCCACCGGGATGCTGGCGGCCGACGTGTTGCCGTAGCGCTCCACATTGGAAAACACCGACGTGCCGTCGACCTTCAACCGCCGCACGGCATGATCGATGATGCGCGTGTTGGCCTGATGGGGAATGAGCACGTCCATGTCGTCGGTGGTCAGTTGCGCGGCTTCGAGCGCCCGCAGCACCGAGTCCGGCAAGACCCGCGTGGCGAAGCGGAACACGTCGCGGCCCTGCATCTTGACATAATGCCCGCGTTCGGCGACCGTGTCGGCCGAAGCCGGCTGGCGACTCCCGCCCGCCGGCACGTACAGGCTGCACGCGCCAGCGCCGTCGCTGCCCAGCACAAAGCTCAACAGCCCGCCTGGCGTATCCGTCGGCTGGAGCAGCACCGCACCGGCGCCATCGCCAAACAGCACACAGGTGGAGCGGTCGCGCCAATCCAGGATGCGCGTGAAGACCTCGGCGCCGATGACCAGCACGTTTCGATACGCGCCCGTGTTGATGAACTGACTGCCCGTCGCAAGCGCGTAGATGAAGCCGCTGCACACCGCGTTCAGGTCGACCGCCGCCGCGCGCGGGGCGCCGAGCGCATGTTGCACGAGCGACGCCGTGGCGGGCATGTTCGCGTAGTCCGGCGTGCACGTCGCCACGATGACCAGGTCGAGGTCCTCGGGTGCGACGTGGGCCTTGTCGAGGGCGGCACGCGCGGCGTTGACCGCCAGCGAGCACGTCGTTTCCTCGGGCGCGGCGATCCGCCGCTCACCGATGCCGGTGCGGGCTCGGATCCACTCGTCGGAGGTATCGACCATCTCGGCGAGCTCCGAGTTCGGCATGATCCGCGCGGGAAGGTACTTGCCCCAGCCGCTGATCCGAACGAACGACGAATTACTCAAAACGACTCACTACCAGAGCCGTGTTGTGTCCGCCGAAGCCAAGCGAATTGGACAATGCCGCGTCGATGCGGCTGGCTCTGGCGACGTTCGGCACATAATCGAGGTCGCAATCTGGATCCGGGCTCTCGTAGTTGATCGTTGGCGGCAGACAACCCTCCAGGATGGTCTTGATGCAGATGATCGCCTCGACGGCGCCGCTGGCGCCGATGAGATGGCCCGTCATGCTCTTGGTCGACGACACCGGCGGGACGTGCTCGCCGAAAACCGAGCGGATGGCTTGAGTCTCGGTGCGGTCATTGTGCGGGGTCGAGGTGCCGTGCGCATTGATATAGCCAACATCGGCCGGCTTCAGGCCGGCGCGGTCGATCGCTCGACGCATCGCGCGTGCCGCGCCTTCGCCGCCTTCGCTGGGGGCCGTGATGTGGTACGCGTCGGCTGTCGCCGCGTAGCCCGTGATTTCCGCGTAGATGTGCGCGTCGCGACTGACGGCGTGCTCGAGTTGCTCCAGCACCAGCATGCCAGCCGCCTCGGCCAGCACGAAGCCGTCGCGTTCGGCGTCGAAGGGTCGGCTGGCGCGCTGAGGCTCGTCATTGCGACGCGACAGCGCGCGCATCGAGTCGAATGCCGCCAGACCGATGCGCGTCACGGGCGCCTCGGCCGCTCCGACCACGACCACGTCCGCTTCGCCACGCTTGATCAGCTCCGCGCCCTCGCCGATGGCATGCCCGGCCGTCGCGCACGCGCTGGCGACCGCGAAGTTTGCGCCTTTGGCGCCGGTCTGGATGGCGATCATGCCCGCGAGCATGTCGGGCAGCATCATCGGCACGACGAACGGACCGACGCGATCCGGGCCGCGCGTGTGCAGCGTGATCGCCGCGTCGACGATGGTGCCGATACCGCCGATGCCGCTGCCGACGAGCACCGCCGTGCGCTCGGCGTTGTCGGGCCCGATCTCGAGCTCGGCGTCGCGAAGGGCCTCCTGCGCGGCGACCAGGCCGAGCTGCAGGAAGCGGTCCATGCGCCGCGCTTCCTTCTTGTCGAGAAACAGGGTCGGGTCGAAGCCTTTGACCTGCCCCGCGATACGCACGTCGAGGTCGTCAATCTCGAAGCCTTCGACGCGCCCAATGCCGGACCGTCCGTGGATGATGTTGTCCCAGGTGGTGGGCACGTCGAGCCCGACCGGGGTCAGCGCCCCCATGCCCGTAACCACAACGCGACCAGATGGCATGTCGTCGCGGGAGTATAGCGCCGGTAAATCCTGTATCATTCGCCAGCCCGCGTTAGCACTCCGGCACGCAGAGTGCTAAAGACCAACATGCGCGCGCGAAAATTGTGACCGAGCTGACTCCCCGCCGAGAGCGCATCCTCCGACACGTTGTTCAGGAATATGTCGCTCTGGCTCAACCGGTCCCGTCGGACCTGATCGCCCGCAAGTACGAATCGGACCTGTCTCCGGCGACGGTCCGCAATGAGCTGGCCGCCCTGGAGGAGGCCGGGCTGATCGCCCAGCCGCATACGTCGGCCGGTCGTGTGCCAACCGATCGCGGCTACCGCCACTTCGTCGAGCTGGTGATGCACGAGGACCGCGAGTTGGCGCCTGGTGAACGGCGCACCTTGCGCCAGCAGTTCAATCAGCAAGCTGCCCTGGGCGCGGATTCGACACACCTGGCGCCCTCGCTCCTGGCCCGCACGCTGCGCAGCGCGGCGATGGCGACACGGTCGGGCTCATCGCACGCGCGCGTCCGCCGCATCGAGCTCGTGCCGCTCGAGGACGATCTCGTCCTCGTCACCCTACTCATGCAAACCGGTGGCGTGCGCCAGGTGGTCCATCACGCTGAAGCGGCGCTGGAGCGTGCCGATCTGACGCGCCTCAGCAATGAGCTTTCCGAAAAACTGGCCGATAAGACGGCGGGCCAGGCGCGGCGCACGCTCCGCGGCATGAGCGACGTCGCTCGGCCGTTCGCCACGGCCGCCATTCGCCTGCTGCAACAGGCTCAGGAGCAGACGCTGGCTGCCGTCACCCTGGAGGGCCTGGCCCAGCTGCTCTCGCAGCCCGAGTTCGCCCAGAGCGAGAAGCTGCGCCCGATCATCGAGGTCCTCGAGCAGCAGCCGCTGCTGGCGCGCTTCCTGGCCGAGTCACTGGCCAGTCCCGGCGTGCAGGTGATCATCGGCGCCGAGAACCGCCTGGAGCAGATGCGCGACGCGGCTCTGGTCCTGACCCGCTACGGCACCGAGGAAGACGCCTGGGGCGTGCTGGGCGTCCTCGGCCCCACGCGTCTGCCCTACTGGCGCGCGGTGCCGATGGTCCGCTTCGTCGCCGAGCTCATGGAAATGATGGGTCGCTCCTGAGCAGCAAACCCTCTTGTCACCGCGCCAGACTAGGTTAAGCTTCTGATGCCAGAGTCCCCGTAAGAACCCATGCCCCCTCGATCGACCACCAAACGCGATTATTACGACATCCTGGGCGTTGCCCGGACCGCTTCTGACGACGACATCAAAAAGGCGTATCGCCGCCTCGCCCTCCAGTACCACCCTGACCGCAATCAGGCTCCCGAGGCTACCGAGCGCTTCAAGGAGGCCACCGAGGCGTACCAGGTGCTCTCCGACACCGAGAAGCGCAGCATGTACGACCGCTATGGCCACGCCGCGTTCGAGCGCGCCGGGGGCCCGGGCACGGTCGACTTCAGCAACTTCGTGGGCCTCTCGATCGAGGACCTGTTCGAATCGTTCTTCGGCACGCCCGGCGGTGGCCGCGGCGCACGCCAGCGCGTCCAGCGCGGCCAGGACCTGCGCTACGACATGCACCTCACGCTCGAAGAAGCAGTCTTCGGCGCCAGCAAAGAGATCAGCCTGACCAAGAACGCCACCTGCAAGAAGTGCTCGGGCAGCGGCATGGAGCCGGGTACGCAGCCGACCAGGTGCACTCGCTGCGACGGCAGCGGTGAGATCCGCCGCGTCCAGCAGTCGATCTTCGGTCAGTTCGTCAACGTGACGCTCTGTGATCGCTGCAATGGTGAGGGCCAGATCATTGCCGACCCGTGTACCGAGTGTCAGGGGCGCGGCACGGTGCGCAGCAAGGTGAACGTGTTGGTCGAAGTGCCGCAGGGCGCCGACGAGGGCATCCAGCTGCGGCTCACAGGCCAGGGCGAGCCGGCCCCGCGCGGCGGCGTCCCCGGCCACCTGTACGTGGTGCTGCACGTCGAGCCGCACCGCTTCTTCAAACGGCAGGGCAACGACTTGCTCCTGGAGATGCCGGTGAACATGGCCCAGGCGGCGCTCGGCGACGAGTTCTCGATCCCGACGCTCGACGGCAAAGAAATCTCCATGAAGGTCCCCGCCGGCACCCAGAGCGGCCGCATCATCCGTATCCACGGCGAAGGCGTCCCGTACCTGCGCGAGCGCGGCCGAGGCGACTTGCAAGTTCACATCCGAGTCCGTACGCCGACCGACCTGAACGACGAGCAGAAAAAACTGCTGCGCCAACTGGCCGGTACGTTCGGCTCGACCAACAACACCCCGACCGAGAACAAGAGCTTCTTCGACAAGGTCAAAGACGTCTTCCACGGGAACTGAGCAGAACAAAAGCGAACAACTGCTCGGTCAACCACTTCGCAACTCTGCGTACAACCTGCCCGCGCATCACAAGTTTTTAAGCTCTTGTTTCAATGCAACGGAGGCTTGCCGCCAATCCGAACGCGGCTTTCGCTGTTCTGGACGACGGCGCGGTACTGCTCAACGTCCAAACGGGGCGGTACTTCGGTCTGGACGAGGTCGCCACGCACCTCTGGAAGGGACTCGTCGACGGTGCCAGCGAGCCGCAACTGCTCGACTCGCTGGTCGCGGCGTACGACGTCGAGCCGGATCGAGCGCGAACTGACCTGACGGCTTTTCTGCAGCGGCTGGACCGCCTGGGCCTGCTGCAGACCGATGACGCATGCCCGAGCGCTCGGTGAGCCGTCTCGAGCGAGGGCGCCGCCGCGTAAAGCGTTTGCCCGCCGCGGCCGGGCTGGCGCTGCGTGCCTGGCTCGCCCTGGCCGAGATCGACATGCAACTCCACAGGCGCGGTTTTCGCCAGTGCCGGGCGGCCTGTTCCCGACTCGGCGCCTCGGCGCAAGGGACGGAGGACGTCGGCGCGCGCGCCCTGCGGTACGTGAGCGCCATCGAGCGAGCGGCCCGCTGCTATCCGGGAACCGCGCGGTGCCTGCAGCAGTCACTCGTGCTGCATCGCTGGCTCCGTCGTGACGGTGCGCCGACGAAACTCCAGATTGGCGTTCTCCGCGTCGAGCGTGAGTTCCGCGCTCACGCCTGGGTCGAGCTGGACGGTCGCGTATTGAACGATCGAGCCGCGGCGGTGCGTCCGTTCACACCGCTCGCGACGCAAGGGGCTGCCATCGCCACATGACGTCGCCAAGCACGCCGCGAAGCTTGCCCCGAGGCTGGACGTACCAGATGTACGGGCTCGAGGTCCGCAGCCAGATTCGCCTGCCCCTACCACGCTCCATCAATCGAACAGGTCGAGCCGATCTCAGCATCGAGCTGGATGATTCGGCACGCACGACTCCGAACGGGACTCCGCATGCCGAGGCAGTGTGCCTCGAGCCGTGCCACGCCGGCGGAGCCTATTCGCGGATCTGGCGGCAGGCAGACGGCGCATGGATCTGGCACGACGCGGTCGGGCTGCTGCACATCTCGCCAGACGCAAAGCGGGTGCGAGTGCACCGTCGCGATGGGTGCGATCCCGGAGCGCTGAACATGCAGCTTCTCGGGCCAGTGGCGGGCTTTGCGCTGCACCAGCGCGGCTTTCCATGTTTGCACGCCAGCGCCGTCGTGACCGCCCGCGGCGCAGTGGCCTTCCTCGGCTGGCCTGGCGACGGCAAGTCGACCATGCTGGCCATGCACCTGGCGCAGGGTGCGCGCCTGCTCGGCGACGACGTGCTGCCGATCGAGCTGCGCGAGGGTGAGGCCTGCGCACGCTCGGGCTTGCCCGTCGTCAAGTTGTGGCCGGCCAGCGTGCGGGGCGCTCTGGCAATCGATCGCGAGCTGCCACGCCTCAACGCGCAGCACGACAAGCGCCTGCTGGTACTCGAAGACGGCACCGGTACCACCTCAGGGCCCACGCCGCTGAGCGCGCTGTACGTCCTGGACCGCTACGACCCGGTCGCGTCGGGTTCCAGGGCCGTCAGCAGCACCCCGCTGGCGCCCCGCGCGGCGCTCGCGGTGCTGCTCACCCACACGTATCGACGCGAGTACCTGCGCCCGGAGGAAGTTGCGCGCTTGCTACCCGTGTACGCCCGGCTGGCATCGACCGTTCCCGTCCGAGCGCTCCGCTATCCCAGCGGTTTCGAGTTCCAGCAGGCCGTCCGAGAGCACATCCGTCTGGATGCTGAGGTCCAGGCCGCGTGAGCGGCATCGCCGGCGTGGTGGCTGGAGTCGGGGGGCGACTCCAGCGCACTGACCTGGCGCACCAGGTCAGCCGCATGCTGCAGTGCGTCGACTACCGCGGACCAGATGGCATGCAGATCTGGATTCGCGACGGCGTGGGCCTGGGTCATGCCAGCCTGGTGACGACGGCGGAAGATCGTCTCGGCGCTCAGCCGCTGGTGAGTCCGCTCACGGGCTGCGTGATTACCGCGGATGCCCGGCTCGACAATCGGTCGGAGCTGCTGTCGCAACTGGGCTGGCCCGCCGGCGGCAACATCTGCGACGCCGAGCTGATACTCCGCGCGTACGAGCACTGGGGGCTGGACGCGCCCAAGCGATTGACGGGTGACTTTGCATTCGCCATCTGGGATCCGCGTCGCGCGCGGTTGGTGTGCGCGCGAGATACTTACGGACAGCGACCACTTCATTACCGGAGCAACGATGGCGGCGGTTGCTCGGTGGCATCCGAGATTCACCAGCTCCTGCAGGACCCCTCCGTGCCGCTCGCGCCGGACGAAAACCGCATCCTGGACGACCTGGTGCCGGCGAGCATGCTGCGCAATCAGGCGGATCGAGCCGACACGTATTACGCCGGGATCAGCGCGCTGACGGCTGGCTCCATGCTCGTGGCAACCGCCGAAACCGTGCGTATCCAACGCTACTGGGAATTCGTGCCCGGCCCGGAGCTGCGCTACCGTCGAGAGTCGGACTACGTCGACCATTTCCGAGCATTGCTGACCGATGCGGTTCGGAATCGGCTGCGGTCGGACTCCGCGGTGGGCGCGCTGCTCAGCGGAGGTCTGGATTCGTCGAGCCTCGTGTGCCTGGCCCAGGAGCTGTATCGGAGTGGGGACGTGCGCGACAATGGATTCGCCACGTTCAGCGCCGTGTACCCGGGCCTGGAGTGTGACGAGCAGCCGCTGATCGAGGAAGTCCAGCGCAAATACGGGTTCAGCGCACATCTGGTGACGCCAGACGCGGATAACGAATGGTCGTTGGCGACGCCACGCGGCTTCTGTCCCCGTCCTGGATTGGCTGTGGCCGGTCTCGACGCGCTTTTTTCGGCCAGCGTCGACGCGGGCGTGCGCGTGCTGCTCACGGGTGAAATTGCCGATGCGTGTGTCCGCGGCTCCGCCCTGGTGTTCGATTCGCTGCTACGCCATGGACGCCTGCTGGAGGCAGCGCGTCAAATGAAACGTTATCTCCAGGAGTCGGACGAAAGCGCCCGCAGCGTTCTGGCGTTGTACCTGATGGCGCCATTGTTGACGCTGCCGCTGCAACGCCTGGTGATGACTGCCTTTGCCGATCGCTATGCGCGCAAAAACTCGTGGCGGCTGCTGCCGGAGTGGATCGGCGCACCGGTGGATGAGACCTTGCGGACGCGCCATCGTGATCTGCTCATCGCGCGCGAAAAGGCGCGGCGGTTTTCCAACCCGACACTTCACTGGGAGCATTTGGCCCTGTATCCGGCCGAGGAGGCCCCGTTATCCCTGGGTTGGCCCATCGAAATTCGGCGCCCGTTTGCCGATCCACGCCTCCATGCGTTCCTGCTGGCGGTTCCCCCGGAGCTGAAGTTCGTCCCTCATCTGGAGGTCGCCGGTTCCTACGCGGGCGGCAAGCGGCTGCTGCGCGAGGCCATGCGTGGCATCTTGCCCGAGCCGATCCGCGGCAAGACCGGGATCACCGCCTTCAACTCCGCCATCAGTGAGCAAATCGACCGCCACTGGTCGCGATATGTCGAAACCTTTGGACCGGGCGTGCATCCACGCGTGGCGGAGCGCGGCTATGTCGACGGTGACCGATTCTGGGCGCGATTGCAAGCGTTCCGCGAAGGCGGCGCGGCGGCCATGCGTAGGGACGCTCGACTGCTGATGTACGTCGTTGGTCTCGAGCAGTGGTTGCGCGCTCTGGAATTACCCAGGAGCGCGGCGGTCAAGGTGGCCACCCCCTGGAAGGGACGGGTCGCAAATATCAGGGCCGAGGCACGCGAGCCTGGCTCTCCGACGAGACCTACGGCTGCCGAGGAGCAGGTAGCCGACTGCCAATTCCAGCTCCAATTGGAGGTGAAAGCATGACTAGCGAACAGCACAAGCGTCCATACCAGACGCCCGAGATCCTTGAATTCGGGCAGATGGAGGACCTGACCCGGGGATCCGGTTGGGGATGGGCCGATTTTTGGGTTTTCGGCATCTCCGACCCGATTGGGAACTGCGCCAGGAATTCCTGCGCGCGGTCATAGCAGGACCCGGCAGAGTGCGCCGAGGGAGAAACTCTCTGTTGGCGCGCTCCGCCGGAACCATTCCCATCTCATGCCATCCGCCAGAGTTGAATGACCTTTAGAGGACCCGTCATGTTCCACATCATTCGCCGCAGTCTGGGTGAATTCCAATCCTTCTGGACCGCCTGGCTGCCGCTCATGCTCTTGACGGCGGTCACGCCCGTGCTGGTGCTGGGCATGCCACTCCTGGAACGGCGTCTGGTGGACAACGTCATCGGCGCTCGGGACCTCGATCTGCTGGTCCCCACCATCGTCGGCTATGCGCTGTTGTGGGTCGCGATCACCGTCTGCCAGCAGGTCGCCTCTGGTTTGCGCAGCTTTCTCTCGGAGCGGTTCCTGGTCCATCTGCGCGGCCAGCTCTTTCGCCACGCGGAAAGGCTGTCGCTGGCGTTTTCGCACCGCGAGCACAGCAGCCGCACCACGGCACTCGTCAGCAACGACGCGCCGATGTTGGCGGACTTCTTCTACTCGACAGTGGTGCTCGGACTGGGTAGCTGTGTTGCAATCGTATCCGCGGTGGGTTTGATGCTCCAGCTCAACTGGCAGCTGGCGCTCGCCGCGGGTATTGCACCCCCGCTGGTGGCCGTCCTGGCCGGGTACCTCACGCGACCCCTTCGCCCGGCGAGTCGCCGCGCGCAGGACAAGGCCGCGGAGCTGACCGAGCACATCCAGGAAAACACGGCCGGCATGCGCGAGGTCGCCGCGTTCGGACGCGAGCAGTCGCAGGCCACCCGCATCAATCAAATCCTGCAAGACCTGCTGGGTCTGCGCATGCGTCTGGCGTTCATGGGCATTGGCCTGCAGGCTGGTCAGAGCGTGTTGTCGCTGGCCGTCACGCTGGTCGTGCTGGGCTTCGGCGCCTACCTGGTGATCATTGGGCACACCACGCTGGGCACGGTTATCGCCATGCGCAGCTTCTTCAACCTCTTCTTTCAGCCGCTGAGCATGATCGGCACCATGATTGGCGGCGCGCAGCAAGCGCTCGGCGCCGCGGAACGGGTCTTCGACTTTCTCGACCATACGCCGCTGGTGAAGGAGAAGCCGAACGCGGCGGCGCCAAGAAGGGTGCGAGGTGCACTGGCGTTCGAGGACGTGAGTTTCGGATATCACGCGGATACTCCGGTCCTGAACGGAGTGTCGTTTCACGCAGAGCCGGGCGAACGCGTCGCGCTCGTCGGTCCCAGTGGCGCCGGCAAGAGCACGCTGCTGGGCCTGGTGCTCCGCTTCTACGATCCCGATCGCGGTCGCGTCCTTCTGGACGGAGTCGACCTGCGTGAGCTGACCCTCGCCGGCTTGCGTGAACAGATTGGTACGGTCTTTCAAGACACCTTCCTGTTTGCGACGACCGTTCGCGAGAACGTTGCTTTCGCCCGCCTCGGCGCGGACGATGCCGCCATCGAAGCGGCGCTTCGAGCCGCCCACGCCTGGGACTTCATTCAGAGCCTGCCACATGGGCTCGACACGCAGCTCGGCGAGCGCGGCACCCGACTCTCTGAAGGTCAGCGGCAGCGACTGGCAATTGCGCGTGCCATCCTGCGCGACCCGCGCATTCTCCTGCTGGACGAACCTACCTCCGCGCTGGACGCACGAACGGAACGCGAGGTCCAGTCGGCCCTGGACGAGCTGGCGCACGATCGCACCACGCTGGTCGTTGCGCATCGCCTGTCGACGATTCTTGATGCCAATCGCATCCTGGTGGTCGACCACGGCCGCCTGCTGCAGCAGGGAACGCACGCCGAGCTGCTTCGTCAGGACGGCATGTACCGGGACCTTTTCGAGCTGCAGTTCGGCAGCCAATTGCGTCGGTCAGCCGAACGCGTGCTGGTTGCGAGCTGAGCGAGGAAACGCGCGTGAGTCCCATGGAACAAGCGGTGTTTCCGGTCAGTTCGAAGGTCGCGACGACCCTCCGTCTCTGCGTGCGGGAGCCGGCGTCGGCAACACGTCGGGAGGTATCGACGGCGTTGGCCGCGGTGGAGGATTGGTCGGCGACGCTGCACGTCGCAACCCAACACCGGATCGTGGGTTATATTGCGCGCGCCGCGGCTGAGAGCAACGCCGCGCTGCCCCACCCAGTCCAGCAGACGCTCCGCCACCTCGGCCTGGTACAGACTGGCGAGGGCCTGCGCATGGAATCCCACCTGCGCCGCATCGCGGATGCATTTCACACCGCCGACATTCCTGTCATTGTTTTGAAGGGCCCGGCGCTCGCGCGCACGCTGTATCCGGCGATCGCTCTGCGTCCCTACGCCGACCTGGACCTCACCATCCGCGACGACGATGAAGACGCGGCCATCCAGGTGCTGCTCGACGTTGGCTTCCACGAGGTGGTGGACCCCCCGGAGCGCGCGCGGCGATCGCAGAGGTCGCACGGCGGACACGAGGGCCACTTCCATCGCAGATTCGAAACCGCGGACGACAGTGTGCTCGTGGAGCTCCACCTCGACCCCCTGCAGCTCGGACTCAAAGCGGTATGCGAGGCGGGCCGCTGGCAGCGGGCACAGCCGTTGCCAGGCGTCCCGGGTGCGCTGATGCTCGGTCCCGAAGATCAGGTCGTCCAGTTGAGCGTGCACGCGCACAAGCACGGGTTCGAGCGTTTGATCTGGCTGAAGGACCTAGACCTGCTCGTCCGCCAGCACGGCGACACCCTCAACTGGGGGCTGGTTCGCAAGGTTGCCCGTGCCGAGGGCGTGTGCGGGTCCGTCTGGTACGCGCTGTGGTTGACGCGCGAGCTGCTGGGCGCCCCGCTGGCGGAGCGCCAGCTGAAGGCGCTTCGACCCGCGGCGCCAGTGCGTGTGCTGTATCGCTGCGTCTGGCCGGTCCGGTCGGTTGCCGGTTTGACGGCGCGCATGCACCGCCGCGCCGTGCAGTTTCGGGCGGCGGAGTCCTTGCGCGGCATGCTGCCCGCCACGCTGCTGATGGGTCGGCGCTGGGCGCGGACGCGGGCGTTGGTGGAGGTCGCGCTGGGCTGAGCGGCGCGGGCTAGACTTGTGACTGATGAATCACCTGTCGGTCGCCGCGCCAACACTCGACGATGCCGATCCCGCAACTGGCGCGGCCGACGGCGGCGACGTGTTTCGCGCGCTGGCTGACTCCAGTCGGCGGCTGCTCCTGGACAGTCTGTTCGACGCCGACGGCCAGACGCTCGGCGAGCTCACGGCACAGTTGCCCGGCATGACTCGCTTCGGGGTGATGAAGCACCTGCGCATCCTGGAAGGCGCCGGTCTGATCGCCACGCGGAAGGTCGGCCGCGAGAAGCTGCACTATCTCAATCCGGCGCCCATTCGGCTGGTGCACGCTCGCTGGATGGGCAAGTACGCCGAACCGCCGGTCGGCGCGCCGTGACGCCTGAAACGATTTAGCGAATCGTTTTAGAGACGTCACACGCAGCGTCGGCGTTCGGTCAGCCCCGCGCCCGGGACGCGTTGGAAGCGGCATCACGCGCCGGGCGCGCCTCGCTTCGCGCGACGCACGCCTGACCCGTTAGCCTTCCTTGCGTCACATCGAATGCGAAGTCTGTGGGACGCCGCCGCCGCGGCCACCTTTGCTGGACCCCTGGGCCAACGTGTCTATACCTCGCGTCTGCTCGGCAGCGATCACTCGCTGGTGTTGCACGGTGGCGGCAATACGTCGGTCAAGATTCGCCAGCCGACCCTGTTTGGCGACGACGAAGACGTCCTGTACGTGAAGGGCAGCGGCTGGGACCTGGCGACCATCGAGCCGGCCGGATTCGCACCCGTGCGGCTCGACCGAGCCCTGCGCCTGGCCACGCTCGACCGCCTGTCTGACGCGCAGATGGTCCAGGAGCTGCGCGCTGCGCTGATCGATCCCGCGGCGCCGACACCTTCGGTCGAAACCATCCTGCACGCGCTGCTGCCGTACCCGTTCGTCGATCACACGCACGCGGACGCGCTGCTGGCGATCACCAACACCGAGGATGGTTTTGCTCGCGCGCGCGAAATCTATGGTGATACGGCGGTTGTGGTGCCGTACGTGATGCCGGGCTTCGACCTGGCGCGGGTCGTCGCCGACCGCTTTCCAAAGGACTCCACGCCCGAGACGGTTGGGCTGGTGCTGCTCAACCACGGCTTCTTCAGTTTTGGCCAGACCGCGCGCGAAGCCTACGAGCGGATGGTCGAGCTGGTGACGCGAGCCGAGACGTACCTGAAGACCCGCGGCGCCTGGGCGCTGTCGCCTGGCGGATTCTGCCCGGCAACAGTCGCGCGCGGCGAGCTCGCGAGCTTGCGGCGCGAGGTCTCGGAGGTGGCGGGCTCTCCCATGATCCTCAGCACACATTCCGGGCCAAAAGAGCTGGCTTTTGCGCAGCGCGACGACCTGCACGAGATTTCGCAGCAGGGTCCTGTGACGCCGGACCACGTGATTCGCACCAGGCGGGTCGCCCAGGTCGGGCGTGACGTGAGGCGCTTCAAGGATGGCTACGAGGCGTACTTTCGCGCGCACGCGGGCCCGTCGTTGCAGATGCTGGACCCCGCGCCGCGGGTCGTTCTCGACCCATCTCTCGGCCTGGTCACGATCGGCCGCACCGCGGCGGACGCGTCGATCGCCTTTGACGTGTATTCGCAGACGATCGACGTCGTGCTGCGCGCCACCGCGCTGGGCGGTTACCGAGCGCTGCCAGCTTCCGACATCTTTGCGGTCGAATACTGGGACCTGGAACAGGCCAAGCTCCGCCGCGGCGGCAGTGCGCCCGTGTTCACTGGCGAAATCGCACTGGTCACCGGCGCCGCTTCGGGAATCGGCAAGGCCTGCGCGGAAGCGCTGCAGCGGCGCGGCGCCGCCGTGGTCGGACTCGACGTCAACCCGCGCATCCGTGACCTCTTTGGCCAACGGTCCGACTTCCTGGGCCTGGAGTGCGACGTCAGCCAGCCTGACACGGTCGACCGCGCGCTGGATGCGGCCGTCTCGGCCTTCGGCGGCCTGGACATGCTGGTGCTCAACGCCGGCATCTTTCCCGCCTCGACGCGCGTCGATGGCTTGAGCCTGACCGAGTGGCGGCGGGTCATGGACGTCAACCTGGACGCCAACATGGTGCTGCTCAGGTCGGCATATCCGCTGTTGAAGCGCGCTCCGCGCTACGGTCGGGTGGTGGTGATTGGCTCGAAAAACGTGCCCGCGCCGGGCCCCGGCGCCGCGGCGTATTCGGCGTCCAAGGCGGCCGTGAATCAGCTCGCGCGCGTGGCGGCCCTGGAGTGGGGTGGTGACGGCATTCGGGTCAACATCGTCCATCCCAACGCGGTCTTCGACACCGGCATCTGGACCGACGACGTGCTGCGCAGTCGCGCCGTCAATTACGGACTCAGCGTCGAGGAGTACCGTCGCAACAACGTCCTCGGCGTCGAAGTCACCAGTCGTGACGTGGCGGAGATGGTTGCCGAGATGTGCGGGCCAGTCTTTTCGAGGACGACGGCCGCCCAGGTGCCCGTGGATGGCGGCAACGAGCGTGTCATCTGAGTGGGCGGCATGACCGACGAGCTGTGGTTGGAGCTCACGACGATCGTCGAGCCGGAGGCGGTCGAGTCCGTGTCGGCGCTGTTCGCCGAATACGGACAGGGGGTCACCATCGAGCAGGCGGTGGAGTCTTCACGCGACGGGGACATCGTCAACCTGCCATCTGACGCGCCAGTCACGGTCCGAACGTATTTGCCGCTTGCGGACCCAACCGTCGATGCGCGGCGCGGCGAGCTCGAAAAAGGCGTATGGGCGCTGGGCAAGTTGCGGGAGGTCAGTCCACTCCAGGTGCGTACGCTGCGTGAGGCAGACTGGGCAAACGCGTGGAAAGAGCACTTTTTCGTACACCGCGTCGGCGAGCGGACGGTGATCGTGCCGAGCTGGCGCGAGACCGAATACTCGCCGCGCGTCGGCGACGTGGTGCTGCTGCTCGATCCTGGCATGGCCTTCGGCACCGGCCTGCACCCGACGACGCGCCTGTGCCTGGTCGCCGTCGAACAGCTGGTCAAACCCGGCATGCGGGTGCTCGACGTCGGAGCTGGTTCGGGCATCCTGTCCATCGCGGCCGCGCGTCTCGGCGCCATAGACGTATCGGCGGTGGAAATCGAGCCAGTCGCGGCCAGCGTCTGCCAGGAAAACGTCGATCGCAACCACGTGGCTGACATCGTTGACGTGCGCGGCGGCACGCTCGAAGTCGAGCCAGACTGGGACGAGTGCGCCGACCTGATCCTGGCCAACATCACCATCGCGACGCTGCTCCAGCTGCACCCGCTCTTGCCGGCGTATTTGCGGCCGGGTGGTCGCGCGGTGCTGTCGGGCGTGCTCGCCGAGCGCGCCGACGAGCTGCTCGTGGCGCTGCAAGCTGCCGGCTGGGAGCACGAACGCACCGAACAGGAGCAGGACTGGGTCGCGCTGTACGTCCGGCGTCGGTGACGCACCAGGACGCTGGGTAGTGCGGGTGGACGTGTGGCGGACATGACGCACCGGTTCCTGGTGGCTGGCGAGCAGCTCCGTGGCGACCACGTGCGCTTTACGGACGCGCAGGCACATCAGATTCGCAGCGTGCTGCGGCTGCGGCGCGGCGATCAGGTGCGGGTCTTCGACGGGTTGAACCTGGTCGATCGGCGTGTAGAGCTGACCGACACTTCCGCGGGACGAGTCGTCGGCGAGGCGGCCCAGGCGCCCGAGCCTCGGACGCGACTGAGCGTCTACCCCGCCTTGCTGCAGCGCGACAAGTTCGAGGTGGTGCTGCAGAAGCTCACGGAAATCGGCGCCTCGGCGATAGGTCCAGTCCTCACCACGCGAGCGCTGGTCCGCGAGGCGCCCGACGCGCGCCGATACGCTCGCTGGCGGACGATTCTCGGCGAGGCCGCGGAGCAATGTGGTCGGGGCGTGGTGCCCGAGCTGCTGCCGACGCTGCCCCTGCCCGCCGCGCTGGTGGCGAGCGACGGTTGCCGGCTGCTGGCGTACGAGGCTGAACGCCGCCTCGAGTTGCGCGCTGCGCTCGAGGGTCGGCGGTCGCGGGTGGCGCTGTTCGTCGGGCCGGAGGGTGGTTTTACTGCCGAAGAGGTTGGCTGCGCGCGCCAGGCTGGCGCCCGGATCATCAGCCTGGGGCCGAGGATCCTGCGCGCCGAGACCGCCGCGCTGCTGGCGAGCACCCTGGTGCTCTACGAATTGGGCGATCTATCGTGGCCAGTGAGTTCGAAATGACCACCGATCCTGAATGCCTGTTCTGCAAGATCGTCGGCGGGCAGATTCCCGCCACGGTCGTGCACCGCAGCGACCGCGTGACGGTCTTCCGCGACATCAATCCGCAGATGCCTACCCACGTGCTGATCGTGCCGAACCAGCACGTGGCCGACACCGAGGCGCTCGCACCCGAGCACGACGCCCTGGTAGGCGAGCTGGTGCGCACGGCGCGCACCGTCGCGGCCGAGGAAGGCCTGAGCGAGCGCGGCTACCGGCTGGTAATCAACACCGGCCCCGATGCCCAGAACTCGGTGCCGCACCTCCACGTCCACCTCCTCGGCGGCCGCGCCATGCACTGGCCCCCCGGGTAACAGAAAGCTCGTAAAAATTTTGTTACGAGCCCGCGAAAGATCTCGTCTTGAGATTGGCTCGCTATGATCGTAGGCATATGGATCTCTTCGAGTACCAGGGCAAACAGTACTTCGCCCGCTTCGGGATTCCCGTCTCGCCCGGTGGGGTGGCGGATACCGTTGATCAGGCGGTCACCGAGTCTGATCGGGTGGGGTATCCCGTGGTGGTCAAAGCCCAGGTGCAGGTCGGGGGGCGCGGCAAGGCCGGCGGCATCAAGCTCGCCCGCTCCGCCGACGAGGTCCGCGAGCACGCCACCAACATCCTGGGGATGGACATCCGTGGCCACACCGTCCGCCGTGTGTGGATCGAGCGTGCCTCCGACATCTCCCGCGAGTACTACGCCTCATTCACCCTCGATCGCGGCGCACGACTGCACCTCGGCATGGTCTCGGCCAGGGGCGGCGTCGAAATCGAGCAGGTGGCCGCCGAAGACCCGGGCGCGATCGCACGCCTGCACATCAACCCCGTCCACGGACTGGCCGATGCCGACGCCCGAAGCCTGGTGGAAAACGCCCAATTGGACCGGGAAGCCCACGCCGGAGCCGTGGACATCCTCAAGAAACTGTATCGTTGTTTCGTCGAAGGCGACGCCGATCTCGTCGAGATCAATCCGCTCGTTCTGACGCCTGACGGTCGAGTTCACGCCCTCGACGCCAAGGTCAGCCTCGACAACAATGCCGAGTTTCGCCACCCCGAATGGGCCGAATATCGCGCGACAGAGGTCCTCGACGAACGCGAACAACTTGCACGCAGTAAAGGCCTCCAGTACATCGGTCTGACCGGTAGCGTTGGCATTATCGCCAACGGCGCCGGCCTGGCCATGAGCACGCTCGACGTGGTCAATCAGGTCGGCGGATCACCCGCTAACTTCCTCGATATTGGCGGCGGCGCGGATGCGAGCGTGATGGCCAACGCCCTGGAAGTGATCAATACGGATCCGAACGTCCGCTCCATCCTGATCAACATCTTTGGCGGGATCACCCGCGGCGAAGAAGTCGCCAATGGCATCGTGCAAGCGCTGGAACATGTCCAGATCAAATCGCCGATGGTGATTCGCATCGATGGCACCAATGCCGAGGAGGGGCGCGCCATCCTGGAAGCGCACAAGTCCGATCAACTGATCTCGCAACCAACGATGCTGAGCGCAGCCGCCAAGACGGTCGAGCTGGCCAACCTGGCCGAGGTGCGCCGATGAGCATCTTCGTCGACGACACGACGCGCGTCGTCTACCAGGGCCTCACCGGCTCTGCCGGCCGCTTCTACGGCCTGCGCAACCGCGACTACGGCACCCGCGTCGTCGCGGGCACCAACCCGCGGCGCGCCGGCACGGACGTCGACGGGATCCCGGTATTTGGCACGGTCAAAGACGCCGTCCAGAAGACCGGCGCGAGCGCGTCGTGCGTGTTTGTGCCCGCGCCTGGCGTCGAGAGCGCGGTCATGGAAGCCGCCGAAGCTGGCATCAGCTTCATCGTGGTGATTACCGAGGGCGTGCCCGCCCAGGACGAAGCGCGGTTTTACAACCGTCTGCTGCAAGATTTTCCGAATACTCGGCTGCTGGGGCCGAACTGCCCGGGCATCATCACGCCGGGCAAGTGCAACATCGGCATTACGGCCGGCGAGATCGCCACGCCTGGCGGACCGGTCGGCATCGTGAGTCGCTCAGGGACGCTGACCTACCAGGCGCTGTACGAGCTGACGCAGAAGGGCATCGGCGTGACCACGTGCGTCGGCATCGGCGGCGATCCAGTGCCCGGCACGACGTTCATCGACTGCCTGGAGCGCTTCGAGGCCGATCCCGAGACGCGCGCGGTGATGCTGATTGGCGAGATCGGTGGCGCGGAAGAAGAAAAAGCCGCGGCGTTCATCGGGGAGAAGATGTCCAAGCCGGTCGTGGCCTACGTGGCGGGCGCTACGGCGCCGCCCGGTAAGAAGATGGGCCACGCCGGGGCGATCATTTCGGGAACGCAAGGCACCGCGACGGCCAAGATGGAGGCCCTGGCCAGGGCTGGGGCGCGGGTCGCGAAGAACCCGACCGAGGCCGGCGAGTTGATGACCGAGGTCGTGCGCTCGCTGGCGAAGTGAATCGGTGCGCTCCAGCGACAGGCTTTCGAGCTGCTGACTCGCGCAGTGCCCAGACAGATTCTTCTCACTAGAGAGAAGCAGGACTACCGACGATGTCGAGCACGCCAGTAGAGGACGAGCTGCGCCGTCAGATCGCGGACCACGGACCAGTCTCGTTCCGCGACCTGATGCTCGCCGCGCTCTATCACCCGCGGTTCGGCTACTACACCAATCTGCGCGGCTTCGGGCCCGACGGCGACTTCATCACCAGTCCCGAGCGGCATCCCGCTTTTGGCTGGCTGCTCGGGCGTCAGGTGCTCGAGGTGTGGCAGGCGCTCGAGCGGCCGCGGCCGTTCCGCATCCTCGAGCTCGGAGCCGGCAGCGGCGCGCTGGCCGAACCGCTGGTGAGGTTTCTGCGCTCTGAAGGCGTCTCCGACCTCGTCTATACGCTCGACGAGGTCAGTCCCACCCTGCGCGAGCTCCAGCGACGGCGGCTGACAGACCCTGCCTTTCGATGGAACGGCGTCGACGAGCCAGCCAATTTCGTCGTGGCGAACGAGGTCGCCGACGCGCTGCCCGTCCATCGGGCGATCATCAAGGATGGCCATCTCCACGAGATGCTGGTGACGGTCGACCGCTCGGGTGAGCTGACCTGGACGGTTGCCGAACAGCCTCACGCAGCGCTCGACGCGTACTTCCAGGCGCTGCACGTGCTGCCCAATGAGGGCGAGGTCATGGACATCTGCCTCGAGCTCGAAAACTGGGTCGAATCCATCGCGCGCAGGCTCGAGCGCGGCATGGCGCTGGTCATCGACTACACCGCCTCGCCGCCGCGCGACAGTCTGCTCACCTATTACCGCCATACGCTCGGCAGCGACCCGTTCGTGAGGCTCGGCGAACAGGACATCTCCGCGCGCGTCGACCTGCGCACGCTGGTGCGGTTCGGCATCGCCCGGGGACTGAAAGCGGGCGCCGTCGCGCAGCGCGGGCTGCTCTACAACCTGGGTTTCCCGCAGGTGCAGGCGCATCTGACGGGCATGACGGATCGCGAGGCGCTCGCGCACCTGGTCGACATGAACGCGGCCGGCGGCCAGATCGTGGCGGTCTTCCTGCTCGGCGGCATGCCCGAGGGCTACAAGCCGGCTGGCGCCGTGGGCCGCGACTGGCCCGAGCCGGGCGAGGTGCCCTCGCTGCCGCCGAATGCCGACGAAGCCGACTTTCTCGGCCAATGGCGCGAGGCCTTCGGGCCGCCTGACGGCGGGCGGGGGTAGCATAACGCCCCGCTGTGATCAGAGATTTCGTCACGAATGAGGAGCTCATCCAGGAAGCGCGGCGGCGCTGCGCCCAGGGCGCATGGGACTACCTGGTCGGTGGCTCGGAGTCGGAAACCACGCTGCGGCGCAACCGCCAGGCCTTCGACAAGATCGCGTTCAGGCCCCGCGTCCTCGTCGACGTCTCGAACGTGGACACCTCCACCGAGCTGTTGGGACAGAAGTTGCGCATCCCGGCGATTTTCGCCCCCATTGGCTCCCTGCAGGTCTTCGATCCGGCGGGCGCCGTGGCCGCCACGCAGGCGGCCACCGAGTTCGGGATCATGCACTGCGTCAGCTCGGCCACGTTGCCGGCGCTCGAGGAGACGGCCGACGCCACGCCGACGCCGAAGATCTTCCAGCTCTACGTCCACGGCGACGACGAGTGGACCTCGGACATGATCCGCCGCATCCGCGACTCTGGCTACGTGGCGCTGGCGCTGACCGTCGACGTGGCGCACTACAGCCGCCGCGAGCGGCCGATGCTCAGCCGGTATTCTCCGCCGACGCGCCGCCTCACGACCACTCCCCAGCGCCAGTGGTTGGCCGGGTTGACCTGGGAGACGATGGACCAGATCAAAGCGGAGGCCGGTCTGCCGTTCATGCTCAAGGGCGTCCAGACCGCCGAAGACGCGGAGATCGCCGTCGAGCACGGCGTCGACTACATCTGGGTCTCCAATCACGGCGGCCGACAGATCGACCATGGCCTGGGCAGCATGGACACTCTCCCCGAGATCGCGCAAGCGGTCGGCGGTCGAGCGCGCATCATCCTCGACGGCGGCGTGCAGCGCGGCAGCGACATTCTCAAAGCCATCGCACTGGGCGCCGACGTCGTGGCGCTTGGTCGACTGCAGGGCTGGAGCCTGGCAGCCGCGGGCAGCGCGGGCGCCGTGCGCATGCTCGAGATCCTCGAGGACGAGCTCACGTGCGCGATGGGTCTGACCGGTTTGACCAGCATCGACAAGGTCACGTCCAAGTACGTGTGCCACGCCGACCCGGTGACACCGCCGCACGAGATGAGCAGCTGGGTCAACATGATCAACCCGCGGATCCTGTGAGCTTGCGTCGATGAGCCAGTACGCCGCCTGGCTGTCCGTGCAACCGCGCCCGCCGCGCACGGGCGTGGCGTATGTCGCGGTGCGCGTCGGCGTGTACCTGATCGGCCTGGTGTTGATGGTGCTGGTGTACGGCACCAAGCAGCGCGGACTGATCATCGCGCCGCCCATCGCGCTGATCGGGGGCGCCGGCACGTGGTACCTGCTGGGCGACACGCCGCTGGACCCCCGCCGACGCCTGGTCAACGCGCTGCTCACCGGGCTGCTGCTCGGCGAGCTGACGTGGGCCGTCGGCTACTGGGACGTCGCGGCGCTGGTCGGCGGCGCGGGCTTGTGGCTGGCGTTCTACGTGCTGTCGGGCGTTGTCGAGCACGGCGCGTCGCAGAGCCTGGATCGGCGTATCGCGGCGGAGTACGCGCTGGTCGCCCTGATCGGCAGCGTGGTGATCGTCGCCGTGGCGCGGCCCTGGAGCGCGTAAGGAAAGAAGAAGCTAGCCGCTCGTCACTCGCACGGAGTCGCGGCGCAAGGACGGGTATAACCACGTGACGTGGACCCACGCCTGATCTTGCAGCTTGGCGTCTTCGGCTTGACCGACGGCGCCGTGGTGGCGCTCAACGCGGCCGGGTTCACGCTCGCGTACGCCGTCTCTCGCCAGATCAACCTCGCGCATGGCAGCGTCTTCGCGCTCACGACGGTTATCGTCGCCAGTCTCGCGTCGGCCATGGGCGTCAACGCCGAGTCGCCATTGGCCAATCGCATTCTGGCGCTGCTGCTGCTGTGTCTGGTGGGCGCGCTCGCCGGCGCGCTGCTCAATGCGGGCGTCGAGCGCATAGCGTTTCGGCCGTTCCGCGGGGTTCGCGATCCCCTCGGGCCGCTGATTGGCTCAGTGGCCCTGTCGTTCATCCTGCTGCAGGTGGCCATCTGGTGGCACGCGGCCTACTACATTGCTCCGCCCAATGTGCACCAGGGTGTCGGCGTGCCGCTGCTCTCGATGCCCGACCTGATTCCGTCCATTGATCTTGGCATCGGCGGTGTTTCGGTCACCCTCAAGGACGTGATCGTGCTGGTGATCTCCGCGGCAGCCGCGCTTGGCGGCTCGGCGTTGCTGACGCGCACGCGAGTGGGACGGCTACTCAGAGCCGTGCAGCAGGACCCCGAGATGACCTCGCTGTGCGGCGGCGACCCGGGCCTGGGGCAACTTCTGGCGTTCGCCGCGGCGGGCGCGTTGGCCGGCTTTGGCGCGGCGATCTTCGCCGCCTACTTTGGCGCCGCCAACGCGCAGTTCGGGCTGCGCAGCGGCCTGTCGGCGATGACCGCCGCCGTGCTTGGCGGTGTCGGCAACCTGGGCGGCGCGTTGGCCGGCGGCATGCTGATCGGGGTGTTCTCCTCGTTCAGCGATTACCTGCTCGACGCCGCCTGGACACCCTTGCTGGTGCTGGCGCTGCTGATCCTGCTGCTGGCCTTCCGACCGAACGGCCTGCTCGGCAGCAGTCAGTTCGTCGCCATTCCGGAGTCTGCCCCGAACACGCGCAGCTCGGTCAGCTTTGCCCCGCGGGCACCAGGCAACGCCCGCTGGATCATGGCCGCGCTGCTGGTTTTTGGCCTGGCGTTCCCGTGGTTGGATCAGCTTGCCGGCTGGTACCGCGTGTCCGCAGCCGCGAACTCGATCTTGCTGGTCATCCTCGCCGTAGGGTTGTCGATCGTCGTCGGCTTCGCGGGACTGCTCGATCTCGGCTACGCCGCGTTCTTTGCGATTGGCGGCTACACGGCGGCGATGCTCACCGGCTCCGGCAGCCAGCTTGCACTCCTGTTGCCAGACGCGCTCCGAAGTCCATGGTTGGCGCTGCCAGTCGCGGGCGTGGTGGCCGCCGGTTTTGGCCTCATTTTCGGCGTTCCGACCATCCGCACCCGCGGCGAGTACCTGGCAATCGTCACCCTCGCCTTCGGCGAGATCGTGCCCGGCGTGATCGTCCATCTGCCGGACTGGACCGGCGGCAACCGCGGCATGAGCGGCGTGCCCATCGTGCAGGTCGGTCCCTGGCCGCCGGGGTCGGCCATCGGCGCGTACTTCGTGGCCTTGCTGTTGCTGGTGCTGATTACCTTGTCTGCTGGGCGTCTGGCGGCCTCGCGCATCGGACGATCCTGGGCGGCGGTGCGCGAAGACGACACCGCGGCGGCCTCGGTCGGCGTCAATCCGCCGCTGGCCAAGTTGCTGGCGTTCGCCATTGGCGCGGGGTGCGCGGGCATGGCCGGTTCGTTGTTCGCGGGCTTGTTTGGCCACGTGGAGCCGGATCAGTTCGACTTCACGATCTCGCTCATGGCCCTGGCGGCGGTGGTGATCGGCGGACGCTGGGGTATCGCCGGCGCCGTGCTCGGCGGCCTGACCGTCGCGGCCTACCAGTACGTGCTGGTCGATTGGCTGAGCGGCGCGGTGCGCAGCGTGGGATCAGTCCTGGGTCAGCCGGCGCTCATGGCCGCGGACCTGCGCATGCACAACTTCGCCGTCTTCGGCGTGGCGCTGCTGCTGGCCACGTTGCCGCGCGCGCGCTCTATTCGATCCCCAGATACGCCTTCTGCACCTGCTCGTTTTGCTGCAGCGCCCGTGCGTCGTCTTCGAGCACGATACGCCCCGTCTCCAGCACGTAGCCGCGGCTCGCCACATTCAGCGCCATCAGCGCGTTCTGCTCCACCAGCAGCACCGCCACGCCCGTTTGATTGATCGCCACGATCGTGTCGAAGATCGCCTCGACGAGGTTCGGCGCCAGACCCATGCTCGGCTCGTCGAGCAGCAGCACCCGCGGCTGACTCATCAGCGCCCGCCCGATCGCCAGCATCTGCTGCTCGCCGCCCGACAGTGTGCCGCCTTTCTGCTTCAGACGCTCGCGCAGCCGCGGGAACAGCGTCAGCACGCGTTCGAAGTCTTCCTTCTTCGCCAGCTCGCCATCCCGCCGCGCGAACGCGCCCATCTCGAGGTTCTCCTGCACCGTCATGCGCGGAAAAATGCGGCGGCCTTCAGGTGATTGACACACACCCATCTCGACGATGCGGTGCGGCGACTCGCGGTCGATGCGCTTGCCGTTCAGCAGCACTTCACCGTGCTGGGGGTGGATGATGCCCGAGATCGTCCGCAGCGTCGTCGTCTTGCCGGCGCCGTTGGCGCCGATGAGACTGACGATCTCACCCTGGCGGACCGACAGCGAAATGCCTTTGAGCGCGTGGATGTGCCCGTAGTAGGCGTGCACGTTGCGCAGGTCCAGCGCGAGCCCCGTCCCGGTGGCGCCGGAGTCCGTCGGCGAGGCGGCTTCAGAAGTCGTCATCAGTCCAGTCCAGATCAGCCGGCGGCGGCTTCGGCTTCCGCGGCCGCGGCGCGGCCCAGATACGCCTGGATGACGTGCGGATCGCGCTGGACCTCCTGGGGCGTGCCTTCGGCAATCTTGACACCGTAGTCGAGCACCGAGACGCGATCGGAGATGCTCATGACCACCTTCATATCGTGTTCGATGAGCAAAATCGTCAGCTCCATCTCGGCACGCAGACGGCCGATCAGCCGCATCATCCCACTCGTCTCGTTGGGGTTCATGCCCGCGGTCGGCTCGTCGAGCAGCAGCAGCTTCGGCTGGGTCGCGAGTGCGCGGGCCACTTCCAGACGGCGCTGGTCGCCGTACGGCAGATTGCGCGCCCACTCTTCCTGCTTGCCGGCCAGACCGACAAACCGCAGCAGCTCCAGCGCCCGCTCACGCGCCTCGGCCTCTTCGCGAACCGTGCCGGGCAGCCGCAGCACGGCGTGCAGGGCGGTGGCCTTCAGTCGCGCGTGCATGCCGACCAGCACGTTGTCGAGCGCGCTCATCGTGGCGAAGAGTCGAATGTTCTGGAACGTGCGCGCAATGCCGAGCCGTGTAATCGTGTGGGGTTTGCGGCCCGTGATCGATTGTCCGTCGAAGGTAATCGTGCCGCTGGTCGGCGCATACAGGCCGGCAAGAATGTTGAAGAACGTGGTTTTGCCAGCGCCGTTGGGTCCGATCAGGCTGACGATCGATTGTTCGGCGATCGAGAAGTCGACGTTGTTGACGGCGACCAATCCGCCGAAACGCTTGGTGACTTTCTGGGCGACCAGCAGGTCCGTCATCAGGCCCTGACGCCGCCAACAGTGCGTTCGCCCAGCGCTTCTTCGCCGAGTTGATCGATCTCTTCGGGCGTCTGGCCGTGCAGCTCGACGGCGCGCTGCCGATTGGGAAAAATGCCTTCGGGTCTGGTCAGCATCAGCACGACCAGCGCCAGCCCAAAGATGCCGTATTTGTATTGACTCAGGTCAACCGACATCAGGAGGTTACTGACCACCGGCAGGTTCAGCGACGTGCCCAGTTGATGCAGCCAGTTCGTGGCATCCGCGGTGAGGATGCGATCGTAAAAGCCGAGGATCACACCGCCCAGGATGACGCCCCAGATGTTGCCAATGCCGCCCAGGATGATCATTGCCAGGACGATGATCGACGTGGAAAAGTCGAACTGAAAGGGGTCGATGACCTGCAGCATGCTCGCCCACAGCGCGCCGGCGAAACCCGAAAAAGAAGCGCCGAGCGCAAACGCCAGCAGCTTGGTCTGGATCAGGTCGATACCCATCGACGATGCCGCCAGCTCGTCCTCGCGCATGGCCATCCACGCGCGGCCGATGCGCGAGTTGGCCAGTCGATGGATGGCGAATACCGACACGGCGCCGACGACAAAAATGAGGTAGTACCAGGCGGTCTGGTCGGAGTTGTAGAGCTCCTTTGGCACCACCTGGCCGGCGACCACCGCGGGCACCAGCGGTCGACCGATGGCGATCATCCCCTTGGAGCCACGCGTGAACTGGTCCAGGTTGAGGAACATGCGCGGCACGATCTCGCCGAAGGCGAGGGTGACGATCGCCAGGTAGTCGCCGCGCAGCCGCAGGGTCGGCGCGCCCAGGATGATTCCGAATCCGGCGGCGACCAGGAAGGCCAGCACCATCGCGACGTAGAAATTGACCTGGATGAAGTCGGCGAGCGGGCTGACGGGCGAGGTCAGGAAGGCGGCGGTGTACCCGCCGATGGCGAAAAACGCGACATAGCCCAGGTCCAGCAGGCCCGCGAAACCGACCACGATGTTGAGGCCAAGGGCCAGCAGCGTATAGATCAGGATGGCGGGGAACGCGCCCATCTTGCCCCAGCCAAACGTCTGATCCAGCAGCGGGTACATCGCCAGCAGGATGACGAAGGTCACGATGAAGGCGTTGCGGAAGATGGTCCTGGGCGATTGTCGGCCGCGGCTCGCGTTCTTCGATCGGGTGGCAGATTGCGCCGTGGCGGCCATCGTCGACTAGGCCCGCTCGGTGGTCTCTTCGCCGAGCAGTCCGCGCGGCTTGAAGATCAGGATCAACACGAGTAACCCGAAGACCACCGCCTCGGTCCACTTGGGATCGATGATTCGATCGGAGATCGCGGCGATAATGCCAATCAGCATACCGCCAATGAATGCGCCCCGAATGTTGCCGATGCCGCCCATGACGGCGGCGGTGAACGCGTACAAGCCGGCGCGGAAGCCCTGAAAGAACCACGCCGAGTTGTTGTAGAGGCCGTAGATCAGACCCGCCGAGCCGGCGAGCGCGCCGCCCAGGAGGAACGTCAGGGCGATGGTCAGGTTGATGTCGATGCCCATCATCGACGCTGCCTGTCGATCCTGGGCCGTGGCGCGCATCGCCTTGCCGAGCCGCGTGCGCTGGACGAACATCTGCAGCGCGATCATCAGCGGCACGGCCAGCAGCAAGACGAACAGGTCTTTGAGGCGGAACTGGACCAGGGTGTCGACGCCGAAGACGTCGTGCAGGATGTCAACCGGCGGCAGCAGGTTGGGGAAATTGACTTGCGACGCGCCCTTCCAGACCAGGCCCACGTTGACCAGGATGAACGACACGCCGATGGCCGAGATCAGTGGCGCCAGGCGCGGCGCGTTGCGGAGGCGCCGATAGGCCACGCGCTCGATGACCACGTTGAGCAGCGCACAGACCGCCGTGGAAGCGAACAGGCACAGCACCAGCAGCCCGGCGATCTGCAGCGGCGGCAACTGAAACGCCTGGCGCGCACCGAGCAAAGGCGGCAGCCAGGTCAGGATCGTGAGCGAGACCATGGTGCCGATCATGAACACGTCGCCGTGGGCGAAGTTGATCAGCTCGATGATGCCGTAGACGAGCGTGTAGCCGAGCGCGACCAGGCTGATGATGGCGCCATTGGTAACGCCAATGAGCAGGGTCTGGATGACTTCCTCGTACCACTGCATGTGCGGGGTGGCACATAGTATCCAGTTTTCTCGGTGGGAGCCCGTGCATGCGCGGGCTCCCACCAATGGAATAGCTACTGTGGAGCGGTGAGGACGACAGAGTTCGCGTCGTCGAAGGCGCCGTTTTTGATCTGCCGCCCGCTCATGGACGTCAGCGTCGTGTCGCCGGTCTCGGTGAAGCTCCACTGGCCGAGGACGCCGTCGAAGTTCTTGGTGCCCATGATCGCGTCGCGCACCGCGCCGCGGCACTGCGCGGAGTTGTGCACTTCGCACGACCCGGCGGCCGTCTGAATCGCCTGCAGCACGACCTTGGCCGATTCATACGCGTAGGCGGCGTACGCCTCGGGCTCGGCGTTGAACTGCTGCTTGTAGCTCGTGTACCACTGCTGGCCCTTGCCGGTGAGCTTGCTCGGCGGCACGCCACCGAAGGTGATGTACGACCCTTCGGCGGCCGGCCCCGCGGCGTCGATGAACGCCTGCTCGTAGATGCCGTCGGGACCCATCAACTTCACGTTGGGTCCGAGCGTATCCCGCAGGTCCTGCCACAGCTTGCCGGCGTTGTTCGGGGTGATGATGCCCGCGAAGACCACGTCTGCACCCTGGCCGCGGATCTTTTGCGCCAGCGCGCGATAATCGGACGCCTGCGGGTCGATGCCCTCCGGCCCACCCACGACCTGCAGGCCGATCTTCTGCGCCGTGGTGTTGTAGAAGACCGCGATGCCGTGGCCGTACAGCTGCGTGTCGTCCAGGATGTACGCCTTGGATGCGCCCAGTTGCTTGGACCAGTTGGCGGCGACGGCGCCCTGGATCTCGTCGGTCGGGATCACGCGCGCGTAGTTGCGCTTGCAGCCGTTCGGGTAGTAGACGTCGGGCTCGTTAGCGGCGACGCCCTCGACCTTTTTGGTCAGGCCCGGGTACGTGTTGGCAGGCGAGACCATGCCCATGTTCGCCGCGCACAGGATCGGGATCGAAACCTCCGCGGCACCCGAGTTGAACGTGCCGATGTAGGCCACCACGTCCGGATCGGCAATCGCCTGGTTGGCGTTGGAGGCTTCCTGAGCCGCGTCCCACTGGCCTTTGGCGGCCGTCGCGTCGTCCATGTCCTGGTAGACCAGCGTCGCGTTGCCCATCTTGTTGCCAACCTCGTTCAGAGCCATCTTGATGGCGTTGGCCATCGTGTCGGTCTGACCCTTGTTGGCGCCGGTGCGCGGCAGGCTGGAAACGATCTTGATCGTGCCGCTGAGCGACGAGACGTTGCCGGCGCCGGCCGCGGCACCTGCCGCTGCTGGACTCGGCGAAGCCGCGGGCGACGCGCCCGGCGAAGCCGCGGGCGAAGCAGCCGGCGAGGCCGCCGGCGATGCTGCCGGACTGGCGGCCGGGCTGGCCGCGGCCAGCGGTGACGGCGAACCGGCGACCGCCGGTGAGGCGGCCGGCGAGGCGGCTGCCGGCGCGGTGGTGGGCGGCGCCGCCGGCGCGGTCGTCGGGGCGGCCGCCGGGCTGCTGGTGCATGCCGCCAGGAGCAGCGTTGCGGCTACGGACAACGACGATAAACGCGCGAGCGCGAGCGGGGCTCCACGCATACTCGGAGTTCCTCCTTGGACTGGCGTACTTTCTCGAGACGACGGGCCAGCGACCTTGCGTGGCCTCAATATCAACAGACGGTACCGGGTCAGCAAAGGTTCCTGCGACCCCTGATGTTGCCAAACGCTTTGCGCTCCGGCGGCCGGTCTTTCATGGCGAAAAATTCCATTGCAGCCCACACAGGTGGGCGCTAGACTGAGCGGTCCCACGGCCTGGTACCGATCCTGCTTACAGGTCGACCCTCCGAATTGCCCGAACCCCTGCGCAAGGTGGACTATGGCTACCTTCCCCACTGAGGACCGGCTGCGCCAGAAGCGCAGCAAGTCCGAACAAGCAATTTCGCTGGCGATGAAGAATCGCTGGGACGAGGCTGCCCAGATCAACCGGGAAATCCTCGACCTGTTTCCGAACGAAGTCGATGCCTACAACCGGCTCGGTAAAGCCCTCACCGAACTTGGCAAGTACGCCGACGCTCGCGATGCCTATGCCCAGGCGGTCAAGCTCGACCCGTTGAACGGCATTGCCACCAAGAACCTGCAGCGTCTCGGCAAGCTGGCCGCCGAGGGGTCAGCCGCGCCGGCGCCGTCGCCGGTCGATCCACGCCTGTTCATCGAAGAAAGCGGCAAGACGACGCTCACCCAGCTCACCGACGTGCGGCGTACCGAAGCCGCTACCAAGCTCAGCGCCGGCGACCAGCTGCAGCTCGCCCGGCATGGCAACCAGGTCGTCGTCGCCGACGGGGCCGGCATCGAGATCGGCCGTATCGAGCCGAAGCTGGAGCAGGACCTCATCCGATTGCTCGATCTCGGCAATCAGTACTCGGTGTTCGTCACCGCCGCCAACGAGCAGGTGGTCCACGTCATCATTCGCGAGACACACCGCGCCGCGGCGATGGGCAGTCGGCCCTCGTTCCGGCCGACCGCCGCGCAGGAAGTGCGGGCGTACACGCGCGAGGGCGCGCCTCGGTACGAGCTCGAAGAGGAAGACGAAGAAGAAGAGGACCTCGGGGACGACGAGGAAGAAGAGGTCGAGGCGGTGCCGGCCGACCTGGAGGTCGGCGTCGAGGAGACGCCGCTGGAAGCGCTCGCCGCCGAGGAGGACTCAGAGGAGTCAACATAAATTTCCCCAGGGGGGACCCAGCGGGTAGGTTGCCGCATCCCGTTGGGAAGTTCTTCACCAACCTGAAGCTGTTCAAATCCCGCGGCGGACCACACGACCGGGCTGCGCGCCCGTGTGCTCGCCGTCGCGCAGCACGTGGGCGCCGTTGACGAACACGTGGCTCACGCCGGTCGCGTACTGGTGCGGGCGATCATAGGTGGCGTGGTCCTGGATGGTGGCCGGGTCGAAGACCACCACGTCGGCGAACGCGCCGGGCTGGAGCACGCCGCGCCGCGCGAGGCCCAGGTTGCTGGCCGGCAGCGCCGACAGCCGCCGCACCGCCTCGGGCAATCCGATGACGCCCTCATCGCGAACGTACCTGGCCAGCAGGCGCGCGAAGCTGCCGTAGGCACGCGGATGGGTGCTGGTGTTGAGGAACAGGCCTTCGGGCGCCAGGGAGCCCGCATCCGAGCAGAAGCTCATCCACGGTAGGCCGACCGCCTTGCGGACGTTGTCTTCGGACATGGTGAAGAACACGCTCTGGACGCGACTGTCGTCTTCGACGACCAGGTCCATGATCGTGTCCTCGACGGACGTGCCCCGCTCCGCGGCGACCTCGGCCAGCGTCTTGCCCGTGAGCCGGCGCAAGCTGGGATTGCGGAAGCCGACCAGCAGGACCTTCTCGGCGCCTAAGAACTCGTTGTCGACGCCGTCAGCCGCGGTCGACAGCTCGCGGCGTAGACGCGCCCGTACCGAGGCATCTCGCAAGCGCGTCACCCAGGCGCGATGGCCGCCTTCCTGGACCCAGCCGGGCATGGTCGCGTCCAGGCCAGTCGACGAAGCCGAGTAGGTGTACATGTCGGCGGTGATGCGCTGTGCCTGGCCCCAGGCCGCGTTGACTCGCTCGATCGCGGCGTCGAGCTTGGCCCAGTTCGCGGGCCCGGAGGCCTTGAAGTGCCAGATTTCGGCCGGGGCGCCGGAACGTCGCGAGATCTCGACCAGCTCGTCGATCGCCTGCAGCAGGCGGCTGCTTTCGTTGCGGATGTGGGAGATGTACATGCCGCCGTGCTCGGCGACCACTTCGCACAAGGCGACCAGCTCGTCTGTCCGAGCGAACTGCGCGGGAGCGTAGATGAGCGAGGAGCCAAGTCCGAGCGCGCCGTCCTGCATCGCCTCGCGCAGCAGGCCGCGCATCGCGTCGAGCTCCGCGGCCGTGGGCGGTCGATTGGCGTGGTCGACCTCGTGGATGCGCAGCGACGTCGCGCCCACAAAGGACGCCACGTTGCAGGCCACCCCCCGCTGAACGAGAGCGCGCAGGCCCTCGTCGAGCGTGCGCCAGGTCACGTCGTAGTGGATCTCGCTTTGACGCTCGCGCATCTCCTGCTGCATGCGCGCGTTGAGCGGTCCGAGCGAGGTGCCTTCGCCAAAGACCTCGAGCGTGACGCCCTGACGGATGTCGCTCTGCGAACGGCCGTCGGCGATGAGCGTCTCCTGGGCCCAGCTGAGCATGTTGATGAAGCCGGGGGTGACCGCTTGACCCGTGGCGTCGATGTCGACGTCGCCATGGGCGTCGCGGAGTGGCGCGCCGACGGACGCGAGCGTGTCGCCGACGATGGCCACGTCACCCACCACGGGCGGCCCGCCGGAGCCGTCGTACAGCGTTCCGTTTCGAATGATGACGTCGTACTGAGTTGCCACTCGGACCGCCTGATCCCACCTCGGCTTCGCGATTCGAGGGTACCGCCGTCCAGCGGGTAAAGTTTTCCAAGGTGACCACCGCTCAAGTCATCGATCTCGAATCGCTCCAGGCGGAGTACGACAACATGCTGCGCTGCATCCGCTGCGCGGCGTGCCTGACCGCCTGTCCCACCTATGTGGTCACGCACAAGGAGGAAGAGGGCCCGCGCGGACGAATCGCCATCATGCGCGCGATCGTCGAGGGTCAGCTCGACGTCACGCCGGACGCGGTCACCCACCTGGACAACTGTCTGCTGTGCGAGGCGTGCACCAACGTCTGCCCGAGCGGGATCGAGATGGAGCGCATGGGCATCGCGTTCCGCGACTCGCTCACCGCCGGCAAAACCAGTGAGCAGCCGCTGGCCGCACGACTCGCGTTTAGCTGGCTATTCGGCGATCTCGGCCATTTCCGCCTTCTGGCGCGCCTGATGTGGCTCTACCAGCGCTCCGGCGCTCAGTGGCTGGCGCGCAATCTCGGGATCCTGAAGCTGATGCGCATGCAGGACAGCGAATCGCTCCTGCCGCGCGTGCCGAGCCGCTTCGTCACGCCGAAAGGTCAGTCGGTCGGTGAAGGACCGACCGCCAGGATCTTTGCAGGCTGCATCATGAGCACCGCCTTCGCGCCGACCACCGAGGCCACGGCGCGGGTCGTGGCCGCCTTCGGGTCACGCGCCGAAATGACAGCTGGCCAGGTGTGCTGTGGGGCGCTTCAGGCGCACTCGGGAGCCGTCGAGCGCGCCCGCGAGCTGGCCCGCCAGAATCTGGACGCATTCGGCGACGGTGATGAGCCGATCATCGTCAACGCCGCCGGCTGCGGCGCCATGTTGAAGCACTACGCCGCGCTGTTGCCGGACGAGTCGCGAGCGGCGCGATTCGCGGCGCGCGTCAAGGACGTGAGCGAGTTCCTGGCGGGCAAAACGCCGAGGCGGCCGCCGCGCGAGCTCGACCTGACGGTGGCCATTCAGGATCCCTGCCACCTGCTGCACGCGCAGCGCGTCTCGTCACAGCCGCGCCAGTTGTTGCGAGCGATTCCAGGCGTCAAGACCGTGGAGATCGCCGAGGGCGAGGTGTGCTGCGGCAGCGCGGGTATCTACAACGTGACCCACCAGGGGACGGCGGCCGAGCTGCAGCAGCGCAAGTGCGCCAACATCGTGGCCACTGGCTGCGACGCGGTGGTGACCGGCAATCCAGGCTGTTTCGTGCAGATCCAGGCGGGCTTGCCGAAGACGATCCAGGTGCGGCACATCGTGGACGTACTCGACGAGGCGTACACGGATGCGGGCCTTACCACATGACCCGTCACACGGAGGCTGAATAAGCGCGCCTTGGAGGCCACCCTGGTTCGGGAGCTGCGCGACACGGTCGATCCTGGCTACGTCCACGATCAGCCTTCGGAGATCATCTCCTATTCCTACGACGGCACCTTCCAGCAGCGCCGCCCGGACCTGGCCATCAGCCCCGCCTCCACCGAAGAGGTCGCCCGCATCGTCCAGATCGCCTCGCGCGAAAGGATCCCGATCATTGCCCGCGGCGCCAGCAGCGGACTCGCCGGCGGCACCATCCCCGAATCCGGCGGCATCATCCTCAACCTGGCGCGCATGGACCGCATCCTGGAAATCGATGCCGCGAACGTGTGTGTCGTCGCCCAGGCCGGCGTGGTCACGCTCAAGCTGCAGCAGGCCGTCGAGAAGGCCGGTCTGTGCTATCCACCCGATCCGGCCAGCTCGCGCCAGTCGACGATCGGCGGCAACGTGGCCACCAACGCCGGCGGGCCGCGGTGTCTGAAGTACGGTGTCACGCGCGACTACGTCATCGGCCTGACGGTCGTGCTGGCCAGCGGCGAGATCCTGCGACTGGGCGGCAAGATCACCAAAAACGCGACGGGCTACCAGCTGATGCAGCTGTTTGTCGGCTCGGAGGGCACGCTCGGCATCGTCACGGAGGCGATCCTGAAGCTGGCTCCCCTGCCGCGAGCGCGAGTCACGGCCGTCGCCACCTTTCCGCGCCTGAGCGCCGCCAGCCAGGCCGTGTCGCGGATCATGGGCAGCGGCATCTTGCCGGCGACACTGGAGCTGATGGACGGCACCACGATCAACGTGGTCGAGGACTTCCTGCACGCGGGTCTGCCGCGCGAGGCCGAGGCGCTGCTGCTGCTGGAGCAGGACGGTGGCGACGAGGCGGTGGCGCGCGCCGACGTGGAGCGCATGGCCGAGGTCTGTCGATCGTTGGGCGCCGCCGAGGTCACGATCGCCGCCTCGGCCGCCGAACGCGACCAGCTGTGGGCGGCAAGGCGGGCCGTCTCAGCCGCGCTCGGGCGACTGCGGCCGAACAAGCTGGGCGAAGACATCGTGGTGCCCAAGACGGCGATTCCAGAGATGATCGAGGCGGTGCGCGAGATCGCCAACCGCTACACGTTGCCGATCCCGGTGTTCGGGCATGCTGGTGACGGCAACCTGCACCCGAACATTCTGTTCGACCTGCGCGATCTAGACGAGGTGCGTCGAGTAGAAAGCGCCGCGCGCGACATCTTCCGGACCGCGATCCGACTGGGCGGCACCTTGAGCGGCGAGCACGGCATCGGCACGCTCAAGCGCGAGTTCCTGGAGGAGGCCCAGGGCTCTCTGGCGGTGCAGGTGTCGCGGTCGATCAAGCGCGCGCTGGACCCGGAGGGCTTGCTGAATCCCGGCAAGGTGTTTCCCACCGGTCGTGGGACCGACGGTTTTCTGGCGGATTTGCCGACGCTTGCTGGCGCTACCCCCGGGTAAAGTCCAGTGTGCGTCAGGTCAAACTGCAACGCCTCGAAGAAGGTTCCGCCGGTGGACACCCGTCCCACCAACCCGAGAAGGCTGATTCGGGGCTCCGGGGAACACCGCTGTCTCGGTTCCTCCTTGTACCCGGCTTGGGTCATGTCGACAACAAGGGGAGACCCCTTGAACCCCCCTGGTGGGGGTGGTTCCGCCGGTGGACACTCGTCGCACTCCCCCAAGGAGGTTCCGTCAGTGGACACTCGTCGCACTCCCCCCAAGAAGGTTCCGCCAGTGGACACCCGTCCCACTCCCCGGAGGACTTCTCCTTGTGTTTACACTTCGACACTACGTGAGGTACGAGGCAATCCCCCGCCGTGACGACTGATTCACGGCCGCACGGGCGACTCGCCGGCATGGTCGCCATCGTCACCGGCGCCGGCTCGCGGGCGCCCGGCGTCGGCAACGGTCGCGCCGCGGCCATCCTCTTTGCCCGCGAAGGCGCGCGGGTGCTCCTGGTCGACAGCGTCGCCGAGTGGGCCGACCAGACGCTCGGCATGATCGCCGACGAGCATGGCGAAGCCAGCGTCGTCGAAGCCGACGTCACCCGCGCCCAGGACTGTCAGCGCATCGTCGACGAAGCCGTCCGACGCTACGGCCGCATCGACATCCTCCACAACAACGTGGGTATCGGCGGCAACGGCAGCGTCGTCGACATCGACCTGGAAGCGTGGGACCAGATCATGCAGGTCAATGTCAAGAGCATGATGCTGATGGCGCGGCACGTCATTCCGGTCATGGCCGCCAACGGGGGAGGAGCGATCACCAACGTGTCCTCGATCTCGTCCATCCGGCCGCGCGGCTTGACGCCGTACACCACGTCGAAGGGCGCCGTGAACGCGCTGACCATCGCGATGGCCGTCGACCACGCCGCGCAGGGCATTCGGGTCAACGCCATCCTGCCCGGGCCGGTGTACACGCCCGGCGTCGCCAGCGCCGGCATGACCCCGGAGCAACGCGCGACGCGCGCGCGGTCCTCGCTGCTGGGCACCGAAGGCACGGCCTGGGATGTCGGCTGGGCGGCCGTCTACCTGGCGAGCCCTGAAGCACGCTGGGTGACCGGACAGTTGCTGTGCGTCGACGGCGGCGTCAGCCTGACGAGCGCGGCACGCAGCGTGGGCGACGAGCCGCGGCGCTAGTAAGTATCCTGCTTTGACGTGAGCGCCGCGCTCGACGGTATCCGCGTCCTGGACCTCAGCCGGGGTATCGCGGGGCCACTGGCAGCCATGCTGCTGGCCGACTTCGGCGCCGACGTGGTCAAGGTCGAGCCACCGCGGGGCGACCCCGCGCGGGCGCTGCCCGGCTTCGCGGTGTGGAACCGCAACAAGCGCGGCATCGTCCTCGAGCCCGGATCGGGCGCGGTCCACGACTGGCTGGCCGGCGCGGACGTTTGTGTGCTGAGCGGGCAAGAAGGGTCAGACCTGGATTCGGAGGGTCTCGTCGAGCGCTATCCGCACCTGATCGTGCTCTACGCGCCACCGTATGCGCCCAACCTGACGCCCTGGGCCGGCGGCGCCGAGTCGCATCCGTTGTTGAGCGCGATGGCCGGGCCGGCACGCCGACAATCGTCATTCAACGGCGGCCCCATCGACCTGGTCTATCCATTGCCGCTGTACGTCCAGGGCCACTGGGCTGCCGCCTCGACCGCCGCGGCGCTGGTCGAGCGCCAGCGCTCGGGATTCGGTCAGGTCGTGACGGTCGCGGGTGTGCATGGCGTGATGGTCAGCTCGGTCGGGACGCTGATCATCGTGCCCAGTCAGTCGGTGCTGCCGACCAACGTGGGGCCCGGTGGCCGTCACCCGTGTTACACGACCTATCAGTGCGCCGACGACGAGTGGCTCTTCCTCGCGGCGCTGACGCCCAAGTTCCAGGTGAACGCCTTCAAGGTCCTCGGCGTGGACATCTATGCCGACGAGCGCATCCAGAGCGTGCCGGCGCGGATGTTGCTGCCCGAGAATCGGGGTTGGGTCCGCAAGACCCTGGGGGACGCGTTTCGGAGCCGCCCGCGAGACGAGTGGCTCGCCCGCCTGGAGGCCGGCGACTGTCCGGCCGGTCCGCTCGGCGAGCGCGACGAATGGCTCGACCATCCGCAACTGCAAGCCAACAAGCTGCGCGTCGAGATCGAGGATCCCGAGCGCGGTCCGGTGACGATGCCTGGAGTGCCGCTGGTCATGACCGGGACTCCGGGCAGCGTGCGGACTCCGGCGCCAGCTCTGGGGCAGCACACTCGCACGGCAAAACCGTGGCCGGCGTGCCCGCCGCCAACCGGTTCGCCGCCCATCTCCAGTTCTGGGCCGCTGGCGGGCGTCCGCGTGCTGGACCTCGGCACGATCCTGGCCGGTCCGTACGCCGGTGCGCTGCTGGCGGACCTGGGCGCCGACGTGATCAAGGTGGAAACACCGGCCGGCGATCCGTTCCGCGAGACGGGCTTCACGTACAACCGCGGCCAGCGCGGCCTGGCGATCAACCTCACGTCCGCGGAAGCGCGCCAGGCGTTCTACGCACTCGTGCGCACCGCCGACGTCGTGCTGGACAACTCGCGACTGGGTGTTCTGAAGCGCCTCGGCATCGACTACGCCAGCCTTCAGAAGGTCAGACCGGACATCGTCACATTCTCCGTCAATGGGTTTGGCGAAAACGGCGAGTTCGCCGTCAAGCCGGGCTTCGACCCGGTGTTGCAGGCGATGAGCGGAATGATGACCGCCCAGGGCGGCGAGTGCGATCCGGTGCTCTTTACGATTCCCATCAACGACATCACCGCCGCGACGGTGGCCGTGTTTGGCATCTGTCTCGGACTCCTCCACCGCGAGCGGACCGGCGACGGGCAGCGCATCTGGACCTCGCTGCTCGGCTGCTCGGCTCAGATGCAGTCGGGCGAGCTGGTGCGATTCAAGGGTCGCCGACCGTCGGTCCGCGGCGGCTGCGACTTCGAAGGCCCGTCAGCGCTCGACCGTTTTTATCGGACGCGGGACGGCTGGCTGCGGCTGCAGGCCCCGGACGTGGCCGCGCTTCAACGCGCCGGGATCGTGCACGAGACGGAGACGGGTTCCACAGATCTCGATCTCACCGCCGTCATCCAGAAGTACTTCGAGTCGAAAGGTATGGCAGAGGCCGTGGCCGAGCTGGCGTCGGCCGGCGTGCCCGCGGTCCCTGCCCGCCTACCGGGCGATCTGCCCGACGATCCGGAGCTGCGCGATCTCGACATGTTCACCACCCTCCACATGCAGGATGGCACGCCCTTTTACGCGACCAACCGCTACGCGCGGTTCAGTCGGACCCAGGAGCAGCGCGTGTTCACCGCGCCGGGCATCGGCGAGCACAGCCGCGACGTGCTCGCCGATGCTGGCGTCCCCGCCGCCGAGATCGATTCGCTGATCGCCTCGGGTGCACTGAAGCAGGGCGAACCATTCACGGTCGTCGCGATCCAGAACTACCGCTGAGCCGACTTCATGTGATACTCGGGCCGTGAGCCATCCGCTGCCCCCTCGCTGGCGATCCTGGCTGCTCGGCTACAGCGGCGCGCTGGCCGCCGTGGTGCTGGTCAGCCTGTTCATCGGTCTGGTTCTGGGGCAGGTGAGCCTGGCCAACAGCTCGATGCTGTACTTGCTGGCCGTGATGGCCAGCGCCGTCGCTTTCGGACGCGGCCCAGCTGTTTTCGCCTCGGTCCTCGCGTTTCTGGTCTTCGACTGGTTCTTCGTCACGCCGCAGCACCAGCTCACGGTCAACGATCCCGATGAGTGGGTGTCGCTGCTGTTTTTCCTGTTGACCGCGATCGTCACGGGCCAGCTGGCGGCGGGTCAGCGCGCGCGCGCCCGCGAGGCGCAGCAGCGCGAGCGCGAGGCGATGGTCCTGTACGACGTGGTGCGCCTGTTGGGTGAGGGCAGCTCAGAGCCCGTTCTGGAGGCGGTGGCGGAACGCCTGCGCCAGGAGCTGCAGGTCAAGGGGGTCGGCATCGAGCTGTGGCAGCCGGGGACGGCGGTGACCTGGGTCTCCGCTGGCGATCCTGACGCTCTGGCCGCTGTGCGCGGTACCCGCGACGCGGCGCGAGTGATGCAGCCGGGCCCCGCGCCGTCGCCCCACGACCACGCCGCGCCTGGACGCTGGGTGCGCGTGGTGCGTCCCACGCGCCGCGCGGAATCGTCGGAGGACGTCCACCTGGTGCCGGTGCGAGTCAGCGACAAGCGTGTGGGTGCTTTGCTGCTGGTCGGCACCTCCGAGCATTTCGACGCTTCGGATAATCGGCTCGTCTCGGCCGCCGCGGCCCAGATTGGCCAGGCGCACGAGCGCGCTCGCCTGCGCGAGGAAGCCACCGAAGCCGAGATTCTGCGTCGCACGGACGCACTGCGGGCCGCCCTGCTCAACGCCGTGTCCCACGACTTGCGGACGCCACTGGCGACGATCATGGCCTCGGCTGGAAGCTTGCGCCAGCAGGACGTCGCCTGGACGGAACAGGAGCGACAGGACTTCGCCCAGGCGATCGAAGAAGAGGCTGACCATCTCAATCACCTCGTGGGCAACCTGCTGGACCTGTCCCGCATCGAGGGCGGCAGCCTGCACCCGAACAAGAGCTGGCAGGAGGTCGAAACTGTCGTCCTCGACGTCGTCGACCGACTGAAGCCGGTGACCCGCCGCCACCAGCTGCGTGTCGATGTTCCACCCGAATTACCGCCCATGTGGTTCGATCCGGTGGAAATCGGCGAGGTGGTTTACAACCTGGTCGAAAATGCCGCCAAGTATGCGCCAGTCGACACACACATCGACCTCATCGTCCGTATCCAGGCTCCGGAGGCGATAGTCAGTGTCCAGGACCGTGGACCGGGCATCCCACCGGCGGCTCTGCCACACGTGTTCGACCCGTTCTATCGGGTGCTGGAAACGAGCTCGCGTCCGCGGGGTCTTGGCCTCGGGCTGGCGATTGTCAAAGGGCTGGTCGAGGCGCATGGCGGCCGCGTCTGGGTGGAAAACCGAGCTGACGGCGGCGCGCGTTTCACGTTCACACTGCCGCTGACTGAAGTACCGGCGGATATGGCCCCAGTTGGAAACGTCGCCCCGTGACGCATCCAACCGGAGCACGTGTCCTGGTGGTCGACGACGAGCCCGGCATTCTGCGGGCGGTGCAGACGAACCTGGGACGACACGACTTTCGTGTCGACACGGCGACCACCGGTGAGGAGGCGCTGGAGGTCTACAACCGGCGCCGGCCGGACCTGGTGCTTCTCGACCTCGGCTTGCCGGACGTCGATGGACTCGACGTCCTGCGCGCGATCCGTGAACGGGCCAGCACGCCGGTCGTGATTCTTTCGGCACACGAATCAGAGCGCGACAAGGTGGTGGCGCTGGACCTCGGGGCCGACGACTATTTGACCAAACCGTTTGGCGTCAATGAGCTGCTCGCGCGCGTTCGCGTCGCGCTGCGGCACGCGGCGCGACCGTCGACCGGCACCGACCCGGTGGTGCGCTTCGGCGACATGGAGCTCGACATCGAGCGCCGACGCGTCAGTATCGACGGCACGGATATCCACCTGACGCCCACCGAGTGGGACTTGCTGAAACTGTTCGCTACGAATCCCGACAAGCTGCTGACGGATCGGATGATTACCGACGCGGTCTGGGGCTCCAGCTACCCCGCGCAGGCGCACTCGCTGCACGTGTACGTGGCTCGGCTCCGCAAGAAGCTGGAGTCCAGTGACGCATCACGGCGGCGCATCGTCACCGAACCGGGCGTCGGCTACCGCCTGGTCACCGATTAGCTGAACGCGATCCCGCCGCTCAGTCCCGCACGTGGATCAGGCACTTGAGCGCGCCGTCCTTCTTGGTGCTGTAGAAGTCGAAGGCAGCTGGCACCTCGTCCCAACTGAAGCGATGCGTCGCCAGGTACGACAGGTCGAGACGCCCGTCGGCCACCAGGTCCACACACAATTTCACCCAGCTCGTGCGCTCGCCCGCGGCGGCGCTATTGGTGACGATGATGTTGGGCAGCTTGCTGTACACGTGGTCCCAGTGCAAGCTGAACGAGTCCTCGAGGTGCGGGATGCCAAAGATCGCGACCGTGCCCTGCTTGCGCAGCACGTCGAAGACCTGCTGGTAGGTTTCGGGGAGACCGCACGCCTCGATGGAGACGTCGGCCATCTGCCCACCGGTAATCGCGGCGACCCGCTCGCGCACGTCCTCGTCGGCGGCATTGATGGTATGGGTGGCGCCAAGTTTCCGCGCGGTATCCAAACGGTACTGGTGAACGTCGGTGACGATGACCTGGCGAGCGCCGTGGCGGACCATCAGATCCGCAAAGCACAGGCCAATCGGACCCGCGCCGACCACCACCACGCGCCTGCCCAGCACGCTGCCGATACGGTCGACCGCGTACATGACGGTGCCCATCGGCTGACACAGCACCCAGAGCGCCGGGTCGATGTCCGATTCCGGCAAGGGCACCAGGAGCTCGGCGGGCAGTGCGGCGCTCTCGACCATCCCGCCGGTCTGAATCAAGGCGATGACGCGCTGGCCAGGCTCGAACTGCGGGACCGTGCTGACCTCGACGGTGCCGACGCACTCGTGGCATGGCCGCCCTGGTCCCATCGGATACATGACGTCTGGCAGGGTGCGGTCGTAGAACTTGAGGTCGCTGCCGCAGACGGCCAGGTAGTCCATGCGCACCAGCACCTGCCCACTGGCGGGGACAGGTGCTGGCAGATCGACGAATTTCAATTGTTGGGGCGCGACGAGCTGGACGGCTTTCACTCTCCGAGTGTAATAGCGACTCCCACTCGTCGGCCAACTCAGCGGCTGAAGGCTTCCTCCGGCATCGTGAATTCCACACCTTCGGCCGCCAGTCGGCGGCGGTACTCCTGGCGGATGAACGGGTCCTCCTCGGGATACAGGATGGTCCGACCGCCTTCGTGGATGCCGAACAGGTTGCCGGCCTTGACGTCGTCGTCGCGCTCCTCGGCGATCCCCCAGCGCGCGTGCGGACCGCCCCAGTAGTTGATCACCCGCAACGGGTCGCGGCCGACGCCGAAGTGCTGGTGGAACCAGTTGCCGCCACCCGGCGCCGCCGCCACCAGGCCGCCCGGCACGTACTCCAGGACGCGCACCTGGTCCGCGCGTCCGTCTTGCCAGGGCGTCGGCCCAACGTCAACTGGCCAGTTGTACGTGTAGCCTTTGCCCCGCAGACACACCAGCACCGCGCCGGAGGCGTGAAAGTGTGCTTTCGAATACCGGCCACTCGGATATTGCGAAATGAATCCGCCCGTACCCGCATCCTGGATGAAGCCGGTGAACGTCGGCTGAATGCGGCGGTAGCCGGGGGCGCGCTGATTGTCCAGCGGGAGCTCGGCGTTGACAATATCCGGAAACACGTTCGAGCGGATGGCCGCCCGGCCGCGCACCGGCTCCATTTCAAGCTCCGACTTTGGTTTGAAAAAATCGTCGCTCATGTCGTACCGCTCGTGGAAATCCCAGTCGTTGTCGAAGATGAAGCGATGACTCTGAAAGATGTTGAACACGCCCGGCGCGTTGTTGGCGGCGACCAGCAGCGCGGGCGAGCCGGTCGCGTTGACGAGTCGGTAATTCGCGTTGATTGGAATCATGAACAGTGTGCCGGCCTGCCACTCGAAGACCTGCTTCTTCTCCGAGCCGCGCCAGACCTCGGTCGTGCCGCGGCCCTCGACCACCAGGAAGAACTCGTCGTAGATATGGCGCTCGGGGTGCGTCTCGCCCGCGGAAGGCACTTCGAGCACGTACATGCCTTTGACACCTTCCAGTCCGTCCAGGTAGAGGAACGCGCCCCGCGCATTGCGGCGCTTCCAGGCGCCCAGGCTGACATCGCGCGTATCGCGGACGCCAATGCCGCGCACGATGGGGATCTCCTCTTCCTCCATCCAGCGTTCGTAAGGACTGCGTGATCGCTTGTAGACGTAGTACCCGGCCGGCTTGTCACCGGTGGGTTCGACCCACGCGCCGAACTGATCATGGTGCATCACCCCAGGAGGGTAAACTCTCGGGGCAGCATGTTTCAGCAGGCACGCCTCGGGCTCGAGGACGCGGAGCGAGCGCGCGACGCCATACTCGCCGCGCTAACTCCAGGTGATAGCCCGGCGGCCCTGGCCATTGCCGACGAGCACGGCGTGCCCATTTTGCTGCTGCGTCAGGACGGCGCGCCGGCGCGGATGCTCAGTCGCGCTCGGGCCAAGGCGTATACGGCCGCGAGCCTCGGTCTGGACACCGTCGTTTTCCGCGACGCGCACGTCAAGGGCCGCCAGCGCGCGCTCGACGACTGGGGCGATCCGATGCTGACCACGCTCCAGGGCGGCCTGGCGCTCCGACACCATGGCGAGGTCATCGGTGGCATCGCCATGAGCGGCAACTCCACGACGCGCGACGAGGCGCTCGCGCGCGTGGGCCTGACGGCCCTGGGCCTCGAGGCGTGATTTCGAGTCTTTCGGTGGGTTTGCGCGACGCGCGGATGGCGGTCGAGGCGGTGCTCGCTTCAGCGCGCGACAGACATCGCTCACTCGCGATTTCGGTGGTCGACGCCAGTGGCACGGTCGTCTACCAGGTCCGCCAGGATGGCGCCACGCCGGTCGACGTGCGCAACGCGGAGCGCAAGGCGGTGACCGCCGCGTACATCGGGCGCGACACGTCGATGTGGCGTTTGCAGATTCGGCACGACGGTCGCACGGTCGCCGACTGGGCCAACCCGCAACTGACCACGCTACACGGCGGGTGGACCTTGCGGCGCGAGAGTCAGGTTATCGGTTGACTTTGTGTCAGTGGATCCGGCGACGACGACCGAGACGAGCAGCTCGCGCTCAGAGGCGCGGAAGCGCTGGCGCAGTTCGCCGTCGACGCCTGGCGCGCTCGACGGGACGGCTCGCGATGACGTCGCGGCGGGTCTTCAATCTGCCCGGACTC
>JAFAOS010000376.1 GCA_019247515.1 Chloroflexota bacterium | reverse complement strand
CGACGGCCGTCGCTCCAGCTGCGACCTCGCTCCCATCAGTCAGAATCAGTTCAGCAGCTCCTGGTGTCCACTGGCTTCGACGACGCGATTAGCGCTACCCGCCCGTGCGAATGGATCAGCGCGCGACCGTAGCAGTTGATCGCGATTGGCAGCATCGGGTAGCCAAAACCGCGGCGATCCCAATCCAGGTACAGGGCCGTATTGAGGAAGGCGTGCGGAACACCCTCGCGGCGTGGCTGGTACGCGTAGCTCAAGTCGAAGCTGTCTTCGAGCAAGCGCGTGGCGAGATACTTCCCGGCGGTGCGGTGGCGCGTTGAAGTGGAACTCGGTATCGGCAGGCTCGTTCCATATGTTCGGGCGGCCGTTGCCCCAGGGGCGCGCGTCGAAACGCTCCCAGGCCAGCACGGAAAATGCGGGCACGCCGTCGTCGCGGAATTGCTCGTACTGGTCGTCACCCCAGATGAGCACGAGGTCCGGGTTGAAACCGTCGCCGTCATCAGGTAGGGCTATGGCTCACTTGACATCGTCGCGCACGACGTCCAGGATGTGCGTTCCGAGGTCGCTTCATCGCCCCTCCAGCGTGTCGTTACTGCATAAGGAGTCCACCGGCGACATTCAGCGTCTGGCCAGTAATGTAGCTCGCGTTGTCGGAAAGCAGAAAGCAAATCGCATGGGCAACGTCTTCCGGCCGCGCCAGGCGCCGCAGTGGAATGTCGTTTTCGGCGCGCTGCTTGACGGCCTGCTGCTCTGGAGTAACGAAGTTGCCTTTGTCGACCAGTCCCGGACACACCGCATTGGCGGTGACGTACGGCGCTCCCTCGAGCGCCAGTCCCACCGTGAATCCAATGAGGGCGGCCTTCGCCGCGGCATACGCGGACTTGGCGCCCAGGGGTGAAGCCGACCAGTAGCCCTTGCCCGTCTTTGCCGTCAGCGACGATACGTTCACGATACGGCCAAACTGCCGCTGCATCATCTCCGGCAGCAGCTCACGGGTCGGCGCCAGCGCGGCACGCGCATTGACGTCGATCATGCGTTGCCAGTCGTCGTCGGTCGTGTCGGGTATGAGCGCCATGCGTCCACCAGCGCCCGCGTTGCACACCAGCAGGTCGACCCTGCCGAATTCGCGACGTGCCTCGCCGACGAGGTGGCGCACGCCCGTCGGATCGCCAACGTCCGCCTTCGCCAGCAGCACCCGCGTGCCGAAGGAAGCAGCTTCGTCCAGCACCGATTGGGCTGCCGCGTCGTCCCGCGAGTAGTTGACGACGACGTCGGCGTCATCAACAGCACGGAGTTCCGCACGTTACCCATCGGCCTGGTGTCGTTCATCAGCGTGCCCGAGGCGACCGGCGCGCCGCAATTCCAGTTGCTGATGGCCGCGGCGACGTTCTCGATGATCCCGACGCTGATCGTGTTCCTCATCGCCCAGCGGCACTTCATCAAGGGCATTGCCATCACCGGGCTCAAAGGCTGATCGTGGCGAGCCTTGCCGATATCGCACGGGCGGTCGGGATCTCGCCGAGCACGGCCTCGCGCGCGCTCAATCGTCCGGACTGGTCCGACCAGAAGTTGGCACGCGCGTACGGGCAGCCGCCGAGGAGCTCGGCTATACACCGAACCCCTTCGCGCGTTCGTTGCGTCTGCGGGATAGCCGGACGATCGGCCTGATCGTGCCTGACAACACCAATCCGTATTTCGCCGAAGTCGCGCGTGGCATCGAAGAAGCATGTTTTCGGGCCGGCTACACGCTGTTCCTGTGCAATTCCGATCAGTCGCTTGACAAGGAAGCCGCGCAAGCGCGGGTCCTGTACGACAAACGCGTCGACGGCGTGCTCATTTTCAACGCCAGCGATGCCAGCATTGCGACGGTGCAGTGGCTGCTGCAGCGTGAGGTCCCAGTGGTGATCGTGGAACGGCGGTTGTCAGCTCGCGGCGTGGACTGCGTCATCAGCAACAACCGCGACGGGGTCCGACAAGCCATGCGGTACCTGGCTGGTCTGGGCCACCGCCGGGTGGCGTGTTTGCTGCGCGCCGCGGACGTGTCCCACTACGCGGAGCGGCTCGCCGCGTACAGAGCATGCGTCGCGGAGCTCGGACTCGTCCAGGATCCGGCGCTCATTCGGATTGGCGTCACCAGCCACGCGGACGGGCAATGGGCCGCTGGCGAGCTCCTCAGCAGCAAAGACCCGCCGTCGGCGCTGTTCTGCTTCAGCGACACCATTGCGCTCGGCGCCTTGCGGGGGGCCGTGCTAGCCGGCCGAAAGGTACCCGAGGACGTCGCCATCGTCGGATTCGGCAATATCGCGATGTCCGGCTTCACCGAGCCGCCGCTGACCACGGTCGCCCTGGCCGTGGGCTCGATGGCGGTCCGATTTCTGCTTCAGCGTATCAAGTCGCCCGCCGACCGTCTGAAGCGCGCCAGGATACGTGTCATTCCGACGCGGCTCGTCGTGCGTGAATCGAGCGCAGGTGCAACACCGCGTCGCGTGGCAGTCGCGATCAGAACGTGATTCGCGGCGCTATGGTCGTGTACAGACCAAGTAAACGCCCAATCAGGCCAGGCGCTCGGCCGCGGCCGCGCAGCCCAGTTCCCGGGCGGTGTCAAGGACGTCGACCAACGTCTGGCGCGTCAGCGGAATGCCGCTCTCACGATGCGTTTGCTCGGCGAGAAATTCCTTTTCGCCTGGTGCATAAACCCGGTCGAAGCCTGGCGCCAGTCGGACATTGTGCAACTGGCGAATCGCACCGTCGACGCGTGCTTTGAAGCGCGCGGGGTCCTCAAATGCGTCGATGCGCATCGCGCAGGCGAAATGACCGTCCCGACCGGCGATCGGCCCGGCGTGCATGTCGCCGAGCTCCGTACCGTAACTCGCGCCCGACAACATACACGCCAACATGCCCATGATGAAGGCGAGATTGGCGCCCTTGAAGTCGCCGATCGGCAACAGGAGGCCGTCGATCGCCGCCGCGGGGTCGGTTGTCGGTCGGCCCGACTCGTCGAGCGCCCAACCCTCCGGCAGGGGCTGATCGCGTTGCTGGAAGACGCGGATCTTACCGTGCGCCGACGCGCTGAAGGCGGCGTCATACACGATCGGCCACTCGGTGTCCGCCGGAATGCCGACGCCAAGTGGATTGATGCCAAGGATGCGCTCGGCACCGCCCCAGGGCGCCATCGTCGGCAGCGCGTTGGTCGTAACAATGCCGACCATGTCGGATTCGACCGCTTGCAGGACGTAGTTGGCCAGCGCGCCACAGTGATTGCTGCCGCGGACCGCCACGGCTGCGACTCCGGTGGTCGCCGCCCGCTCGATTGCACGCTGCATCGCAAAGCGCAGGCCAATCTGGCCCATGCTGTTGCCACCATCGACCACCTGACACGCGCCCACATCGCGCACCACCGACGGCTCGCCACGCGGGTTGACACCGCCGATCGTCAGCTTCTTGACATACTCCGGAACCCGCAGCACCCCGTGTGAATGCACGCCGCGCAGGTCAGCATCGACGAGTGTCCCGGCGAGGTACGCCGCGTCCTCGTCCTGCATCTGGCAGCGCTGAAAAACCTCGGTGACAAGCCTGCGCAGCGCCTGGGCGTCCACACGCGACTCGGAGGTCACGGATGGCGGCACCGCATGCCGAAAGGTTCCTCCGCTGGTCGCGGCGCGATCTTGGTAAACAATCCTTATCCTTTCAACCCTGAGCGCGCAATCCCCGCGACGATGTGCCGCTGCGCGAGCAGAAATACGAGCGCCACGGGCAGAATGCTGAGCGTCGTCGCCGCCATCTGCAAGGAGTACTGCGGCGTCCCGTCGAAATTCGTAAACTCGTTGAGCGCCACCGGCAGGGTAATCAACTCCGGTCGGCCAGACGTGAAGACCAGTGGCTCCAGGTAGGCATTCCAGTTGGCAAGAAATGTCATGATGGCGAGCGTAGCCAGAGCCGGTCCCGAGAGCGGCAACGCGATGCGTAAGAACACGCCCAGGCCACCCAGCCCGTCGACGCGACCAGCGTCCTCCAACTCGCGGGGGAGCGACAGAAAAAACTGGCGCATCAGAAACGTCCCGACGATGGCGGGCGCCCCAAAGACCGGCTCCAGCACGAGCGGCACCTGCGTCCCAATCAGGCCCAGATTGCTGAAGAGCGCGTACTGCGGCACGATCAGAATCTCGCTGGGCAGCAGGAGTGCCGAGAGCAGCAGCGGCAGGACCAGTCCCCGGCCCGGAAAGCGGAGCCGAGCGAGTGCGTAGCCCGCGAGCGAGGCAACGATGGCCGTGCCGACGACGTCCGCGAACCCGAGATACAGACTGCTGAAGTACTGACGCGCAAAGGGCGCCTGGCTGAACACGTCCGCATAGTTCTGGGGGCGCAGACGGGCTGGAATGATCTGCGGCGGATACGCGAATACGTCAAACTCGGGCTTCAGTGACGTGGAGATCATCCATACCAGCGGGAGCAGAACGGGCACGAGTCCGACGACCAGCATGGCGATGAGCGTGACACGGGCGCTGGCGGAGGTCATCGGCCTTCAAATGCCCTCGCCTTCGAACACCCACCACCGCCGGGCGGCGAGTTGGAGGACCGTCAGCGTCAGGACCGCCACGAACAGCACAACGGCGACCGCACTCGCGTAGCCCATATCGAAGAGTTGGAGTCCGGTTTGATAGATGTAGTACGCCAGCACCGTCGTGGCCTGTCCTGGACCTCCCTTTGTCATCAACTGGATCAACGCGAATGTTTTGAAGGACGCGATGGTCAGCAGGATTGTGACCATCAGCGTGAACGGCGCGATGAGCGGCAGCGTGATCGCGCGAAAACTTTGCCAGCGGGTGGCGCCGTCGACCTTCGCCGCTTCCAGCAGGTCCCAGGGTACGGTCTGGAGCGCGGCGAGAAAGAGCACCATGCTATAACCAGCCGTCTTGAGAAATTGAACTCCAATGATCGCCGCGAGCGCCAGGGCCGGGTTGCGCAACCACGCCACCGGGCTCTGGCCCACAAGCTGCAGCAGCGCGTTGAGAGGTCCGTCGGGAGCCAGCACCAGCCGCCACACAATCGACCACGCGGCGAGACTGATGACCACCGGCAGAAAATAGGCCGCTCGCAGCCCGATGAAGAGGCGCGTGCGACTGTTCAGAGCGACAGCCAGCACAAGCCCGGCCACGACGGTCAGCGGCACGAATCCCACTCCGAACAGGAAAGTGGTGCGCGCAATCTCCGCCACGTCGCTGCTGGTCAGCAGACGTTCGTAATTCGCCGTGCCGATAAACGTCAGCGTGCCCTGAATGATGTTCCAGCGAAAGAAGCTGAAGTACAGAATAGCCAGCAGTGGGCCCCCGACGAAAATGGCAAAGCCAATCAGCAGAGGCGCCACGAACACGAAACCCAGGATTGCCTCACGCTGGCGCAGTGTGAGGCGTGGCAGCGCCAGGATTGGGGCGCGAGCAAGCTCGCCCACGTTACGCATGTCGCTGGATGGTCCCAGGGCGCCGCTTACTGCTTCAGGAGCGGCGCCACGTCCGAGCACACCTGGTTCAGCGCGGAGGGGATCTGCGCCGTTTCGTTCCAGATCCTGGCGTCGAAGTCCTGGTTGATTTGCTTTTCCACCGCCGCGTAGTTGGCGTGGCTGTACTCCAGTTTGAAATTCTGGGCGTCGAGCGCCTTGATCACCGATCGGTTCAGCTGATCACCGGTCAGGACCTTGTTGGCCGGCTGAATGGCATCCAGATTGGCCAGGGACTTGCGCGGCGACGGGGTGTTGGCCGCGAACTTCATGGAGTTGTCCTTGGTCAGCGTGTACAGGACGAATTCGGCCGCGAGGTCCGAATTCGGCGCATCCGCCCACACACCGATGCCGTTCTGGGCGCGCTCGGGGATAAAGCCGTTCGGCCCGTCCGGTACCGAGACAATCTCCCACTTGAATGGCAGCTCGCCCAGGTTGTTGAACGCGTTGGCACGGCCGAGGACCATGCCGATATTGCCAGCGGTCCAGTCGGCTTGGACGCCGGGTCCCGGCAGGCTCTTGTCGGTGTAGATCATGTCCCAGACGAACTGCGTCGCCTGCACGGCCTGCGGCGAATTGATCGTGCATGTCTGGCCATCGTCACTCCAGGGCGCTGCGCCGTACGGCGCGTAGATGTCGATCAGGTTGCGAAAGCCGTTGGTGAAGATATTGTTGTTCAGCAGCAACCCGTATTTCGCGGCCTGCTTGCTGACCAGCTGCCGAGAGGTGTCGCGCATGCTGTCCCAGGTCCACTTGCCCTGATTCGACAGCTCGAGTGGCGTGGGAATGCCTGCCTGGGCGAAGATGTCGGCGTTGTAAAAGACCACGTTCGAGGCGTTGGTGAATGGCAATGCGACCAGCTTGTCGCCATTGCGCCACGGCGCGAGCGACGCGTCGGGATAATCCGCCAGATCGAAGTCAGACATGCTCTCGATCGCCGGAGTCAGGTCGACCAGCTTACCCGATTTCACATATTGCGGTCCGGTCGACGCGTTGATCCAGGAGATATTGGGAGGCGTCTTCGCGGACAAACGTACGTTGAGCACGTCCCCGAAGTTGACGAACGGCTGGGCCTCAATATTGACCGCCGAGACTCTGGGCTCCCTGGGCAGAAAGCCGCTGATGTAGCCGTCGTACGCGTCCTTCATCGTGCCGGTGTAGTTCCAGGTCAGCATCGACAGCTCGGCTTTCTGGCCGGCGGTGTTCGCCGCGGTGGTGGCCGCCGGTTGCGGCGGTGGAGCCGGAGCCGCGCATGCGGTTACTGTGAGCAGCAGCAGCACGGTGCGCACCGTGCGCCGTGTCCATGGTTCATGCAACATGCCTGGTCCCCCTTGCTGTGGCGGTTCGTGCACCGCAGGATTCACGCACGACCAATTGTGGTTCGAAGACACGCTCGAGCTCGGGTGGCTCGCGACCGTCGAGGAGCTCGCACAGGACTTCCACTGCATAACGGCCAAGCACTTCGCGTGGATGGTCGACGGTAGTGAGCGCGGGCGTCGTAAAGAGACTCAGGTCGATGCCGTCGGTGCCAATCACCGCCATGTCGTCGGGCACGCGCAGGCCGCGCTCGTGCAGCGCGCGGAGCGCCCCAATGGCGGTGATGTCGTTGTAGACGAGCGCCGCGGTTGGCCGCGGAGTCGGGCGATCCAGCAGTTGATTCATCATCAAGTAGCCACCGGGCAGCGTGTCCTGGCCACGCACCAGCCAGTCCGGATCGGCATCGATGCCCGCCGCGAGCAGGGCCCGGCGATAGCCGCGAAACCGGTCGCCTTGCGACGATTGCTCGATGCCAATGGGTCCGGGTCCCTGGAGCGCCAGGTGTGCAATGCGGCGATGGCCAAGACCGAGCAAGTGTTCCACCGCCAGGCGTGCGCCGAGCTCGACGTCGACCCGAATCGCCGGGATGCCGGGTTCGGGGCTGTGATCCAGCAAAACCACCGCTCGCAGTCCGTGCGTCACCAGGTCGTGCAGGATCTGGAGGGCAGCGGGGCGGGTGCTGTGTCGACCGGTGGCGACGATGACGCCGTCTGAGCCCTCGTCGTGCAGGCGGTCGAGCGCGCGCAGCTCGGCGTCGACGGGACCTGCGCCGATCACGTTGAGTTCGTAACCGTGGGTATCGGCGGCCTCCCGCGCGGCCACGGCAATGTCGACGAAGCACGGGTTGTCGAGGGCCTGGACGAGCAGCGAGAGGACGTTAGTGCGGCGGCGTCGCAGGCTGCGGGCGGCGTGATTGGCGCGGTAGCCGAGGCGTTCGGACGCCTCCAGCACGGCGAGGCGGGTGGCTTCGCGGATCCCGAGGGCACGGTCGTGGCCGTTGAGGACGACGGAGACGGTCGAGGGCGAGACGCCGACGGCGCGGGCGACGTGCTGGATGGTGACGCGTGGGCGTGGCGGCGGCATGTGACGCTCTAAATCGATTCGCTAAAACGTTTGAGGTGTCAGGAAAGCACCCGCGATGGCGCGTGTCAAGACCCAACGTCGCCTCGGCCGGCGATTTACTTGCGCCTGTGCCTGGCGACAAGCTCCAGCTCGACGAAGGGCACCGTCTCAGCGGGCAAACGCGCCGGCGACTATCGCGTCATAGTCTTCGTCGGCCAACACACGGCGCGCCCACTTGATCGCAGGCGGTGGTCCACAACGTTTCTGATGTGAGATGAACAACTCGGCCAGGGCCCGGCGTCGGCCTGGATGAAGCACCGGCCGGTGCGCGCGCGCGAAAGTGCGACGATCCTGTGCGCACGACCGCTTCCTGATTCGCCAGCAGGTTGCGGTACCAGTCGGCTCGTTCACCGCGCGCACCCGCGTAGGTCACCAATCGCCCCTCGAGCGGCATGTATGTCAACAGCGTGGATCGAGGTTGCCTTGATCGGCGGCCGAGCGTCGTCAGCCGCAACACGAAGCGTCTGTTCAGCAGTCGGGCAATTGGTCCACGGTACAGACGCTGGGGGGTCATGGGGCCTCCAGCTCGGAAACGATTCGGTCCAGCGGATGAGGAACGAAGAGATGGCGACGGCGTATCATCGAAGCATGCTCATGGCCGGCGCTGTTGCACGCTCTGGCGCCAGGTAAAGAGGGAGGAAGCCCGATTATGGCACTTCCGTACACGCGCAGCGACGTCAAAGACCGGGTACGCGCGGAGTGGCGCGGCGCCTGCAACGTCACGCTGCCGTCATTTTCGCAAGATTTCACGGGTCTGAACGAAGCTGGGATCGCACACGACGTGCGGCGCGCCGCCGAGCAGGGCTTCTGGGGCACGCTGATCGCCTCCGAGAGTGGCACCACCACCGACGAGTACTGCCGGTTCATGCACATCGCCGCCGAAGCGGCCCCGCCGGGCTTCAAGCTCATGCATCACGCCAGCTTCACCACGCTCGACGAAATGCTGGTCACCGCTCGCGAAGCCGAGAGCCTGGGCTTCGAAGCCACGCTGATGTCGTATCCGCCGACTTTTCGGCCCAAGGCAGCCCAGGAAATCGTCGAGTTCACGCGCCACTACACCCAGCAGACCAACCTCGCCACGGTGCTGTTTGGTGTGATGACCTGGGGCTTCAAGTCGCTCCACCCGAGCGGGTTCCCGCCCGAGGCCCTCGAGGAGATGGCGAAGTTCGAAACCGCCGCCGCCATCAAATATGAAGCCAATCCGCCGGCGATGCCGACCGGCCTGGCCGACACGCTGCGCCGGTGTGGCAAGC
>JAFAOS010000337.1 GCA_019247515.1 Chloroflexota bacterium | reverse complement strand
GGCCGCGCGTTTGATCAGCGAATTGGCGGCGCAGCTCGCCGCCGTGCTCGCGCGCCGGGACGAACTGGAAAAGGAAATCGAACAGGCTTTTTTCGCCCTGCCCGAGGCGAGCATCCTGCGTAGCCTGCCAGGTATCGGACCTCGCCTCGGGGCGCGTATAGCTGTGGAAATCGGCTCCATCTACCGCTTCCGTACGCCTGCACAGTTGGCTGCCTACGCCGGCTTGGGTCCAACGCCCAGGAAGTCGGGCACATCGATCAATGCCAATATGCCGAGCCGGTTCGGCAACCATCGCCTTAAGAACGCATTGTTCCTGGCGGCCTTCGCCAGCTTGCGGCATGCGCCATCCCGCACCTACTACGACCGTAAGCCCGCACAGGGCAAGCGGCAAAATCACGCCGTCCTCTGCCTCGCCCGACGCCCGACGCCGATGTGCTCCACGCCATGCTCAGCCAACGCGTCCCCTATCGTGCGCCGGCTGCTGTACCCAATGCCGCTTGACAAACAAGATAGGAGCACCCCCGGACCGGTTTGGACGACACCCGTCATCGTGACGATCAGCCTTTCAATGTTTTCACACAACTGCGGGTTTAGACGGTCGGTGCGATATGGATGCAAGCATGGGTGTAGTCGGGGTAGCCCGTGCCAGCGTTTTCCTGGCGTAGCCAGTAAGCCCGAACAACGACGCTGGAGCTCTCAGCGCCCGCACTGCGGAGTTCACGCTCGAGTTGCGCCTCGATCCCATCAGCCAGACTGCGCAGAACGACCGGCTGTCGACCAAACCGACGCGGCGTTTCACGGGTTATGCCGACATACGGTGGAATATAGGAAATAGCGGACAAGAGCCGTGTTGGACGGCTTCACTGATCGGGACTCCGGGCCGAGCCCACTCGTGTCAATCCTTTGAGTCGTAGCACACTTACAAGCGGAGTCGGATAGATGTCCGTGGGCACGCAGTCTGACACTCCTCCGTTGGCCACGTTGGCCCGGTGCCAACAAACATTCGTGTCAGCAGTTCAAGGTGGCACGAAGTCGGGGTACGGCGACTGGGGTGTTACCGTGCCGACTCCAGCGGGAGCCTCGCGGATGACTCGCCGCCTGAGCCGTGCTGCTCGACGGCGCCCAAGGCGAGCAGTGCCGCGCGCTGGGCATCGGTGACGCCGGTCAGGCCGGTGATGTCCAGGCGCTCGTAGCGGCGATCAACCCGCAACACATGCCGGCAAGCGCCGGTGCTGGCCTCCCACACCCGCAGGGTGTGGTCAAAGCCACCGCTGACGACCAGGTGGCCCTGGGCCGACAGCGCCACGCCCCGGACCGCGGCGGTGTGTCCTCGCAGGATGGCGAGCGGGCGGGCGGTGGCAGTCGCCCACAGCCGCACGGTGCCATCCTCGCTCCCACTGGCCAGCAGGTGGCCGTCGGTGGACAGCGCCACACCCCGGACGGCAGCAGCGTGACCTTGCAGGGTGGCGAGCGGGCGGGCGGTGGCAGTCGCCCACAGCCGCACGGTGCCATCCTCGCCCCCACTGGCCAGCAGGTGGCCGTCGGTCGACAGCGCCACGCCTCGGACGGCCATGCTGTGGCTTTGCAGGCTGGCTAAAGCGAGGCCCGTGCTGGCCTCCCAGAGTCGCACGGTGCCATCGCCTCCGCCACTTGCGACCAGCCGGCCATCGCCGGACAGCGCCACGGCCCAGGCGGCGCTGGTGTGGCCTTCCAGGGTAGCCAGGAGCCGGCCGGTGGACACCTCCCACAACCGCACCGTTCCATCCCCGCTGCCGCTCGCGACCAGCCGGCCGTCGGCGGACAGCGCCACGGCCCATACCGTGCTGGTGTGCCCGTCCAGGGTAGTCAAGAGCCGGCACGCGCTGGCCTCCCAGAGTCGCACGGTGCCATCGCCTCCGCCGCTCGCGACCAGTCGCCCATTGGCCGACAGGGCGACGCTGAAAGTTGTGCCGGTGTGGCCGGACAGAGTGCCTAGAGACCGGCCGGTGTCGGCGTCCCAGAGTCGCGCGGTGCCATCGCCTCCGCCGCTCGCGACCAGCCGGCCATCACCCGACAGGGCCACGGCCCACACTGGACTGGTGTGGCTGTGCAGGCTGACTAAAGGAAGGCCGGTGCTGGCCTCCCAGAGTCGCACGGTGCCATCCCCTGCGCCGGTCGCGACCAGTCGCCCATCACCGGACAGGGCGACGTCAAAGATCATGCTGGTGTTGCCCTGCAGCGCGGCTAGCGGCGACCCGGTGCTGGTGTCCCACAGTCGCACCGCTCCATCGGGCCCGACGCTGACCGCCAGCCGGCCGTCGGCGGAGACGGCCACCCCCCAGACTCCCCCGGTGTGGCCCTGCTGGGTACTCAGCAGTCGTCCTGTCCTGGGGTCCCAGAGCGAGACCATCCCATCCTGGCCACCGCTGGCGAGCAGCGTGCCGTCGTCGGCCAGCGCCACGACCAGGATCGGACCCGAACGGCCCCGCAGCGTCGTCAATAGTCGTCCAGTCCTGGTGTCCCACAGCGACACTGTGCCATCCTCCCCACCGCTGGCGGCCAACTCGCCATCGGCTGCCAGGGCCACGCTTCGGACCGCGCCGGCGTGGCCGCTCAGGGTGACCAGGAGACGGCCGGTTCGGGCCTCCCACAGCCGCACGGTGCCATCGGCGCCGCCGCTGGCTAGTAGCCGGCCGTCGGCGGATAGCGCCACACCCCAGACCGAGCCCGTCTGACCGTGCAGGGTGGCCACAGGATCACCCGTCCCAACCCCCCAGACCCCGATCACCCCATCCGCGCTGCCACTGGCCAGGAGTTCGGCGTTGGCGGACAGCGCAACACTGAAGACCGTGGCGGTGTGGCCCTGGGCGGCCCACACGGGCGTGCGATCCGCCACGCGCCACACGCGCACCTCGCCAGTGGACGTGCCGGCGGCCAGCAGCGTGCCATCACCGCTCAGAGCGACCGAGCTGGGAAAATCGAAGGCTTCAGCCAGGACGCTATCACTCAGGTGGGTGGCAACAAGACGAGCATCTTGCGCATCCACTTCCGCCAGATACGCCTGCCGAATGGTCAGGCGGGACAGGTTCAGTCCGCGCACATCGCCTCGCACCAGTCGCAGGAGGTTGACGACGTTCCCTGGCCCGTAGCCCTGCTGCTCGGGGGGCCGATCGCGCCAGGCATCGAGCAGTGCTAGCAGTCGCTGCTGTGTTCCGCCATCCTGATGGTGGGTTCGCAGCCGCTGCACGATGGGCACCCCGATCAGCCGCTCCTGAACCTCCCGCAGGTAATCCTTCGCCTGCGCCATGATGAGTGGCTGCTCGACCAGTAGCTCGGGCTGACTCCGTGCGATCTCGTCGGCGACGGCCTCGACCAGCCTATCGGTGACGTACTCGAGCACCACCGAGTGCAGCGTGAACGCGGCTGGCGCTGGCGTCTCAGCGCGCTCGACCAGCGAGCGTCGGCGCAGTGCTTCGAGAGCCTCGAGCACCGCCGCCCGGCCGACGCGTGGACCAGCCGCGGCCAGCAGAGCGGGCAGGCGCATTGGCTCGCGCTCGATGGCCAGCACCCGCAGGACCTGTTGCTCGGGCACTGAGCTGCGCTCGACCTGCTCGCGCAGCAGGCGCCCAATCGCCCCGAGGATGTTGCTGGCCCGCGCCTCCTCCAGAAATTCGCCGATCGTGCCGCCGAACAGCTCGCGGATGCTCTCGCTGGCCACCTTGAGCGCCAGGCCATTGCCCGCGAAGTGGGCGACCAGCTCGGCCCATTCCGCGCTGGTGCCTTCCAGGTGCTTGGGCGCCAGCAGCGCCTGTGTCTCGTCGACTCCAAGACCGCCCAACCGCAACGTGCGCACGGCATCGCCCAGGGCAGCCAGTCCGGCCGGGGCCTCGCGACTGGTCAGGATGACGCAGCTACGATGCGCGGCCGTGGCGGCGACCTCGAGCAGGCGACCGTAGCCGGCCAGGCCTGGCCGATACGCGTCCTGCTGCTGGCCTGGCTCAAACAGCGTCTCGCAGTTGTCCAGCACGAGCAGACAGCGCCGCTCGCGCAGCAGCTGGAGCACGGCCGTCAGGCGTTCTGATTCACTGGGCGGCGGAACCAGCTGGTGGTCGGACAGGAAGCCGATGGCGCCGGCCAGCCAGTCGGCAGGCGGCAGCCCATCACGCACGCTGCGCCAGTAGACGCGCTCGAAGCCGGGCGCCACATCATGGGCCAGCCTGGCGGCGAGGCTTGTTTTGCCGATGCCGCCTATGCCGAAGAGCACCAGCAATCGACAGCGCAGGTCGAGCACCCAACTGCTCAGCGTCAGCAGCTCGTCGGCGCGGCCAACGAAGCCGGTGGGGTCCGGGGCCTCGCCCCAGTCCTGTCGGCGCTCCACGGGAACGACCTGGCTGGTCGCGACATCGTGGGGCGGTCCGTTTGCGCCGAGAGGTACGAGGGCTGGCGCTGGCGCGGCGCGCTCGCTCAGCAGCCGGGCGAACCACT
>JAFAOS010000056.1 GCA_019247515.1 Chloroflexota bacterium | reverse complement strand
AGGATCGCCGGGTCAAGCCATTCTGGAGCACGTGGAGTCGCTGACCGCGCAGAGCCTGTTGCTCTGCAACCCTGATGCGCACGGCGGCTCGAGGTTCGTGATGCTCGAAACGATCCGCGAGTTCGCGTCCGAATGCCTGGTCGAGTCCGGTGAAGCTGATGCAATCGCAGCCCGCCACGCCGCCTGGTGTCTGGACCGCGCGGAGGCCTCCGCGCGCGACCTCATGGGCCCGTCGCAACCGGAGGTGTTTGCCGGGCTCGACGCGGACCACCACGACATACGCGCCGCGTTGGAGTGGTTGCGCGCACACAACGAGCCGGAGATGCTGGCGCGGCTGGTCGCCGCGATGTGCTGGTTCTGGGCCCTGCGCACCCGCGCCCGTGCCTGGGGCGAGGAGTGCCTGGCCTGCCGTCGTGCGTCGGGTGATGCGCTCAGCGAGGCGCAAGCCCTGATCCTTCTCGGCCAGGTGGCGTCGGACGCGGGGGACGATGCAACCGCGCGGCCGCTACTCGAGCAAGCGCTCCAGATGGGGCGAGAGCTCGAGAACGCGGTGATCACAGGTCAGGCGCTCTATCGTCTGGGTTGGCTGGCGGAACGTGCCCATGACCATGCGGCGGCGCACGCCATCCACCTGCAAGGTGCGGCCGTCTCACGCATCAGCGGCAACCTGGCGCTGGCAATCATGGTCCTGGCGCAGGCGGGTCGTTCGGCAATGGAACAGGGGGACTACCCGGCCGCTCGCGCCTGCCTGATGGAGGGTGTCGCGCTCAACGCGCGCATGCGTGATCCCTTGCGCCAGGCGCTCCTGAGCGCCAGTCTCGGCGAGCTCGCCCGACGCGGCGGCATGCCCGAACAGGCCCGTCAGTACCTGGATGATGCTCTCGACGTTTTGCGGGATGCACCGGACCGGCGGATTACGGCACTCTCGCTGGACAGCCTGGCTCGCCTGTCACTGCAGCTCGGTGATCTGGAGGCAGCACAGGCACATGCCGAAAACCTGCTTGCGATGCGTCGCGCATTCGGCCACGCGGATCGACTGGTAGATGGTCTGGTTCTGCTGGGCGAGGTCAACCTCCGGCGGGGGAATCTTGTTCCTGCCGGCGCGTATGTAGCGGAGGCGCTGAGTGTCTCCGCCAGAGCTCGCGATCCACGCACGCTCGTGCGATGTCTGGAACTGGCGGGAGCACTGGCTTCGGCGGAGCAAGACGATGCGCGCGTGGCCCAGTTATGGGGCGCCGCTGAGGTACGGCGGCGTGTTTTGACCGACACTTGCTTACTGGCGGATGGCGTCTGGACCGAGGGTGCGATCGACGCATCGCGCATGCGGCTCGGTGCGACTGCATGGGCCGCGGCGGTGCGCACCGGCGAGAGCATGCCCGTAGGCCAGCTGATCGCGTGCGCCACGAGAGCCTGAGCGGCGGTAGTCCTGCGTTGTTTCGGTGAGGGAACGGTGAGCCCTCGTCGTGTTGATTGAGGGCGGCCCCACTGCAGTCTGGTCCTCGATGAACACGATCGATGTACTGGCACACCAAGAGGTATCTGAGGCGACCATCCTGCGCATCGGGAGTGGCTTCCGGGCCGCGAAGCTGCTGTTCGTGGCCAGCGAGATCGGGCTTTTCGAACGCCTGGCCAGCGGTCCTGCTTCGCTCGATCAACTGGCGACCCACACCGGAATAGCTGAAGTTCGCCTGCGCGTCCTGGTCAACGCGATGGTCGCGCTCGGCTTGCTCACCGAGGACGCCAGCGCGTACCAGAACGCACCCGTCGCCGCGGCCTACCTGAGTGGCCAGGGGCAGACTGATTTGCGGCCGGCGCTGCGCTTCTGGAATCGCCTCAGTTATCCGCTGTGGACCAATCTGCCGGAGGTGCTGCGCGCGGGCATCAGCGAGCGCGCGTGGCTGGATCCAGAGCAGCAGCGGATCTTTTCGGAAGGCGTGCAAGCTCTCACATGGAGCGCCGCGCGAACACTCGCCACCCGTTACGCGTTCGATCAGCATCGACGGGTGCTCGACCTGGGGGGTGGCACTGGCTCGTGGCTGCTGTCAATCCTCCAGCAACACGAGCACCTGCAAGGCACGCTGGTCGAACAAGCGGCGGTGGCGGGAATTGCACGGCAGCGACTCGCATCAAGCCTCGACGGAGAACGCTTCGAGGTGCTGGCGATGGATTTCCTACGCGAGCCAATTCCGCCGGCTCATGACGTCGTGCTGCTGGCGCATGTGCTTCACGGATTCACACCGGCGCAGAACCTCGAGTTGCTCCGCAAGGTGCGACAGGCAGTTCCCAACGGAGCGCGGTTGCTCCTCGTCGACATCTGGGTTGATGCACGCCACACCCGACCGGTGCTCTCCCTGCTTCAGGCGGCTGAGTTCGTTGCGTTCGTCGGACAGGGTGACGTGTACAGCGAGGAGGAAGTCCACGCGTGGCTTGGCGAGACCGGCTGGCGAGCCATCTCACGCATTTCGCTGCCGGAGCCGCAGAGCGCAATCGTCGCCGAGGCGGTGGCTCGGTCCTGATCCGCCAACGCCGCGCCATCAGTGCGGCGCCATCGGCGGACAGTCCGCGGGGTCAGTCACCACGCGGATCGGCGCACCTTTAAGATATGCCGCCACATCTTCCGCCATCCGCTGCCACGCGGAGCGAAAGCCTTGCTCCGTCACGTAGCCTACGTGGGGACTGACGACTACGTTGTCGAGCGAGCGGAAGGGATGATCCGCGGGGAGCGGCTCGCGGTCGAAGACGTCGAGGCCGGCACCGGCGAGGTGACCGGAACGGAGCGCCTCGACAAGTGCCGACTCCTCGACGATCGGACCGCGGGAGATGTTCACCAGAATGGCGCCTCGCTTCATCCGGGCGAAGTCCGCGGCCCGCAGCGTGTTGCGAGAGCGCTCCGAGAAGACGAGGAAAACGCCGAGGACGTCCGCGGACGACACGAGCGCGTCCCTGGTGACTCTAGTCACGCCGAGCTCTGCACATCGCTCCTCGGTCAGGTTCTGGCTCCACGCAATGACGTCCATGCCGAGTGCCTTCGCGACCGGCACCATCGCGCCGCCAAGCTGGCCCGCACCGAGCAGGCCCAGGGTCTTGCCAGCGAGCGGGATCGGGAAGCCCGTCTGCCAGCCACCGGCGCGGATAACCCGGTCCTCGATGCCGATCCGCTTCGCGACGGCAAAGATGAGCGCCCACGCCATTTCTGACGGCGAGGGCAGACCGCGGGACGTGTCGTAGCGCGGGCGCATTGTCCCGACCCTGTCGGTCTCCGCGGTGCCGCAAAGCAAGATCCCCCGCTCGACTCGGGCCTCGTGGTCGACGACATTGCTCGTCCGGCCGTTACACACGATCAGCTTGAGCTTGGGGAGGCCTTCGAGCACGCTGCGGGGAAAGCGCGCTCGCTGCTGGGTGATGACGACGATCTCGTAGTCGGCCAGCTCGTCGACGAGGCGCTCCGGCGCGATCGCCTCGCGATAGACGGTGATCTCCGCGTCGTCGGGTAGCACTGTCCAGTCGCCGTATTCCAGGGCGACCCCGATGTAGTCGTCGAGGATGGCGATCTTCGTCATGCCTGCCACCCCGCTTCGCCGCCAGACCGGTCGTTGCCTCGTCTTCTGCGCATCACGTTGTCCTTGACCTCCCGCGCGTTGTGCTGGTTTCGAGTTCAAACAGGGTAGCGGAGCCGCGTGGCCGTCGAACCCACCCGGCGCGGCGTGTTGGTCGGTCCGGTGCGTCAACGATCCCGTCGCGGAGAGACCGATCCCATCTGGATTGACTCATCAAATCTAGCGGCGCCGGATCGGTGTATCAGGGATAGACCCCCCGGAGGTCACATCCCGAAGAGACTTGAGACTACATCACCAATGCAACACTCACGCCTTGTCCCGTCGACATTTGCCACAGTAGCTGGAATTGGTCTGCTGTGCGTCATCGGCGCGGTCCATCTCCTGTATGCCCCCGGCTACTATATGTTCGTCGCGTACGTAGGGGCGCTCTTCTACGCCACCGTTGCTGGAGCGGTCGTCGTGGCGATTGGCCTCGTGTCCGCCGCGCGCTTGTGGAGCTGGGTCCTCGGCATGCTGCTGGCGACCGCGGCTATGGCCGGGTATGCGGTCAGCCGCACGATTGGCCTGCCCATGTTTCCGGTCCTGCCGTGGCAAGATCCGTTCGGACTCGCCGCGCTGGTGGCCGAAGCAGCGTTCATCGCGCTTGGCCTCATCGTGCTGCTCCGGCATGCTCATCAGTCAGTCCAGGTGAAGGCGACGCTCAGCCAGCCCTCGCCACCGGCTGTGAGCATGTCGTAAACCGCGGGCGCGTCGCGGAACGGCACGACGTGACTGATCAGCGGACGAACGTCGAGCTCGCCGCGACGAATCAGGTCGATGATGGTGGCGCGGTTGCGAGAGCGAGTCCAGGGCCAGTATGGGTGGCTCACCGCAACGCCGGTCTCGTACGAGCCCACGACGGAAATTTCGCGGCGAAGCAGGACGTCGAGACTGAGCGGAATCGTGGGACCCGGATCCGGCCACGCGGCAGTCGCCCCGGCAATGACAATGCGGCCGCGGTCCGCGGCGGCCCGCACGATCGCCGGCACCACGTCGATCCGCGACGTCGCGTGGATCTGGACGTCGGCGCCCGAGGTTGGCTCGAGGCCCGCGGCCGCGGCACCGTCGAAGCGGCGTGGCACCGGTGTCGCCGCATGGATGGCCGCCGCCACATCCTCCGTGGTGGCATTCACGACGCCGCTCGCGCCGTACAGCTTCGAGACGCGCAGCCGCTCGTCGACGATGTCGACTCCGATCAGCGGGTGGGCGCCACTGAGCCGCGCCAGTCGAAGCGCGATCAGGCCGACCACGCCCTGGCCGTGGACGGCAACCGATTCGCCGATCGCGATCCGCGCCCGGTGGATCGCGTGGAGCGCCACGTCGCCGAGGATCGCGAATGCCGCGGAGGCGTCGTCGACCTCCTCCGGCACGCGCAGCAGACCTTGCTCGCCCTCTCGCGCTGCCGGCGTCACAAGCCAGTGGCTGGCGTGTGGTCCACTGCCCAGGACCCGGTCGCCTGGCGCGAGGCCTGCGACCTCGGGGCCAACCACCTCGACCACGCCGACGGAGGTATAGCCGAGTGGCAGATCGTCGAGCTCACCCAGGCGAGCTCCCGAGCGCCGGGCGCGGATCGCGTTTACCTCGGTCCCGGCGCTGACCTGCGTGAGGCGCGTCCGCACGAGCACATCACGCGGCCCGGGCAGGGGCAGCTCGAATGACTCGATCCTGATCTTACCCATCGTCTCGAGGACGATCCTCTGGCCGATGCTCCCAGTGCCGATCTACCTACGATACATACGCGGTTGTCAGCCGTGCCCTCGCACAATTCAAAAGTGATACTCTCCGCCCATTCCGTCGGGCGGCGGCCGGTCCACGGCGGCCGCTCCGGGCAGAGGAGGTTCCATCACATGGCTGGTCATCGGGCGCCGAAGCCGGCAATCCTCATTGCGGCGGTCGCCTTGCTCTTGTCGGTGGGCGTCCCGTCCAGCCCGGCCGCGGCTGCGGGCGGCGCATTCAGCCAGGCCGCAACTGGTGGCGGCACGTTTACGGGCGCGTGGGTCGGCCCATGTTGCGTCGGCATCGCCAACGCGAACCCATTGATCGCCGGCGGCGACCAGCACTTTCTCAGCAAGATCTACGAGCCGCTGGTCACCTACAGCATCGACACGTCAACAGGCGGGTATGGACCGATTGTGTCCGCGCTCGCCAGGGACTGGTCGACGTCCGGGGACGGGCTGACCTGGACCTTCCACCTCCAGCCCGGCGTGACCTGGCACGACGGCTCGCCGTTCACCGCCGACGACGTCGTGTTCACGCTGACCCTGTGCGAAAGTCCGACCGTGGGCTGCGTCTACGGCGGTGGCATCAGCAACATTTCCGGCGCCGCCGACGTCAAGAGCGGCAAGAGCACAACCCTGACCGGAGTGGCAGCGCCTGATCCGCAGACAGTGACGATTACCACGGACACGCCGAATGCGGCCATGCTGGACGCGCTGTCGGTCATCTGGATCGTCCAGAAGAAGTCCCTCAGCTCGATTCCCATCGACCAGATCACCAAAAGCCCCTACTGGACCACACCAGGCCAGGCGGTCGGCACCGGCCCCTTCAAGATCACCAACTACGTGGATGGCCAGTTCATGGAGCTCAGCCGGTACGACGGCTACTGGCGTGGCAGGCCGGTGCTCGACAAGATCGTCAGGAGGGAGTTCAAGGACCCGGCGACGGCTCTCCTCGCGTTCGACAGGGGTGAGATCGACTTCACCTATCTCACCGCGGACGAAGTCACTCGCGAGCAGGCCAATACGAACGCGACGATCATCGCCGGTCCTTCGCAAGTGGACAACGCGGTCGTGTTCAACCCGCTCGTCAACCCGGCGTTCGGCAACAAGCTGTTCAAGCAGGCGATGCAGTACGCGATCGACCGCAAGTCGATTATCAGCAGCCTGTATAACGGCGCAGGTCAAACGCTGCCCTGCCTGTTCGGCAACCCCGCGTACGTAGCACCCGATACGCAGATGTACGACTACAACCCTGATATGGCGAAGTCGCTGATCACCCAATCGGGCGTCGACATGGGGTCGCTGCCAACCTTCACCTTCGATACGTACTACAACGACCCGCTGTCGTTGAACGTCATGACGGCGATCCAGCAGAACTGGGCGGACGTTGGCTTCAACGTCACCATCAAGCAGATGGACTCCGCGGCGTGGACCAATCAGTACTACAAGGAAGGCACGTCGCAAGTTTCATTCATCGGCGCGCAGAACGGCCCCGACGGAAACATCGCCGCGACATACTTCCTGTCGACAGCATCGCAAGAATCCGGCGCCGGCAACAACGGCTGGAAGGGCTACGTGTACTCGAACCCCCAGGTCGACATGCTGATCAATCAGGGCCGATCGACCTTCGATCCAGCCCAGCGTGGGATGATTTACCAGTCGCTGTGCAAGGTGCTGGCGGATGACCTGCCGTGGAACATCATGTGGCAGACGACCCGTTACTGGATCGTCAGCAACAAGGTCCAGAACTTCCAACTGACCCCGGCTCCCGGCGGCGGCTCCTACTACGACGCGGCCGAGACCTGGTCCATCCAGCAATAGCCGGCTGGTGAAATTGCAGAACGTCTTCACTTGACGACCTACATCGTCCGTCGAGTCCTCATCGCGATCCCGATTTTGTTCGGGATCACGGTGCTGGTCTTCGCTTTCGTCGCGCTGGCCCCGGGCGATCCAGTCGACGCGTACCTGCGTCCAGAAATGGCTGGCAATCAACAGCTTCGCCAGTTGATGGCACATCAGCTCGGGTTGGACGAGCCGCTCCCGATCCGCTACCTGTCCTGGTTGGGGCAGACGCTGCAGGGGAACCTGGGCTACTCGACCGTCAGCGGCCAGCCGGTCGGAACCGTCGTGTGGACGGGCCTGCTGGCGTCTTGCGCGCTCATGCTCCCGGCGCTGCTCCTCGGGGTCGTCCTCGGTATCCCGCTCGGCGTCGTTTCGGCGCTCCGCCAGTACTCCTGGCTCGACTTTCAGCTCACCGGGATTGCCTTCCTGGGCATCTCGACGCCATCGTTTCTGGCCGGTATTGGCGGACTGTATATCTTTGGTCTGGTTCTCGGGATCTTTCCGATCGGCGGCATGCAAACGGCCGACAAGCCGTTCACTATTCCGGACTTTCTGGCGCACCTGGCCTTGCCCGCCCTGATTCTGGGCTTTGGTTATGTCGCCATCTTCATGCGCTACACGCGGGCGGCGATGCTCGAAGTCATCCACGCGCCGTACATCAGCACCGCCGAGTCGAAAGGCCTGCCGAACCGCATCGTCGTCCTGCGTCACGCCCTGCGCAATGCGCTGATCCCGATATTGAGTGTCTTCGGGGTCTATCTTCCGGACATGGTGGGCGCGGCCGCGATCACCGAGACCGTCTTCACCTGGCCGGGCCTCGGGCTCAGGGTCGTGGAAGCGGCCAACGGGCGGGACTTTCCCGTGATTATGGGCATCGCTCTGATCTTCGCCATTGTCGTCCTGTGGGCCAACCTGCTCACCGACATTGCATACGCGGCGGCCGACCCACGGATCAGGTACTGAGCTCACCCGGCACGGCCGGCGCCAGCACGCTCGCTCGGCCGGTCGGCCGCGAAAAGTCCCCGTTCGGGCGGACGCTGATCCGCTTTCGTCGTCACCGCCTGGCGATGATCGGGGTCGTGGTGATCGCCATTCTTGTGGTCGGGACGATCTTCGCTCCGCAGAAGGCGGCCTTCGATCTGGGTCTCGGCCAGGGCCACATGCCACCGAGCCGCGCCCACTGGTTCGGAACTGACGCCCTCGGTCGCGATGTCTTCGCCCGAACGCTGCTTGGTGGGCGCGTGTCTCTGATCGTCGGGCTCGTGGCCGCCCTCTTCTCGACCGCGATCGGGCTCGTCGTCGGCTCGCTGGCCGGCTACTTCCGCCGCCTCGACTTCGTGCTCATGCGGTGGGTCGACGTCATCATGAGCTTTCCGCTATGGATCCTGCTGCTGCTGGCCGCCGCCTTCGTGGGCCCGGGCATCGTCAACATCATCGTTCTCATCGCCCTGATCACCTGGCCGATCCCGGCAAGGATCATTCGCGGCCAGATCTTGCAGATGCGCGAGGTCGACTTCGTGACGGCGGCGAGGGTCCTGGGCGCCAGGGATCGCGCGATCCTGGGGCGCCACGTCCTGCCCAATTCCATCGCCCCGCTGCTCGTCTACACCAGCATCGCGGTGGCCACGAACGTCCTGCTCGAGGCCGCGCTGAGCTATCTTGGCCTGGGGGTCCAGCCGCCCACCCCCAGCTGGGGCAACCTGCTCAACACTGCCCGTTCGATCAGCGTCCTCAGTCGCGAGCCGTGGCAGTGGGCGCCGGCGGCCATCCTCATCGTCGTCTTCGTGCTCGCCGTCAACTTTGTGGGTGATGGCGTCCGCGACGCCGTCGATCCACGCCGGACCGATTTTTGACATCGCCCCGCCGAGCTGCGTTTCGGATACGCTCGATGAACGCGTGAGCTATCGTACCGCCCTGATCGGACTCAGCTGGATCGCCGCTGACCCCGCGGCGCCGGCGTCGGACCCGGTGTTGGGCACGGCGGTGCCGGGCAGCCACGCTTCGGCGATGGCGGCGATCCCGGAGATCGAGGTCGTTGCCGGTTGTGACATCGCGCCGGCGGCAAGGGACCGCTTCATCCAGCACTGGGGCGGTCGATGGCACGGACTCCGCGTCTACGACGACTACCACACGATGCTCGAACGGGAACGGCCGGACATTGTCGCCATCGTCACTCCGGACCACTTGCATACTTCGCCGTTGCTCGCCGCAATCGAATTCGGGGCGCGGGGGATCTTCTGCGAAAAGCCGCTGGCCACGAGCCTCGACGAAGCCGACCAGATCGTCGCGGCCGCGGCCAGCTCTGGGGTCGCGGTGTGCGTCGACTACACGCGCCGGTGGATGCCTGAGTTCGTGGAAGCGCGCCGCCGCATCCGATCGGGCGCAATCGGTCGACTGTCGCAAATCATCCTCCAGCTTGGCGGACCGCGGGCGATGCTCTTCCGGAACCACACCCACATGATCGACCTCCTCAACTATTACGCCGATGCCGATGCGGAGTGGGTGGTCGCCGAACTCGAACCGGACCTGTCCGACTACGGCACCACGTATCGGGGCGACGGTGGCGCCGATCCCTCGACGGACCCTGGCGCCAATTATTATGTCGCGTTCGCGAATGGCGTCCGGGCGTATGTCAGCGGCATGAAGGACACGGTGCCCGACCTGCGTGTCGACCTGATCGGCGCGCGCGGTCGACTGTCACTCGACGCGGAGGGATTCCGGCTGATCACGTTCGAGAGTGAGGATGTGCGAACGACGCCACCGGTGACCCGCATCCAGCGCCTTTCGCCCACCTGGACTGTCTCCGGCATTCAAGCCGCCATGCTCGACCTGATCGCCGCAATGCAGACCGGCCGAGAAACCGCGAGCCCACCCGAATCCGCGCGACGCACGGTGGCCATCACTCAGGCGATCCTCGAGTCGCAGGCACGCGGCAACGCACCCGTCCGCGTCGCTCGCGTGCCCTGATCAAGACCCCGTGCACGGGCCCGTCACGCCTCCGCGACAGCCGGGTTGCGCAGCACGCCGAGACGCTCGATCTCGCCCTCTACCGTGTCGCCGGGCTTGAGCATGATCTCCTCGCCCAATCCGTGCGGCATGCCGGTGGTGATGATGTCGCCCGGCCGCAACGTCATGAGCTGGGAGGTGAATGCGATCAGCTCGTCCCACGGGATGTTGACGTTCTTCGTGGATCCATCCACGCGAACTTCGCCGGAGATTCGACTGACGATCCGCACATCTCCAAGGTCGCCGGCCTCGTCCGCGGTCACAATTGCCGGTCCGAGGATCGCGAACCCGTCCAACCACTTGCCGTTCAGCCAGTCGATGAACGCATCCATTTCCTTGTCGCGCCGGCCGGGCGGTGGAACGGCGAGCTCACGGCCGGAGACGTCATTACAGATCGTGTAGCCGAAGACGTGGTGCATCGCTTGCTCGCGAGGAATGTGCTTGCCTTCCTTCCCGATGACGATCGCCACCTCGATTTCGTCGATCACGCCCGGCGAGATTCGCCAGATCGTGATCGGGTCGCCCGGGCCTTTGATGTCGTCGGTTCGTTTGGCAAAGAGCAGCGGCAGCGCATCGGATCTGAGCCGTTCCGCGCCCTCGTGCTCGTAATAGCCACCGGCCACCGCGATCAATTTGCCGGGGTTCGCGATCGGGGCGAGCAGCGAGACGCTGTCCTCCGGAACCGGCTGCCCGGCACGCGCCGCCGCGGCCACCTGGGCGATCACCGTCTCTCCCTGCAACAGGAACGCTCGCATGTCACCACCTGCGGCCCGACCTCCCGGCGTCGCCTCGAGGTCGAAGACCTGGCCGCTCTCGAGCAACCCAAGCCGCGGACGCCGATCCTGCGTCTGATACCGAACGAATCGCATTCTGCGACAATACGCCATTGTGCCCAAACCCAGCCCGGAGCGGCAGGCCCAATTCCTGACGACGATGCCCAACGCGGTCCTGGCGACGAACTCCCGGCGAGGCGGTCCGCAGATGACGCCGAACTGGTACCTGTGGACCGGCGACGCCTTCCATATCAGCACGGCCAACTGGACGGCGAAGGTCCACAACATTCGAAGTGATCCGAACGTCAGCCTGTGCATCGACGATCCGGTGAGCGGTGATTACGTCGCGGTGTACGGTCAGGCTGTGGTCATCGAGGGGCCCGCGGCCCGGGCGCCAACACTCGAGCTGATCCGCAAGTACCGAGCGGAACCCGACGTACTCCCTCATTGGGAAAGGATCAACGCGCGTAACGATCGGGTCATCATCTCCGTCACTCCACAGCGGGTCCTGTGGCGCGACCACTGAGTGCCTGAAGGAAGGCGTCGGCGCTCAGCTACTTCGTGATTCGAAGCCGTGCCAGGCGAATCACGCTCTGACACGCTTCCACGCACCAGAACACCACCAGCACCTGGCCGTCCGGCAGCTGGAGTGGAGTCGGATACCCGAAGCGCAGCGCGGCCAGCTGATCCGCGGAGGTTTGGGCCGGCTCCACGGTCGCGCCCTCGCCCTGCCATACTGGCAGCTCGGCGAGGTTCTGCCAGCGCCCATGGTCCACGCTAGCCAGATTGGCCCACAGACCTGGCCGATCCAGGCGCCGGTAGAAGGACAACACGCGCCCATCCCGGAGATGAAGCATCTTGCAGGTCTGACCCTGCAGACCCGTTGAGTCCGGCTCACCAAATGCCTGCCCACCATCCGAGCTGATCGCAAACTCATTCGGGTGATCCGCTCGCGTGCGCGGATCGTGCACCCAGGCGACCGCCAGCACCCGGCCGTCGTGCAGCTGGACGACCGAGACCTCCCAGTGGACCAGTCCGCTCTGGCGTCCATCGAAGACGCGGCCGAAGCGTGGCCAGGTCCGGCCGCGGTCGTCGCTGATCAAGACAACTGTCTGCTCGCCGGCCGGGTGTTCGCCGTCCCAGCCGCGCCAGGTCGCGGTCGGCGCCAGCCACCGCCCGTTTCGCAGCTCTATCACGTGGTGACACGTTTCCCAGGCGGGGCTCTCCAGGGGTGGGACAATGGATTCTGGAGCGGACCAGCTCCGGCCCCGATCACGGCTCCGCAACAGAACGAGATCGGTCGAAACAAAGCCGAGGGTGGCGCGGTTGACCAGACCTTCATCCTGGCGTTCGCGGTGATGGATGTTGCCGAAGGCGACAACCTCGCCACCTGCCAGGCTCAGGCGAAGCGAGTTGGTGGTGGGCGGGCGCGACGTGGGCGCCAGCAGCGGGCCCTCCTCACGCCATGTTCGACCACCGTCCTTCGAGCGCGCGCGGTGAGTCGCGTAGTCCAGCGACTCATCGGATTGACCCACGTCGAAACCGAGCACCAGCTCGCCGTCGTCGAACACGACGAGAGATGGGTGGCGCGCCTGCAGACTGCGCAAATACGGCTTTGGGTTGCGGTACGCCACCTCCGATCCGAGCAGTTCGATGGGCTGCATGCCGCGTCCGCGAGGTCTACAGGACCGCGCTGATCGGGACCCAGCGCCGTTCGGTCGCGGCCTGGTGTGCCGCCTGAACAACCGCGACGGCGGTCATGCCGTCTTCGGCGGTGATGAACGGCCGGCGGTGTTCGAGGCTGGCGTGCACGAATTCTCGAGCCATGTTGGCGAAGGCTTCCATTCGCAACAGCGCATAATGACCATCCCACACCGGCATCGCGGTCTGGAACTGCCAATCCGTCTCGGTACTCAGACGGACCTCGCCGTACATGTCGACGGATATGACGCCAGTCTCACCGGTCAGCTCAGCACTGAAACGCGCTACGCCGGACCCCGCTTTGGGGCGCGACAGTCGCGGGATGACGGAATTCTGCATGAGCGCGTGCGTTCCGCTGGCAAAGACCATCAACAGCTGACTGCCATTTTCGACTTCTACGCCGCGGTACCGGCCGGTCAGCGCGGTGACTTCCTGGATGTCGCCAAGCCAGAAACGCAGGAGGTCGATAGCGTGGATGCCCGACCCGAGCAGGTAACCTCCGTTGGCGGGCGTGTTCAGCCAGGTCGTCTCGTCGGGCTCGGTCAGCGTGATACTCGCCATGTCCACCCGGCCGATCGTGCCGCGCTGCAGCATGAGCTTGACGGCCGTCTCTGTACGTCGATAACGATGCATGTGCCCCGGCATCAACGTGACTTCAGCGGCGTTGGCGGCATCGATCATGGCGCGGCACTCGGCCACGTCCATGCCCATTGGCTTCTCCACGAGGATGTGCTTGCCGGCCCCGGCCGCGCGGATGGCTTGTGGGGCGTGGAGGGGATTCGGCGAGGCGATCAACACCGCGTCCACGTCGTCGTCAGACTCGATCAACCGCTCGACGTCGTCGGTGGCGACCGCGCGCACTCCGTGTCGTGCCGCCACTTCCGGCGCCTGGTGTCCGCCGGCGATGGCGACCAGCCGAGCTTCCGGTACGTAACGGATCGCCTCGGCAAACGTGGTTCCGGCGAAACCCGAACCAATCACCGCGCAACGCAGCTTCGCTGACGACATGTTCCCCCGCCTGGCTCCAGTGCCTTGAAGTGTTGCAGTGACGATGAACCTGCGTCAAGCCAGCGCGGATGGCTGCGACCGTCTCCGCATGTGTGCAATCAGGCCAGACTCCACGATGGCGCATGTCCGACATTGCGCGTTGCCATCCGTCCCGGTCGACAAAATGCCAGCGACATGCGATACAGAAAACATGACCTTCAACGTCTCCCGGCGGGTGCCCGTGCCGGCGCGCTCACAGCATGCCCGTCAGCTCTTCGCTGGCATCGCCGGGTCGTACGAATGGCTGGCGACAATCCTCTCACTGGGCCAGGATCCACGGTGGCGCAACGCGCTCGTGGCGAGCGTCCGCGCGAATCCCCGTGATCGGGTGCTCGACGTTGCGACAGGCACGGGCATGGTCGCGCGTGCCCTTGTCCATACGTATGCCTGTCACGTGGTTGGCCTGGATCAGAGCATGGAAATGCTCACGGCGGGCTCCTCGAATACGGGCTCGCTCGTGCGTGCCCAGGGAGAGTGGTTGCCGTTCGGGCGCGAGTCATTCGACCACGTCACATTCACGTACCTCCTGCGGTACGTGGACGATCCAGCGGCAACGATTCGAGAACTGGCGCGAGTTCTCAGGCCTGGCGGACGGTTGGCGATGCTGGATTTCGCCGTGCCTCAGAACGGAATCTGGTTCTGGCTGTGGCGGCTGTACACCCGCATCGGCCTACCGCTGGTGGGCAGGCTGTTTTCACCGTCCTGGGGCGCCGTCGGCGATTTTCTCGGCCCGAGTATCGAGCGCCTCTACGCCGCTCATCCGCAGGCGGAGCTCGAGCGCTACTGGTGCGAGGCTGGGTTGACGGACGTCACGGTTCGACGCATGAGCCTGGGTGGTGGCATCGTGATGAGCGCCACGAAGTTCAGGTCCACCGCGCAACCAGCATCCGAGCGGAGTGCAAAGCCGCCGGTGCGTGAAGCGTTGCGCTCGAAGGACGAGCTGTCTCCAGCGGCAGATTGTGAGCCGCAACGCACCGCTTTTTACGCCCTTCGTCCGGGCGGGTGGCGCGACTACTGGACCTTGCTCCACCCACCGTACACCGCCTGGCATCTTTCGTACGTCCTGCTGGGCGCCGCCATCGCTCCCCTGCCGGATCCGCGAATGGTGCTCGGCGCGCTGGCGGCCTTCGGTCTGGCCGTCGGAATCGGTGCGCACGCGCTCGACGAGCTGCAGGGCCGACCTCTCGGCACCCACATTCCATCCCCTTTCCTGATTGCGGCGGGTATCTTATCGTTGGGAGTTGCGGCGGCACTTGGAGTCGTCGCCTCCACGATCGTCGGCTCGAGCTACCTGGTGGTTGTCGCGCTCGGGGTCCTTCTCGTTGCGGCGTACGGCCTGGAAATCAAGCCAGTCCACTCCGACCTCGGCTTTGCCCTGGCGTGGGGCGCCTTTCCCGTCGTTGCGACCGCCATCGCCCTGAGCGCTCCCCTTGTGCCGATGGGAATAGCTGCCGTGGGTGCGGCACTCCTGAGCCTCGCACAGCGGCGCCTCTCCACTCCGGTTCGCGCGATCCGGCGCCGCGTCGTCATCGTCTCTGGAGAAATGCTGTACCGCGACGGGTCTACGCGACGCCTGGATACACAGGCACTGCTGGCCGCTCCAGAAGGCGCACTGCGCCTGTTGTGGGTCGCCGGTGTCTGCATCGGCTCAGGCGTGCTGGCCGCGCGCTGGTTGTAG
>JAFAOS010000453.1 GCA_019247515.1 Chloroflexota bacterium | reverse complement strand
CCAGTCGCCGTGCTGGTGACGATCATCAACTTCGGCTTGCTGCGCCTCGCGCCTGGCGACCCGGTGCTCGCCTACGCTGGCGAGGTTCGGGATCCCGAGATACTCAACGAGATGCGGCACCAGCTCGGACTCGACCAGCCGCTGCCCGTCCAGTATCTCGCCTGGCTGCAGCACACCGTGCAGGGCGACTTCGGTCGCTCCATCCGCACTCACGAGGAGGTGAGTGAGGCAATCTTCGGGCGGGTGCCGGCGACGCTCGAGCTGACCATGACCGCGTTCTTATTTTCGATTTCGATGGGGCTGCTGGTGGGCATCATTTCGGCACTGCATCGCAATTCGGCGCTGGACCTGCTGGCCACCAGCCTGACCATTGCCGGCGTGTCGATTCCGAACTTCTTTCTCGGACTGATGCTGATCCTGTTGTTTTCGCTGGTGCTGCGCATCTTTCCGCCGGGCGGCTACACGCCGGCGATCGACAACCCCGTCGACAATCTGCGGCGGATCGTGCTGCCCGCGCTGACGCTTTCAGCGGCAACGCTGGCCGTCAACATGCGCCAGGTGCGCTCGAGCCTGCTGGAGGTTTTCGGGCAGGATTACATTCGCACCGCGCGCGCCAAGGGCATGAACGAACAGCGCGTCGTGGTCATCCACGCGCTCAAGAACGCGCTGATCCCGGTGATCACCATCGTCGGCCTCCAGGTGGGCGCGCTGATCGAGGGGGCCGTGATCACCGAGCAGATTTTTTCCTGGCCCGGCGTCGGCAAGCTCGTGGTCGACAGCATCTTCGGGCGCGACTACCCGGTGGTCCAGGCGGTGGTGCTGCTGTCGGCAATGTCGTACATGCTGGCCACCCTGCTCGTGGACATCGCCTACGGCTGGCTCGACCCGCGCATCTCGTACGCTGGCGGAAGGTAACGCGGACCTTGTCGCTGGCAACCGAACGTCTTGGCGCAACCCCGGTGGCCGTCAGCCCGGGCGAGGTCCGCCGCGAGCGCATCGGGAGCATCCTCCGCCGTCATCCGCGGCTTGTCGTGGGTGGCGGGCTGGTCATCCTGCTGGTGCTGGTGGCGATCTTCGCGCCGCTGTTGACCTCGTACGACCCGGTCCTGGGCGACATTTCGGACAGCCTGCAGCCACCCAGCGCCGCTCACTGGCTGGGGACTGACGACCAGGGCCGCGACATGCTCGCGCGGGTGATGTACGGCGCGCGGATTTCGCTGTCGGTGGCCATCATCTCGGTGTCGATCGGCGCCATCAGCGGCATCAGCATCGGTTTGCTGGCGGGCTACGCGGGCGGCACGGTTGACCTGCTGCTCATGCGGGTCATCGACGCGCTGCTGGCCTTTCCGGCGCTGTTGCTGGCCATCTCCATTACCGCGACGCTCGGACCACAGATTCAGAACGCGATGATCGCGATCGGGGTGATCTCGATCCCGATCTACGCGCGGCTGACGCGAGGTCAGGTGCTGAGTCTGCGCGAGCGCGACTATGTGATGGCCGCCAAGTCGATCGGCGTCGGGCCCGTGCGGGTGGCGCTGCAGCATCTGCTACCCAACATCGCCAACGTGCTGATCGTGCAGATGACGTTGACCGCGGCGTTCGCCATCCTGCAGGAGGCGGTGCTCTCGTTTCTCGGATTGGGCGCGCAGCCGCCGACGCCGTCCTGGGGGCAGGACATCTCCTACAACCAGCGGTACATCACCAACCTGATGTGGTGGGGCAGCGTCGGACCAGGGCTGGCGATCTTCCTGGCGGTCTTCGCGTTCAATTTTCTCGGCGACGCGCTGCGGGACTGGCTGGATCCCCAGTTCCGCAGGCGCGCCTAGCCTGGCCTAGCGCCCCATGACGTAGGCCACCCGCCCGCGGGGTGAGGCCGCGCCACTGAGGACGCCGTTTTCTTCACGCGCGACTGCCGTCACCTGGCCGTGGCTCCAGGGGCCGTCGATGCCCACGTCGTGGCCGCGGGCCCGCAGCTCGTCCAGAACGTCCGCGGCGATGCGGGATTCGGCTCGCATCCCGCCGGGGTGGGCCTGGTGCGGGTAGAACGAACCCGGGAAATGCGTGCTCTGCACCGTCGGCGCGTCGAGCGCTTCCTGCAGCTCCATCCCGAAGTCCACCACGTTCAGGAAAAACTGGAGCGACCACTGGTCCTGCTGGTCGCCACCGGGCGTACCGAACGCCAGCCACGGCTCGCCATTGCGCAGCGCCATCGACGGCGTCAGCGTCGTCCGCGGTCGCTTGCGCGGTACCAGGGCGTTGGCGTGCCGCTCGTCCAGGTAGAACATCTGGCCACGCGTCCCGAGCGGGAAACCAAGTCCCTCGACCACAGGGGACGAGCCGATCCAGCCGCCGCTCGGCGTCGCCGAAAACAGATTGCCCCAGCGGTCGACGGCGTCCACGTGCGTCGTGTCGCCGGTAACCACCGGCCAGCGCTGGGCACTTCTCTCAGCCGCGGCGGCCACGGCCAGGGAGCCCGGCCGCAGCTCATGGCTGGCGTGCTGCGCGTCGATCATCTCGCGTCGCTCGGCCGCGTAGTCCTCTGAAAGCAGCAGCCCCAGCGGCACGCCGACGAACTCGGGGTCGCCGTAGTAGCGCTCGCGATCGGCAAACGCGAGCTTGGCGGCTTCCAGGTAGATGTGCAGGTAGTCGGCGGTGTTGTGGCCGAGCCGCTGCAGGTCGAAGCCCTCGAGCAGCTTCAACTGCTGCAAGAACACGGGCCCCTGGCTCCATGGCCCGCACTTCAGCACCTCGACGCCCCGATACGCGACGCGGGCGGGGTCCTCGACGGAGGTGCCGTGCGCGCCGAAGTCGGCGAAGTCCTCGACGGTGAACAGCCCCGCGTGCGCGCGACCGGAGTCGTCGGCGAACGCGTTGTTGGACGAGAACTTGACGGCTTGCTCGGCGACCGGGCCGCTATAGAAGTAGTCGATCGCCGCGTCGATGCCCGCTTCGCGACCGCTCGAGCCCGCGCGCAGGCTGGCGTCGATCGCGCCTTTCAGCGTGCGAGCCCAGTCAGGATTACGGATCAGCGTGCCCTCGACCGGCGCCTGGCCGTTGGTGAGGTAAATTGCGGCCGAGGTGGGCCACTCCTGGGCGTAGCGCTCACGCACCTTGTGGACGGCGTTACGCAGTGCCGCGTACACGGGAAAGCCGCCCTCGGCAAGATCGACGGCCGGGCCGAGCACGTCGGCCAACGTGCGGGTGCCGAATTGCTGGAGCGCGGTGCACCAGGACGCGAACTGGGCGGGGACCGTCGCCGGCAGGAACCCGTCGGACGGGATCAGGCTGATGTCGTGCTGGCGAAACCAGTCGATGGTGGCGGCACGGGGGGCCCAGCCCTGGCCATTGATGGCCACGCTCCGGTGCTGGTTGGCGATGTGGATCAGGATCGGGACTTCGCCGCCGATGCCGACGCTTTGCGGCTTGAGCAGGGCCACCGCGAAGCCCGCGGCGACGCCCGCGTCGACGGCATTGCCGCCCTTTTCGAGGATGCTCAGGCCGATAGCCGCGGCGAGGTAGTGGCCCGCGGCAACCATGCCCAGGGTGCCCTGGAGGACGGGTCGGGTGGCGAAAGGAACAGGGCGGGTCTCGCCGACCGCCGTGCCGTGGGCGTCGGTATCAGGAGGGAAGGGCCGAGTCATTACTCGAGACGATATCAAGGTCGAAGGAATCTTTCCCCAGAGGGGACCCATGTTGGGAAGGAGTCTCTTCCCCAGAGGGGACCCACTTGGGAAGGAGTCTCTTCCCCAGAGGGGGACCCACTTGGGAAGGAGTCTCTTCCCCAGATTGGGACCCAGCGGGGTCAAACGGTTCCCGAGAGGGGGAACCCAGTCGGGTCAAACAGTTACCCGAAGGGTCAGGAGAGCATCCCCATCGACCCGACACAACCCCAGGGCGTTGTAGGGATCCTCCCCTACCGTGTTGACAGGACCCAAGTCGTCCGCCACGAAGGCTCAGCTCGAAGCAGGACGCCTCGTGAGGGAGACCCAGTGGCGAAGGGAATCTTGCCCCGGAGGGGACCCAGTCGGGTCAAACCGTTATCGAGACGTCGAGGAGAGCATCCCCATCGACCCGACAGAACGCCAGGGGGTGTAGGGGTCCTCCCCTTCCGTGTTGACAGGACCCGAGTCGACCGCCAGGAAGGCTCAGCTCGAAGCAGGACGCCCCGGGACGGGGCACCCAGCGGCGAAGGGAATCGCTTCCCCCAGAGGGGACCCAGTCGGGTCAGGCAGTTAGCCCGAGGTCGGGAGGGTATCCCTGTCGACAAGACAAAGCCCCCTGCGGGTGCAGGGGTCCTCCCCTACCGTGTTGACAGGACCCAGGTCGTCCGCCAGGGGGGATGAACGTACTCCCGTGAAGGCGTCGACGACACCCGTCGACAGACAAACTCGTGATGTGCCTCAGCGGCCGGAGCTGATGTCGAGCTCCACCTCGCTGTTGCGCGGGAGCACCGCGCCCGCGGCTGGATTCGTGCCGACGGCGAAGCCTGACGGGATGCGCGGGTCCTTCCGATCGCGCAGCGTCACGCGGAAGCTGTTGTTCTGCAGCGTCTGAACCGCCTGGTCGCGGGCCAGGCTGCTCACGTCCGGGACCGCGGTCGAGCCAGTACCAACCTGCAGCGCCACGGTGCCGCCGGGCGGCAAGGTGGCGCCCGCGGCGGGCGACTGGTCGACGACCGTGTTCCTCTCGGCGTTGGCGTTCACGCCACGGACGGTCACGGTCAGTCCGGCCGAGGCGAGAGCGGCCTGCGCCTGGTCGAGCGTCCGACCGCGGAGATCGGGCACGGCGACCCGCGGCGGCGGCGACGGTGGCACCAGGGTTGGAACCACGCGCGCTGGCGTGGGACTGGGCGGCGCCAGAGTTGGCGCGGCAGTCGGCACCGGCGATGGGGTAGGCGGCACGGGCGTGTCGGAGGGCTGCGGCGACGGTGTCGGCGGCGTCTGGGTGTCGGTGGGCGCCACGACCGGTTTGGGCGGAGCGGTGGGCGGCGGCGTGGGCGCGCTCGTCGGCGCAGGCGTCGCGTCGGTCGGGAGCAGCCCGGAGCGATTCAGCGAAGCGAGGCCGTAAAACCCGGCGCCAACCGCCAGCAGCACCGCGGCCAGCGCCGCCAGGAGCCCGAGCAGTCCGTTGCTGGCGCCGCGACCCGTCCTGGGACGCGCCGTGCGGCGTGGAGTCGGCTGTGCGGCGGCCGCTGCCGCCGCGGTTCCCGCCCCCCGCCGCGGCGGCGCGGTCACGGGTTGCGCCAGCGCCTGGGTTGGCATCCGCCGCGTGGCTTCCGCGACACCTGCCGCGGTCGCCATGCGGGCCGTGGCGTTCGCGCCGCCACGCAGCGCCTCGGCAAACTCTGCCGCGCTCGCAAACCGCGCGGCGGGCGACTTGGCGAGCGCGCGCATGATGCTGCGCTCCAGGTCAGGCGCGAGCCGCGGATTGAGCGTGCGCGGCGGCGTCGGTGTTTGCTCCGCGTGCGCCAGCGCAATGGCCAGATCGGTCTCGCCCTCGAAGGGCACGCGCCCCGTCGCCATTTCGTACAGGACCACGCCCAGGCTGTAGATGTCGGACTGCGGCGCCGCCTGCCCGCCGCGGACCTGTTCCGGCGCGATGTAATGCACGGAGCCCATCACCACGCCCGTGCGCGTCAGGCCGCTCGCCGCGACGGCCTGCGCGATCCCGAAATCGGTGAGTCGTGGACGACCGTCGAGGCCCAGCAGCACGTTCTGCGGCTTGACGTCGCGATGGATGAGCCCTTTGCCGTGGGCGTACTCGAGCGTGGCCGCCAGGGTGGCCCCAACGGTCCGAATCTCGGCATCGGGCAGCGGCGCGGCCTGGCGGATGCGATCCTTCAGGTTGCCGCCCTCGACCAGCTCCATGACGATGTACGGCGTCCGCGTCTCGCTATCTTCTCCAACGTCGTAGATCGGCACGATGTTGGGATGGCTCAGACGCGCCGCGGCGCGCGCCTCGCGTCGGAAACGTTCGAGAAACTCGGGCTCGTCCGCGAACTGCGCGTGCAGCAGTTTGACCGCCACCCGACGGTCGAGCAGCGAGTCGTCCGCCTCCCAGACAGACGCCATGCCACCACGCGCGATCTCGCGAACCAGTCGATAGCGCCCGCCCAGGACGCGGTCGGAGCCAGGCGAGCTCACGTGCGGCTGACCTCTTCTTCGGCCTCGACCATCAGGTCGCCGTGCCGTCGGCGGATCTCACGCAATGCGTGCGCCTGGGCCAGGCTGACAAAGGACTGCGCCACCAGGACATAGATGGGCAGAAACAGGACCGCGGCGAACGTCACGATCAGCAGCAGCACAAGTAACACGAAGGTGTAACCGGCATGGCCCAGGGCGACGAAAGCGGCGCGGCGGTACAGATCAAAGACGCGCGGCTGTGCGACGTGGACGGACAGGGGCACCACGTACAGGTGCAGGCTGAGCCAGACCACGGTGGCGTAGGTCCACAAGATCGCGACCAGCAGCGACCAGGTGGCGCCAAAGTTCAGATAGAACACGACGTTCCAGAGCAGGGCCACCAGAACGACAACGCTGACGAGCGCGCAACGCCACGCGATGCCCCAGCGCTCGCGCAGGGTTTCCACGAACACACGCAGACGCGCAACGTCTGGACCCGCGGCGACCTGGCTGACGCCCGCGAGCGCCACGTTGCCCGGCGTGGGCAGAAAGGCCATGATGGTCGCCAACGCCGCCGAGACCAGTGGGGCAGGCGGCTCGCCGGTGGCGATATAGACCAGGACAATCCCGAGCAAGAACAGGGGCACATTGAGTAGCAGCGCCGCCACATTGCCGCCGAGCAGGACCAGCGTGTCGTCGTAGATGTCGACGACAGCCGCCCAGAAACTGCGGAACGCGGCCATGGCCGCATTATCGCCCCCACCGTCGGCCGGGCTAGACTGGCTCTCGAAGCGGTGACAGCCCCGTTGCTGGTTCTGATGGTTGGCCCGCCTGGCACGGGGAAGAGCCGGCTGGCGCGGCGGCTGGGAACGGCGCTCGACGCGCAGGTGGTCGAGTCGGACCGCGTCCGCAAGCAGCTATTCCGTGAGCCGCGGTATACCGGCGGCGAGCACGCGGCAGTCTACGGCTGGTGCCACACCATGTTGCGCTCGGCGCTGGTCGTGGGCAGATCGGTCATCTTCGACGCCACCAACCTGGAGGAGCGTGTGCGACGCCGCGTCTATGACATTGCCGACGACTGCTCTGCGCGCCTGGCGATCATCTGGGTGACGTGTCCGCCGGCGGTAGTCCAGGATCGCATGCTGCGGCGTCAGCAGCAGCTGGACGAAGACGACGTCTCCGAGGCGGACTGGTTCGTGTACTTGCAGATGCGGCGGCGTGCGGAGCCGATCCGTCGGCCGCACGTGGTGATCAACACCGCGGCAGGGTATGAGAGCCTTCTGCAGCGACTGGTGGCGGGGCTGCGCGCGGCGCACCCCGACCCTCTCCCACGCGCAGAGACAGTGACCGCAGGCTAGCGACCCAGCGGCAGGTTCAGGCCGAGGACGCCCATCAGCAGGAACAGCGCGGCCAGCAGCACGAAGCCGACCAGACCCGCCAGCACGCTGGCCAGGAAGAAGCCGCAGCCGAACTTGAAGCCGTCGCCGATGCTCACGGCCAAGGGCACGTAGACCACGTCATGCGCGCCGGGCGCCAGTCCTTGGGTGGCGGCGACCGCCCGCGGCGTGAGATCGACCGGCCGGTCGGCCATCTCGAAGGTCGGGGCCGGCTCGGGCGTGGGTGGCGGTTCGACGGGCGGCGGTGGGGCCGGTGGCGGCTCTTCGGCAGGTAGTGGCTCGGCGGGCGGCGGGGACACCTCCGGCTCCACCGGCGCTTGCTCCGGCGGAGGCGAGGGAACCGACGGGGATGGCGGTGGCTGGTGGTTCGGCAGCTCGACCGGAGCCGTCTTGCCCTGCTCGTCAGCCTCGGGGGTAGTCAAAAGGCGCGGCTATTGTAGCTGGCTGTGAGCGTGATAGCTCGAGCGCACCAGCGGACCACTTTCTATGTGCCGAAAGCCCATCTGGCGGGCGATGGCCTTCAGCTCGTCGAACTCGTCCGGCGGCACGAAACGCTCGACGGGCAGGTGCCGCAGGCTTGGCCGCAGGTACTGCCCAAGCGTGACGACGTCCACCGCGTGCCTGCGCAGGTCTTCGAGAACCGTGAGGAGTTCGTCGCGCGTTTCGCCGAGCCCGAGCATGAGACCCGACTTGGTCGGTGTGCGCGGGGAAAGGTCTTTGCCGCGGCGTAATAATTCCAGCGACTGCGTATAGATGGCCCTGGGTCGGACTCGCGAATACAGGCGCGGCACGGTTTCCAGGTTGTGGTTCAGGATGTCCGGGCCGGCGCGCATGACGGTGGCCAGGGCGTCCCAGTTCCCCTGAAAGTCCGGGACGAGGACCTCGACGCCCAGGCCGGGATCGCGGCGCTTCAGGGCGCGAATGGTCATGGCGAAGATCTGCGCGCCGCCGTCGTCCAGGTCGTCGCGGGTGACGGAGGTGATGACGACGTGGCGCAGCTCGAGCCTGGCCACGGCCTCCGCCAGGCGCTGGGGCTCGGTCCAATCGACAGCGCCGGGGCGGCCAGTGGTGACGTCGCAGAAGCCGCAATTGCGAGTGCACGTGTCACCCAACAGCAGAAAGGAGGCGGTACGGAACTCGCCCCAGCATTCGCCGATGTTGGGGCACGCGGCCTCCTCGCAGATGGTGTGCAGCCCCTGATCGCGGACCAGGCGCTTGAGGCCCTTGAAGTGGGGCCCGTGGCTGAGCGGAACTTTGATCCAGGCCGGCTTGGCGCCCATGGCCGGCGGCGCGGTGTCAGGCGTGAGTGGCTCGGTGCGGCGCGGGCGCCGCGGTTCGATCGCGATTGTCATCAGTAGAGCGGGTACTCGACGGTTTCGAGCTCGTGCTTGAGCGTCTTGAGGAATGTCAGAGCGCCGCTGCCGTCCAGGATGCGGTGATCGAAGCTCAGACAGCTGTACATCATGCTGCGCACGGCGATGGCGTCGTCGGCGGTGACCACCGGACGTTTGACAATGGCCTCCATGGTGATGATGCCGGCCTGTCCGACGGGCACGATGGGCTGACTCATGATCGAGCCGAGCGACCCGGGGTTGTTGACGGTGAAGGTGCCACCTTGCAAGTCGTCCATCGCCAGCTTGCCAGTGCGCGCTTTGAGGATGAGCGCGCGCAACGCACGCGCGGTGCCCGCCACGCTGAGCTGGTCGGCGCCGCGCAGGACAGGCACGATCAGACCGCTCTGGACCGAGACGGCGATACCAAGGTTGTAGTCGCGATGGACGGTGACGTGGTCGCCGGCCCAGGAGGCGTTCAGATCAGGCACGGCGCGCAGGCCGGCCAGCACGGCCTTGACGAAGAAGGGCAGGTAGGTGAGCTCGTAGCCTTCTCGGGCTTGCCAGTCGGCCTGGAGGACGTCGCGCTGTCTGGACAGGCGCGTCATATCGATCTCGATCAGCGACCAGGCGTCGGGGATGTCGGCGCGGGCGCGGGCCATGTGCTCGGCGATGGCGCGGCGCATCGGGGTGAGGGCGACGGACTGGTCGGCGGCCGCGGCCTGGGGCCTGGGTGGCAGGTCGATCGGCGGAGACTCCAGTGTCGACGACGCCGCGGCCGGCGCCCGATCTGGTGGTGACGCGACTGGCTGAGGTACCCCTGAGGTCTGCGCTGGTTGCGGTGCAGGCGCCGGCGCGAGTGAGCCCTCACCCCCGGCCCCTCTCCCAGAGGTAGAGGGGGGGCTCGCGATGGCGCGCTCGACGTCGCGGCGGGTCACTCGGCCGTGGGCGCCCGTGCCCTCGACCGTTGACAGGTCGATGTGGTGCTCCTCGGCCATACGCAGCACGACGGGGGTATAGAAGCGCTTGGGCGGGGCGCCGTTCGGCTCGGGTGGTGGCGGCGCCGGCGCTGGCGGCGCGGACGGCTCGGCGTCGCGATGGCCGACGACGCCGCCACCGGCCGAACGGTCATACGTGAAGGCCGGAGACGCGCCGGCGCCCTCACCCCCGGCCCCTCTGCCAGAGGTAGAGGGGAGCGCAGGTTCGTCGCCGATGATCGCCATATCGCTCTTGACCGCCGCCGTCGTGCCTTCGGGCAGGAGGATCTGCTGCAGGACCCCGGCGACGGGGCTCGGTACCTCGGCGTTGACCTTGTCCGTCTGGATCTCGACCAGCGGCTCGTTGCGCTCCACGCGCTCGCCCGGCTGCTTCAGCCAGCGACCGATTGTGCCTTCGGACACCGACTCGCCCAATTGCGGCATCTGCACCACGGTGTTCGGCATCGATCAGTACTCGGCCAGGCGGCGGACAGCCTGAACCACGTCGTCGGCGTTGGGCAGGATGGCTTCTTCCAGCGACGGCGCGTAGGGGATGTGCGTATCGGCAGCGGCCAGACGCATGATGGGTCCGTCAAGCTCCTCGAAAGCTTCCTCGGCGATCAGCGCCGCCACTTCGGCGCCGATGCCGCCGGTCTTGTTGTCCTCGTGCAAGATCAGCACCTTGCTCGTCCGCGCCACCGTTTCTTTGATGGCGTCGGTGTCCAGCGGCAGCAGGGTGCGCAGGTCGAGGATCTCGACGTCGATGCCGTCGCCGGCCAGTCGTTCGCTCGCTTCCAGCGCCAGGTGGACGCCGATGCCGTACGTGATGATGCTCAGGTCCTTGCCCGACCGCTTCAGGTCGGCGCGGCCCAGCGGCACCACGTAGTCGCCGTCGGGCACCTCGCCGCGCAAGCGCCGGTAGCTCTTCTTGTGCTCGAAGAACAGCACCGGGTCGTCGTCGCGAATAGAGCTTTTGAGCAGGCCCTTGCAGTCGTAGGGCGTGCTCGGCACGACGATCTTCAGGCCCGGCACGTGGAAGAACAGCGCCTCCACGCTCTGGGAGTGGTACAGGCCGCCATGGACGCCCGCCCCGAATGGCGCGCGGAACACGACGGGGCAGGCGAATGTGCCGTTGGAGCGGTAACGAATCTTGGCGGCTTCGTTGACGATCTGGTCGTACGCCCGGTGGATGTAGTCGGCGAACTGGATTTCCGCGACCGGCCGCAACCCGTTCATTGCCGCGCCGATCGCGACGCCGGCGATGCCGAGCTCGGCCAGGGGCGTGTCGATGACGCGGTTGTCGCCGAACTCCTTGATCAGCCCATCGGTCGCGCGGAAGACACCCCCGTGGACGCCGACGTCTTCGCCGAGGACGATGACGGTCGGGTCGGCGGCCATCTCCTCTTCGAGCGCCTTTCTGACCGACTCGACGAGGCTCAGGACGGCCACGGGCCTCCCTCTCCCTCAGGAGACATGCTCGTCACGGAGCGCCTCTCGAAAGTTCGGCATTTTCACACCCGCGTAGACGTGCTCGAACGCGGTCTCGGGCGCGGGCGCCGGCGCCGCTTCAGCTTCGGCCAGGGCGGCGTCCACTTCCTGCTGGACGCGTTCGCGCATGCCGCTTTCGTCTTCCGCCGACAGAAGGCCGTGGGAATGCAGGTACTCTGCGAACACGGCGATCGGATCGTGATGGCGCGCCTCCTGACGGTCCGACTCGGGTCGATAGCGTCGATCGTCATCGTCCGACGAATGCGGCGTGAGCCGCACCACGTTGGACTCGATCAGCGTCGGCCCTTCGCCGCCCCGAGCGCGGTCCGCGGCCAGTTTGACCGACCGATACACCGCCAGTGCATCGGTCCCGTCGACTGACTCGCCGACCATGCCGTAGCCAACGGCGCGATCCGCCACGCTGTGAACCGCCATCTGCTTGGAGGTGGGCACGCTGATCGCGTAGTGGTTGTTCTCGCAGACGAAGATCGCCGGCAGTTTGTGGATGGCCGCGAAGTTGAGGCCTTCGTGGAAATCGCCTTTAGACGAGGCGCCGTCGCCGAAGTAGACGATGCTGACGCCGCCGTCGCCACGGATCTTACTGGCCAGGGCGGCTCCGGTGGCGTGCGGAATCTGGGTGGCGACCGGGCTGCCACTGGTCAGGATGCGTGCGCTGGCAAGTCCGTAGTGGGCTGGCATCTGTCGCCCGCCGGTCATCGGGTCGGCGGCTTTGGCCAGAGCCGAAAGGAACAGTGCGCGCGGCGTGACGCCGAAGGCAAGGACCGCGGCCAGACTGCGGTAATAGGGCACCATCACGTCGCGCGTCGGGTCGAGCGCGAAGGCGCTGCCCACACCCGAGGCCTCGTGGCCCTGGCAGGAGATGTGAAAGGCCTGGACGCCCTGCCGATTCAGAATCCACTGGCGCTCGTCGATGGCACGCGCCAGCAGCATCGTCTCGAACATCTGGCACAAGCGCTCGCGCGGCAAGCCGAGCTGCTCGTGGAGTGGCAGGGGCCGTTTTTCAGGCGCGACGACCACCCCATTGTGAACGCCGTTGGTCGACGTTTTGGGAGCACGGGTAGAACGTCGCGCTGGCACCATTGCCACCTTGAGTCCAGCCTCATCGTAACATCGCCGGATCGAAGGTCGTCCCTGTTACGCCTCGACGCGAGACGTGCGGGGAGTCGGCGTCCCAGAAGCGCCAGGGATGCGCGGCCCACTCACCGGCGTACTCGACGCCGATGCGCGGACCGACTCTGACCTGTTGGTCCGCAACCGAGGGCGCCGCCTTCAAATAGAGGCTCGAGCTGGTGAGGTCGAGGCCCGTGCAGGCTCGATCGATCGCCAGTGCGCGACACACCAGGGCTGGACCCGTCCCGCGTTGGGTCTGCTCGTGCGGCTCGATCGCGCGGATGAGCACGGCGCCGGGGTAGCCGTCGGCCTCTGTCACCGTGTTGAAACAGTGATGCATGCCGTAGACGAGGAACACGTAGGCGAACCCTGCCGGCCCGTACATGATCGCCGCGCGCCCGCGGTTGCCGACGCGGGCGTGGGACGCCTTGTCGTGGGGTCCGATGTACGCCTCGGTCTCTACGATGCGGCCCGCGAGACGTCGACCCTCGAGCTCGTGGACGATGATTTTCCCAAGCAGCTCGCGGGCGACGGTCAGCGTCGGACGGGCGTAAAACTCACGCCCCAGAACGTCAGAGGGAGCGGCCAGCTTCGTGGGCCAGCAGGATGGCCTCCGCCACTTCGCGCATGCTCTTGCGCGAGCTCATGCTCAGCCGCTGGATGCGACGGAATGCCTCGCCTTCCTTCAGGTTCTGGCTGTCCATCAGCACCCCTTTGGCACGTTCGACCAGCTTGCGCGTCTCGAGCGTGTCCTGTGTCTGCGCCAGGTCATGTTCGATCTGACGCTTCTCGCGCCACCGCTCCAGGGCAACCTCGATGGCTGGCTTCAGTTGCGCTTCGAGGAACGGCTTGACCAGGTAGCCCATCACGCCCGCGTCCACGGCTCGATCGATGAACTCCTTGTCCGAGTAAGCCGTCAGCAGCAGCACCGGCGTGGCCTGTTCCTGGGCCAGCGTTTCGGCAGCGCTGATACCGTCGACGCCGGGCATCTTGATGTCCATCAGCACCAGGTCGGGCTTGAGCGCCCGAACCATGTTGACGGCGGCAACGCCATCGCCGGCCTCGCCGACCACGACGTAGCCAAGGTTCTCCAGCATCTCGCGCAGGTCCATGCGCGTGATGGTCTCGTCTTCGGCCAGAAGGATGCGTGTGTCCGACATTGGGCTAAACCGGCTACTCCGCCTTGGCAATCCACTTCGGAAACGACACTACTGCCTGGACGCCGTTCCCGTTCGTCTTCGTCAGGAGCTCGAACTGACCTTTGAGATCCTCGCGCACCAGGCTGCGCACGATTTGCAGTCCGAGTCCGCCCTCGCGAACAGGATCGAATTGCGCCGGCAGTCCACGGCCATCATCGGCAATCTCGATGCACAGGCTGTCGCCCTGTTCCGCGAGTGTGACAACGATACTCCCACCCGGCAAGCCGACGAAAGCATGTTCCACCGCGTTCTGCACCAGCTCGTTGATGATCAGCGCGGTCGACGTGGCCTGCTGCGCGGGCAACAGGAAGCTCCGCGTGCCCTCGAGCGACAGGGTGATCGGCCGACTGTGGTCGAGCACCCCGGTGCGCACCTCGCCCAGGATGCGATTGGAAACTTCGTGGATGTTGATGACGCTGTTTTCCTCGTGGCTCAGGAACTCGTGGACGACCGCGATCGAGATGATGCGCCCGACGCTTTCACGCAGCTGCTCGGCGACTTCGGGGTTGTCGGTGCGCCGCGCCTGAAGGCGCAACAGGGCGGCGATAGTCTGCAGGTTGTTTTTCACCCGGTGGTGAATCTCTTGGATCATCGCCGTTTTGATCTTGAGCTCCTGCTCGTTCTGCAGCTCGTCGGTGACGTCCTGGATGGCGACCACGGCCCCCGTTGGCACACCGCGACGGCCGACGAACGGCAGGGGCAGCGACGCGTCGTCGCTGGACACGAGCGGCACCACGCGCTTGATCCACACCAGGTCGTGCTCCCTGGCGCGCTGCTCCAGACAGACACCCCGCTCCATGGCCTTGAAGCAAATGTACTCGTTGGTTTCGAGCTCCTGGAGCTGAGTCTTGACCAGGTTGTCGGCATAGCCCAGGCGGCGGTACAGGTATTCGGCAGGCGCACTGAGGTACTCGATGCGGCCGTTGGAGTCGATGACCATGACGCCGTCGTGGACGCCCAGCCGGCCGAGCTTGTCGCCGCCCTGCATCCGACCCGCGATGATCAGGTCCCGAGCGCGGGCAATCGCCCGCCGAAAGACGGCGTGGCGCTTGCGCTGACGCTCGTGCTCGATGAGCAGCATCTCGCTGCGCAGCGCGCCGACGGTTTCGCCGCGCTCGTTGCGGATGGCGAAGACCTCCTGGAGGACGGGCGCCCCGCGGATGACCGTCGTGGTCACCTGGTTGCGGTGGCTGTCGACCAGGACCCTGAAGACCAGTGGCGCCTCCTCGCGGGCCATGGTGCGGCCGACCTCCACCGGGCGGGCGTATGGGCTCGGAACGGGCACGGGTTGCGCCTGGGCGACGACCATCACCTGATCGTGGACGCGCACGAAGAGGACCGCGTCGGCGTGGGTCAGGTCGGCCAGCAGCGGCAGGTGGCCGGCCACGTTGTCGAGCAGCGCCCGGTCCTCGGGGCGCAGGTGGTGCGTCGCTTCGAGTGCGCCGGCTTGCTGTGGTTCGGCTGGCTGCGACTCTGGTTGGCTGAGCTCGGGTTCGACGGCGACCATGGCGGCTTCTTGCGTGCCCGGCTACACGTCGGCCGTATGTAGCTCGCGGCTGCCGAAGCCGGCGAGCAGGCCGGTGCCGGCCCAGACCATCGGCAGCAGCACATCGGTGAACGGGGTATGCGTGATCGAGATGGCGCCCCACAGGAGCAGGATCAACATGACCAGGCCGATGAGCTCACGCGAGCCAGGGCGGCGCAGCGGGACGTCGAAGACGATGCGGGCGCCAAGGCCGATGAGCAGGCCGACGACGTACAGGGCGATGTAGTAGGGCAACACGGGGTGTAACCGTCAATTGTAAACGCGAGATTGCTGCCGAGGCTGGCCTGGGTTCGAGCCGAGCCCAGGTGGCGGACGACTTGGGTCGTGTCGACTATGTAGGGGAGGACCCCTACAACCCCCATCGGGTTGTCTCGTCGACGGGAAACTCCTCGAGTTCCAGGTAACTGTTTGAGCCGACGGGGTCCCCTCTGGGGTAACTGTTTGACCCGACTGTGTCCGCCTCTCGAGGCGTCCTGCTTCGAGCTGAGACTTCCTGGCGGACGACTTGGGTCCTGTCGACGAGGTACGGGGAGGACCCCCTACGACCCCCTGGGGTTGGGTAGGGGTCAACCGGGATACTCTCCTCGACCTCTGGGCAACTGGTTGACGCGACGGGTGCCGTGGCTGGTTGACCCCACGGGGTCCCCCCGGAACTGTCCGCCCCCACCGGGATGCCTGTTTGACCCACTGGGTTTCCCTGGGGGACTGCTAAGCAGGTTGGGTCCCCCCTGGGGTAACTCCTTGTCAGCCTGGCGCGATGCGCACCGCGCAGACTTTGTATTCGGGCATGCCATTCGGGTCGTACACGTTGTTGGTCAGGAAGTTCGCGGCGGCGCCTTGCAGGCTCACGAAGGGCATGAACAACTCGCCGCGGGCGACCTCCGCTTTGACCCGCGCCTCGCAGATAATCTCGCCTCGCCGCGAGGTCACCCGCACCGGCTGGCCGTCGCGCACCCCGTACGTGTCGGCGTCGTCGGGATTGATCGTCGCCTGCACCGACGGCACCATGTCCACGAGGCCGTCGACGCGGGTCGTGATCGTGCCGCCGTGCCAGTGGTACAGCACCCGCCCCGTGTTCAGCACGATCGGGTAGTCGTCGTCGGGCAGCTCCATGGCCGCCGGCCCCTGGCGGACGGGCGTCAGCTTCGCCAGGCCGCCTGGCCGCGGGAAGTCCTCGGTGTACAGGTTCGGCGTACCGGGGTGATCGGGCGTCGGGCAGGGCCACTGGATGCCGCCCTGACGGTCGAGTCGTGCATGAGACAGCCCAGCAACAATCGGCGTGACGCGCGCCATCTCGTCGAAGATGTCGGCAGGCGACTCATACGCGAACTGCGACGGATCGAGCCCCAGTCTGCGGCACACCCGCTGGGCGATTTCCGAAGTGATCTCCCAGTCGGGCCGCGTGTCGCCAACCGGCTGGATGGCCCGCCGCACGCGCTGTACGCGCCGCTCGCTGTTGGTGAAGGTGCCGTCCTTTTCGGCGAACGACGAGGCGGGCAGCACCACGTGGGCCGCCTGGGCGGTCTCCTGGAGGAAGATGTCCTGGACCACCAGGAACTCCAGGTCGCGCATCGCGTGCTGGGCGTGCTCCAGGTTGGCTTCGTCGAGGAACGGGTTTTCGCCCACGACGTACATGCACTTGAGCTCGCCACGACCAGCCGCCTCGACCATGGACGTGACCGTCAATCCGGCAGGGCGATCGGTCATGTGGCCCCACACCTGGCGGAAGCGTTCGCGATTGTCGGCGCTCAGCGCCTGATAGCCCGGCAGGTTGTCGGGGATGCAACCGGCGTCGCCCGCGCCCTGCACGTTGTTCTGCCCCCGCAGGGGCGAGATGCCGTTGCCCGGCTTGCCGGCCATGCCAGCGGCCAGGGCCATGTTGATCACGCCGTGGGCGTTGGCGGTGCCATTGGAATGCTGGCTGACGCCCATGCCCCAGATCATGCACGAGCCGCTGAACGGCGGTCGCGCGAAGGCGCGCGCGGCCTTGACGATGTCGTCCTCGGGCACACCGGTGATTTCAGACACCAGCGACGGCGGATACTCACGGACGGCTTCGGCCCAGCCATCAAACCCCTCGGTGTGCGCGCGAATGAAGTCCAGGTCGGCCAGGTTTTCGTCCAGCAACACGTACGCCAGGCCGTTGAACAGCGCGACGTCGGTGCCCGGCTTCTGCCGCAGCCAGATGTCGGCGTAGTAGTTGAGCTCGGTCCACTTGGGGTTGACGACGATCAGGATCGCCCCGCGCTTGACGGCGCGACGGAAGCGCACGGTGATGACCGGGTGGTTCGACGAGCTGTCGGAGCCGACGACCATCAAGCAGCCGGCGTTCTCGTAGTCGACGTACGAATTGCTGGTGGCGCCGCTGCCCAACGACTGCAGCATCGCGTGCACTGACGGCGAGTGGCACAGGCGCGTGCAGTGGTCGATGTTGTTGGTGTCCATGACGGAGCGCGCGAACTTTTGCATGACGTACGCGTCTTCGTTGGTGCCCTTGGCGGAAGCCAGCGCTCCGAACGAGGTGCGATACTCGACGAACTTGTCGGCGATGAGATCGAGCGCCTCGTCCCACGAGGCTTCTTCGAGCACGCCATTGCGCCGAATCAGCGGCTTCTTCAGACGATCGCGGTGGTTGACGAACTCGAAACCAAACCGTCCTTTGACGCACAGCATCCCCTGACTGGACTCGTTCGAGGGCTGGTCATCGGAACGGATGATCAGGTCGTTGTCCGCGATGTCGACTTTGATACCGCACCCGACGCCGCAATACGGGCAGGTCGTCTCGACCTTGCGCACCGCGTCGGGTCGGACCTTCTTGGGGTAGATCGCGCCCGTTGGACACGCCGCGAAGCACGACCCGCACGAGGTGCAGATCGACTCGCGCAGCGGCTGATCCTCGAACGCGCCCACTTTCATCGAGCCGCCCCTGCCGAGCAGCGCAATCGCGCCGATGTGCTGGACCTCGTCGCAGGCCGTGACGCACCGCGCGCACAGGATGCACTGCTGCATGTCGAGGACGAAGAACGGGTTGCTGGTGTCGACGGAGCTATCGGGCAGCGGCCCAAAGCGCGGGGTTTCGATCCCGTGCGCCCGCGCGGCGTCGACCACGTCGTTGTGGGTGTTGTGGCGATTGGTCTGGCAGGCGTCCGGGTGCATGCCCATCGTCAGCTCGATCACCCCGCGGCGGATGCGCTGCACGTCGGGCGTCTCGACGTGGATCTGCATTCCGTCGGCGCAGGGCGTGGTGCACGAGGCGGGGAACCCGCGCACGCCGTCGATCTGGACCAGGCAGGTGCGGCACGCGCCGCGCGGCTTCTGGTCCGGGTCCTTGCAGAGCTGCGGGATATAGACGCTGGCGGCATTGACGGCGTCGAGGACGCTCGAGCCTGCCGGAACAGCGATGGAGTGGCCGTCGACGGTGACGGTCAAAAGTTCAGTCGAGGTCGGGGAATCAGTAACAACCGCCATCAAGCAGCTCCGCCACACACGCCCGCGGCGCAGCGGCCGGCGAGGTGCTCCTGAATTTGATCGGCAAAATGCCTGCGCAGCGCGCGCACCGGGTTCGGCGCCATCTGGCCCAGGCCGCATAACGAGCCGAAGGCCAGCACGTCGTTCAGCTCGTCGAGCACGTCGAGCGCGTCCGACGCGGCCTGACCGCGGCGGACGTCGTCGAAGAGGTTGAGCAGCCGCACAGTACCTTCGCGACACGGCGTGCACTTGCCGCACGATTCGCGCGAGTTGTAGGCCACGAGCTCACGCACCGCCGCGACCGGGCAGTGGGCGGTGGTCAGCGGGACGACGCCCCCGGCGCCGAGGACCCCGCCGACCTCCTGGAGGGTCTGCACGTCGAACGGCGTGTCGAGCAGCGAGGTTGGCAGGATCGAGCCCGACGGGCCACCGACCAGCACGGCGCTCAACTCACCGGTTGGTCCGCCGCCCCAGGTGTCGACGATCGCCTGGAGGGGAGTCCCGAGTGGCACTTCGTACAGGCCGGGGCGCTGGACCGCGCCCGCGAGACTCACGAGCTTGGTGCCCGGAGTGGCCGACGTCCCCACGGAGCGGAACCAGTCCGGGCCGTTCAGGATGACGTCGGGGAGGTTGCTCAGGGTCTCGGCGTTGTTGATGACCGTTGGGCTGGCTTGCAGGCCCGAGACGGCAGGAAACGGCGGCCGCGCCAGAGGTTCGGCGCGCTGGCCGTGGATCGCGTTGATGAGCGCCGTTTCCTCGCCGAGGACATAGCCGCCGGCGCCCAGCCGAATTTCGAGCGGCAGGTCGACGACGCCGAGCCGCCGAGCGGTCTCCAGCGCCGTCAGCAGGCGTTCCTGCGACAGCCTGGCCTCGCCGTTGACGAAGATGACGACGTTGGTCGCTCCCATCCCGAGCGCCGCGATCAGGACACCCTCCAGCACGCGATGCGGATCGCCCTCCATCAGGTGGCGGTCCTTGTAGACGCCAGGCTCGCCTTCCTCGGCGTTGACCAGCAGGAACTTCTTCTCGGCGGGCGTGTTGCGGGCAGTCTCCCACTTGGCGCCCACGGGGAAGTACGCGCCGCCGCGACCCCGCAACCCAGAGTCTCTGACCGTTTGCCAGACGGCGTCACTGCCCATCGACCGCGCCTTTTCGAGCGCCGCGTACGACTTCACGGCGTACGGGTCCACGCGACCCACGTCGGCGAGAAGGCGGACGTCGGCGGGTCGGCTCCACGCCGTCGAACCAGAGGTCCACGTGCGACCGCCGTCGCGACTGACCGACGGAGCCTGCCAGCAGTTGCCCGCGCAGCCGACGTGCGTGCCGCCCGCACGGGGTGTATCGGCCACCGCGCGGCTGCACGAGCCATCCTGGACCAGCGTCGCGGCGTCGGCTTCCGGGGCGGCAACGCGCAGGCCGCCGCGCCCGATCAGGACGCCGTCGACCTCGGAGGCGGGCCCGACACCGCAGATGAACAGGCAGTCGGCCGTCTCCTCGGCGTGCGCCGGACCACCCAGCACTCGGCAACTGGCGCCCATACACACGCGCGTGGTCGACGGGTCGGGCGCGTCGAGCTTGAAGTCTGGAAAGGACGAGGCGATGCCGAAGACCTCGCTCTTCGGCACGCGCAGATGGAGGCCAACCATCTCGAGCGCATCGGCGGGCAGCCAGCCATACGCGGCGTGCACTTCGTGGAGCGCCGGCAGCAGATATGTCCGCCGGCGCGGGAGTGCCTGGATGCGTTCGTCGAGATCGCGGGTCGCCGTCACACGGAAATTCTAACGACCACCATCCAGCGGCCATCGTTTACCTTCTGAGAGTTGACCTCGTCGCGCACCGGCATTGTCATCGTGGCCAACCGGGGGCCTAACGATTTCGTCTGGCAAGACGGTGCCTGGGTGACCCGTACCGCGACTGGCGGACTGGTGAGCATGCTCACCCCGCTGGCGCGGCGGTCCAATGTGGGCTGGTTCTGCTGCGTCTCGGAGCCTCCGGACGCCACCCTGGCCCGCAGCGGCCTGTTCACCACGGCCGCCGACCAGACTGACCCCCGACTGCACGTCCTTCCCGTCCCGCTGCCCGCGGACACGTATCACGCCTATTACGGTCAGATCAGCAACGAGGTGCTGTGGATGCTCCAGCACCGCATGATCGGCGCCGGCGGATTCGAATACCTGGACAGCGCGCGCCACCAGGCCTGGGGTCGCTATCTCGAAGCCAACGCACGTCTCGCGGCGGCGGTCGTGCGGTCGGGTCGGCAGCCGATGGCATTCCTGGTTCAGGACTACCACCTGTATCCGCTGCCGGGCCTGCTGCGCGGGGCGTTTCCCGAGACACCCATTCTGCACTTCACGCACATCCCCTTTCCCGACCCGCCGGTCCTGCGCCTGATTCCTGACTCGTGGCGGCAAACGATCCTGAGGGGCATGCTCGGCGCGGACGTAGTAGGCCTGCAGACACGGATGGACGTGCGCAACTTCCTGTCGTGTTGTGCCGAGTTCCTGGACGTGCACATCGACGCCGACTCCGGGAGCGTGCTGATGGCCGACGGTCGGCGCTCGTTCGTGCGCGACTACCCGGCCAGCGTCGAGCCGCGTTCGCTACGCCGCATCATGCACACCGCCGAAGTCTCCGCCGCTCACGCGCGGCTCGCGGCGGACCGGGGCGAAGCGATGACGATCATCCGGGTGGACCGCCTGGACCCGAGCAAGAACCAGCAGGTCGGCTTTCTGGCGTTCAGCCGCCTGCTTGAGATGCGGCCCGACCTGTGCGGGCGGGTTCGCTTCCTGGCGTTCATGGTCCCGTCCAGGACCGACCTGAGCGTGTACCGCGCCTACCGCGACACGGTGTATCGGACGATCGACGACACCAACGCGCGCTTTGGCGAGGCGTGTGGCGGCCCGCCAATTCGAGTCTTCTATACCAACGACCGCGAACAGGCGCTGGCCGCGATGGAACGCTGCCGGGTGCTGCTGGTCAACTCGCTGCAGGATGGCATGAACCTGGTCGCCAAGGAGTGGGCCGTTGTCGCCGAAACGCCCGGCGTGCTGATCGTCTCGGAAACCGCGGGCGTCTCGGCCGACGCCGCCGAGTGCGCGCTGCTGATCTCGCCGCTGGACGTCGAGGGCACCGCGCGGGCAATGGCGGACGCCCTGGACATGCCGCCGGCCGAGCAGCGCGAACGGCACGCGCGCTTTCTCGGTCGAGTGCTGCGCTGGTCGGCGCGCGACTGGATCAACGCCCAGTTAGCGGACCTGGGTGTGGAGAACGTCTGAATAGGCTTGAAGACAGCGTTCGGCGACCTTGCGCCAGGTGAAGCGGTCGAGCACGTCCTGGCGCGCATTCTGGCCGAGTCTTCTCTGCAGGGACGGGTCACCGAGAAGGGTCTGCAGTCGCTCGCGAAGGGCAGCGACGTCGCCGGGCGGCACGAGGAAGCCGGTTTCGCCGTCGCGCACGATCTCGGGCAGGCCGCCGAGCCGACTGGCGATGACAGGTGTCCCGGAGGCCATCGCTTCGAGCACGGCGAGACCGAGGAGCTCCGAGACGGCGATGGGCTTGCCATAGCACGTGACGTCGACGGACGGCAGGACCAGGACCTGCGCGGAGCGGTACATCAGCGGAAGCTGGCTGTCGGCGACGGGTCCAGCGAAGTGAACGTCTCTGCCGCACGCCAGTTGCTGGAGAAGCTTCGGGTAATCACGCTCGGGTGGCAGCGGATCGTGGCCCCCCGAGCCAACAATCCGTACGCTGGCGCCCTCGGGCAGGGCCCGCAGCAGGCGGTCGACGCCCTTGTGAGGGGTGAGGCGGCCGACGAACAGGACGCCAAGGCGGGGCACTCGCGGGTCCGGGGCGTAGCGCTCGGGGTCGGCGCCGCCATAAATCACCCGCGTGCGGGAGGGGGGCGCGTCGAGCTCACGGGCCGAGTACGCCGAGACCGTCAGGAAACGATCGAACAGCCCTGGCAGCAGGCCGCGCCACGAACCTCCCTGGAGGCCATGGTCGGTCACGGCGGTGCGCGTGCGCCGGGCTCGGGCGACCAGGGCGGCCATTCGGCTCGGCAGGCTGCGCATGTGGTGGGTGTGCACCACGTCCGCCCGCGCTCGGGTGATGAAGCCTGCCAGCGCGGGCGAGAATGGGTGCGCGGGATGGCCGCCTTGCCAGGCGACGGCCCGCAGCGTGCGGATGCGCAGCCCGGCGGACCCGGTCTCGGCGCGTGCTGACCTGCCAAACGTCACCAGCTCGCAGTCGACCTGCCGCGCCAGGGCGCGGGCCAGCTCCAGCGGGTACCGCTCGCCGCCACCAAACAGCCCGGCGCCGCCGAATGGCGTTGGAGCGACGTGAATGACGCGCACCCTACGCGCGGTCCTGGTGACGCTCGGCGACCCGCGCCAGTTGACGGGGGGCTACCTGTTTCATCGGCGCCTGGCCGAGCTGGCCCCGGCGCACGCGGCACGTCTCGAGTTCGTGTCGTTTGCCGAGCGGGCGTTTCCCCTGGCACTTGCCGAAGCGCGCCGCGTGATCGACGAAATCCAAAGGCGAGCGCCGGACGTGGTGGTTGTCGACAGCATCATGGCCTGGTGTCTGGCCTTCGACGCGCCGAATCTGCCGATGGTGGGCATGCTGCACCAACCGCCGGGCGGCATCGACTTCGGTCCGCCGCGTTCCACGCTCCAGGCGTGGCTCGATCGACTCGCCTATCGACATCTGCGACGGCTGCTGCTCGCCAGCGAATCGCTGGCCGACGATCTGCGCCGACAGGGACTGGCGCCTGAACGTCTCAGTGTCGTCCCGCCCGGTCGTGACGTGGCGATGGAGCCTGGCCCGCGGCCCGGCGACCTGCGCCGCGGCCACCGGGCGAGCTTTCTGTGTGTCGGCAACTGGGTAGAGCGTAAAGGGATCCTCAGCCTGCTGGAGGCGTTCGCCGCGCTCGAGGCCCAGGCAGGCACGCTGCACCTGGTCGGGCGAACCGCCGTCGAGCCCGCCTACGCGCGCCGGGTCTGGGCCCGCCTCGGCCAGCCCGACCTGTTCACACGCGTTGTCGTGCACGGGCCGGTCTCGGTGGGCGAGGTCGCCGCGCTGTATACGGCGGCCGACGTCTTCGTGCTGCCGAGCCTCAAAGAACCGTACGGCACGGTGTATGGCGAAGCGATGGCCTGCGGACTTCCCGTCGTCGGTTGGCGGGCCGGCAACCTGCCGTACCTCGCCGACCACGAGCGTGAAGGGCTGCTGATTCAGCCTGGCGACTCGTCCGGCCTGACCGCCGCGCTTCGGCGACTCGCCGACGACGCCGACCTGCGCGCGCGACTCGGCGCCGCCGCGCGCCGGCGGGCGATGCAGCGGCCGACCTGGGAGCAGGTTGCCGAGATGTTCTTCGGTCAGTTGCGCGCGGCCGCCGAATCGGGATAGGTCAGAAGGACCTGGACGGTCGCTTCCGGGTGCTCGTCGACCAGGCGATAGGCCTCGGCAGCCTGGTCGAACGGCAGGCGGTGGCTGATCAGCGGCTCGAGTTCGAGCCTGGAGAGCAGATCGCGGGCGACCCCGAGACGGCGGGCGTGCGACCAGCGCGGCTGCAGCGCCGCGTCGATCGTCCCGACCTGCGAGCTCACGATGCGCAGGCGGCGGCGGTGGAACGGCCCGCCGAGCAGCAGCGGCACGGGTTTGGTGCCGTACCACGAACAGACCAGAACCGTGGCCCCGAACGCGACACTTCTCAGCGCCTGGTCGAGCGCAGCGGGACTGCCACTGGCCTCGATGGCGAGGTCGAAGTCCTCGCCCGTCAAATCCACGCCCGGCTCATACGCGGTGTCGGCGCCAAGCTGGCACGCCAACTTGCGTCGTGCTTCGAGGGGGTCGACGACCGCGATCTGGCTGACACCCGTCCGCCTCAGCAGTTGCGTGATCAGCAGGCCGACGACGCCCTGGCCGAAAATGACGACGCGCTCGGCCAGGCGCGGCGCGGCGTCCAGCACGATGTTCGTGGCTGTTTCGACGTTGGCCAGAAAAGCGCCGCACTCCGGGTTGAGACCCGCCGGCAGGCGGATCGGCATGGAGTCGGGCACGACGTATTCGGTCTGATGCGGGTGCAGGACAAAGACGTTGTCTCCCGGACTGAGGGTCTGCACCGCGGCCCCGCACTCGACCACTCGACCGACGCTCGCGTAGCCGTACTTGATCGGAAACTCGAACGAGCCGCGCAGCGTCGGCAGGTCCAGTTCGAGGTCCTCGGACACCTGCCCGCGAAAGACGAGCATCTCCGTCCCGTGGCTGATCGCCGAAGCGATCGCCCGCACTCGCACGTCGGACGCGCCCAGCGAAGATGATTCGGCTTCGGACCGCAGCTCGACCTGGCGGGCGCCGGCGAACCAGACGCTCCTGACGACCACCGACTCAGTGCTCGAAGACGAGCAGATGACCCATGCGATCGGCTTTGGTGCGCAGGTAGTCCACGTTGATGGGATTGGGCGGCACCGCCAGCGGCACCCGTTCGACGACCTGCACGCCGTGCTTCTCAAGCGCGGCGCTCTTGGCCGGGTTGTTGGTCAGCAGCCGAACCTGGCGCAGCCCGAGGCTGAGCAGGATGTGCGCGGCAGCCGCGTAATCGCGCCGATCGACGGGCAGGCCCAACGCCAGGTTGGCGTCAACGGTATCCAGCCCCTGGTCCTGCAGCGCATACGCGCGGATCTTGTTCGCCAGACCGATGCCGCGCCCCTCCTGCGGCAGATACAGCAACACGCCGGAGGGTGCGCTGGCGATCAGGTCCAGCGCGGCGTCGAGTTGCTGGCCGCAATCACAACGCAATGACCCGAGCACGTCGCCCGTCAAGCACTCGGAGTGCAGGCGGACCAGTGGGATCGCGTCGCCGTGCAAAGGTCCGCGGGTCAGCGCGGCGACTTCGCCGGGTGCGCCCTCGACGTTGAAGACGGCAATCTTGAAGGCGCCAGATCGCGTGGCGAGTGTCGCCTCAGCTTGAAGCACCACGACGGGGTTGGGGTCAGCCATTAATCCTCTCTCGTCTCAAAGGTCCAATGCACAAACCCGACCACAAATTCCCGCCGACCTGCGCGAAAACTGATGGCACGCTTCGTGCAGCCCCGTCCTGAGCACAGAATACCGCACCTACGGACCGTCAGAGATTTCCCCCCGCTGGCGGTACTGCTCAGAAGCCGCCTGGTTCCCTCCCCCGCCAGGCGGTTTCTGTTTGGGCGTGGCCCTTTGACCTATCTGTGACGCAATCGCGCCTCAGCGCTGGCCCGCATTCTGCGGGTCCGAAGCCGCGCGCATTATGGCCTACTCGCCCCGCCTGAATCGCAAGCGACATCCACTCAGCGCCGAATTCATGTACCTGCTCGTCGTGCTGGCGGCCGGCGTCACCACGGCCTACTGGGCGGGGCACCGCCTCGGTCTGGACCTGTCTATCATCGAGACCGCCGCATCGGTGATTGGCCTCGACGAAACCGCCAGCTCGCCCTCGGTTGGCTACGTCGAGCCGCCGGCTGCCTACTGCAACCCGGGCGAGCAACCCGCCTTCAGCAATGGCCTGGCGGCCCTCAAACAGCAGGTCGGCGATCCAATGGGCGCGCCGGTCGAATGCGAGCACCCCGTCTCGGCGTCGGGTAACACCTCGCAGCAAACCACGACCGGGTTGGCTGCTTACGATAAGTCCAGCAATACCGTCTCGTTTACCGACGGCTGGAGACACTGGGCGCTGACGGCGAACGGTCTGGTCAGCTGGGAAGGTACCGACGCCAACCCGCCGCCATCCGGCGGCTAGCCGACGCGCAGCTCTTCGATCACCAGGACGCCGTGAGGCAGGTCGATTTCGAGTGCGTACGCGCCGGGGCTGAGGTTGTCGAGCTCGAAGTTACCGAGATCGTCGAGCCGCGCGCGCACGACCGAGCCCTCGCCAGGCACCGCTCGGACTTCGCGTCCACCGAGCGCCGCGGGCTCGACGTCGCCGGTGACGACCAGTCCGAGCAATCCGCCGCGTGTCGAGCCGGGTCCGAGCGTCACGGTCACGTCGTCGGCCTCGTAGATTCGCATCGACGTGTCGCCCGCGCCGCGCAAGCCACCGTAGGCAAGACCTGGACGCGGCGTCAACAACGTGGCCACGATTCGGCGCGCGCGCTCCACGAAGGGTTCTGGCACACGCGTCGGCGTGGCCAGGAACGCGCGCAGGACAGCCAGCTCGGCGGTGCACTCCGCGCAGTCGACCGCGTGCGAGGCGATACGCGTGCGCTCGGACGCGCCGAGCACATCGAGCTCGTACTCGCCGAGGGTGTGCGCGTCTGGACAATCAAATCGATAGAGAGACTGGCGGAGCACTGACTCGAAGGTGTCGTCGTCGACCATCTGCTTGCCCCCTGCCGTCTGCATGCTTACCAACATAAACGGCCGCCGGCACGGAATTCGGGGACGATCTTACGGCGAAAGAAACGATCTAATCTCGGCGCTGCGCCGCAGCCGCTCGATGACATTGCGTTTGATGCGGTAGACGTCCGCGACGGTGGCAAACAGGTCGGGATGCCGCTCGGCGATTTCCGAGGGTTTGAGGTCGCGCGCGAACGACAGCAGAACGACTTTGCGCTCGGCCTCGTCCTGCACTTCGCGAATGATCGCGTCCCACAGCTGCTGCCCAGACAGCTCGCCGACGACCGTATTTTCGGCGTTGGTGCGCGCCGGCACCGCCTCCGGCACGTCGTCGAGCGAGCTGGCAGAGGCGGCGCGGCGCGCGCGCATCTCGTCCATCAACACGCTGTGGACACACAGCTTCAGGTATTTCAGCAGCGACGGTAAGTCCGGGAACTGACCGAAGCGCTGGGGGCCAACCGCGCCCCAGAAGCGTTGGAAGGCGCGGTTAATCCAGTATTCGTCCGTCTCGCGCAGCACCGTGGCGGCCGTGTGCTGACCGACGTAGGCCAGCACGATGCCGCGGTACTGCGCGACGATCGCTTCCCAGGCGGCGTCGTCGCGATCGACGACTGCCCGGTGGAAAATCTCGAAGCAGTAGGCGTCGTCACGCTCGCCGCCGCTCAAAAAGCGAAGCGTTTCCTCACGACAGCGACGGGCAAGCTCGACGAGAGGCAGCTCACGGACGGTCACGGCGCTCACCAAGTGTAAAAGCCACGCGATTGCAACAGTGACACGCCGCGATACCGCTGATACTCTGGGCCGACCAAACTTCCCCGGAGTGTCATCCATGGGAACCTCGCCGCTCACGCGACGCCGTTTGTTGGGCATAGCCGGCGTCGCTGCAGGGATGGGACTGCTGAGTGCCTGCGGCCCTGCCGCGCCAAGCTCCACTGGGGCGCCAACCAGCCCGCCCGCTGCCGCGCCCAAGCCAACCACGCCGCCCGCCGCCGCGGCCACCACCGCCCCCGCCGCGCCGACCAGCGCGCCCGCCACGCAACCGACCACTGCTCCCGCGGCGGCGGCGACCACCGCGCCGGCGACCACATCTGGCGCCACTGCCGCCAACACGTTGACGTTCCTGTTCGCGGGCGACACCAATCGCCTCGATCCGCCCGCCATGGATGCCCAGGAAGGCTTCATCGCGACCACGGCCATCTATGAGGGTCTGGTGCGCTACAAGTCGGGCAGCACTGACGTCGAGCCGGCGCTGGCGGAGAAGTGGGACCTCTCAACGGACGGCCTGCAGGTCGTGTTTCACTTGAAGCCCGGGGTCATGTTCCATGACGGCTCGCCACTCAACGCGCAGGCCGTGGCCTTCAGCTTCGACCGCAGCATCAACAAGGACAACCCGCTCTATCAAGAAGCGCAGGGCGACTACGGCGGATTCCCGTATATCGGCGACTACATCTCCAACGTGGTGACCAAGGTCGAGGCTGTCGGCGACCTCGACGTGCAGTTCACGCTCAACCGCAAGTTCTCGCCGTTGCTTTCCAATCTGGCCATTCCGCCGGCCTACGTGATCTCGATGGAGGCCCTGAAGAAATACGGCAAGGGCATCAACGAGAACCCCGTTGGCACCGGGCCATTCAAATTCGTCGAATGGAAGAAGGACGACCACATTACCGTCGATGCCTTCGACGGCTATTGGGGCACCAGGGCCAAGCTGCAGCGCATCATCTTCCAGCCCGTGCCCGAGCCCTCGGTGCGTGCCCTGAAGATTCAGAACGGCGAAGCTGACGTCACCTGGGCGGTCGATCCCAAGGACGTGCCGACGCTGAAGGGCCAGGCCAACACGGACGTGCTCGAGCAACCTGGCCTGAACGTCAACATGGCCGAGTTCAACCTGACCATGCCGCAACTGCAAAACAAAGCCTTGCGGCAGGCGATGAACTACGCGATCAACAAACAGGAGCTGGCGGACAGCCTGTACACGGGCGCCGGCACCCCGGCGACGGGCGTGTTGCCGCCGACCTCCTGGGCTTTCAATTCCGACCTGCACGCGTATCCGTTCGATCCAGACAAAGCGCGCGCCATGCTGCAGGACGCAGGCTACAACGGCGACATGCTCACCCTGGACACCTACACGATCGCGCGCGGCTACAACCCCCAGGGCAGCAAGCTGGCCGAGGCGGTCCAGCAATACCTGGACGACGTCGGGGTCAAGACGCAGATCCAGACCGGCGAGTGGACGCAGTACCGCGCCGATCGTCGTGCCGCCAAGCTGCACGTTGCCTTCGGCGGCTGGCAAGCCGACACGGGCGATCCCGAAAACTTCCTGGGCGTGTTTTTCAACAGCGTGAACAAGGGCGGCGTCAACACGTCGTTCTACGGCACGCCAGACGTGGATCAGCTGTTGAACTCGGCGAACGAGGAAACGGACACGGCCAAGCGCAAGGACCTGTTCAACCAGGCCGAGCGCATGATCGTGGACGACGCGCCATGGCTGTTCATCGGCCACATGAAGCAGCAAGCCGCGCTGCGCAAGCGGGTCCAGAACTTCGTGCAGCAGCCGACGTACATCTACTACTTCAACAACGTGGCGCTCGGCTAACTTTGCGCAACTACATTTTGCGGCGCCTGGCGCACACCATCCCTGTGCTGCTGGGCGTCGCGACCGTCGTGTTCATCGCGTTGCGCTTGATCCCTGGCGATCCGGCGATCGCGCTCGTCGGCGACAAGGCGTCCGAGGCGGAAGTCGAGCGCATCCGCGAGGACCTCGGCCTCAATCAGCCGCTGCCGGTCCAGTACGTCCAGTTCCTCGGCCACATGGCCACGTTCCAGCTCGGCAGGTCGATCCGCACCGGCGGCGACGTGACCACCGAGCTTGCCACCAACTTCGCGCCGACCATCGAGCTGAGCATCGCGGCGCTCGTCGTCGCCCTGGTGGTCGGCATGCCCGCGGGGATCCTGGCGGCCATCAAGCGGCGCACCGGCGTCGAATACGCGACGATGGTGCTGTCGCTGGTCGGCATCTCGATGCCCGTGTACTGGATCGGCCTGATGCTGATCTACTGGCTCGGCGCTCGCGGCGGCTGGTTTCCACTGTCCGGCGCGGTCAGCAACTCGGTCGAGATCCCGACGGTGACCCACTTCTACACGATCGACGCGCTGCTCTCAGGCGACCTCACCGCCTTCGGCGACGTGATGTGGCACCTGGTCCTGCCGGCGATCACGCTCAGCACGATCACGATGGCCATCGTCTCGCGCATGGCGCGCTCCAGCATGCTCGAGGTCCTGAGCAGCGACTACCTGACGACCGCGCGCGCCAAAGGACTGCGCGAGAACGCCGTCGTGCTGCAACACGCGCTCAAGAACGCCCTGATCCCGGTCGTGACCGTCGTCGGCTTGCAGTTGGGCGCGCTGCTCAGCGGCGCCGTCCTGACCGAAACGGTCTTCGGCCGCGTCGGGGTTGGCCGCTACGTCGTCACCGCCATCACCGCCCGCGACTATCCAGTCGTGCAGGGCACAGTGCTGGTCGTCGCCATCTTCGTGGTGGTGATCAACCTGCTGGTCGACGTCCTGTACGCGGCGCTCGACCCGCGCATCCGCTACACCTGAAATGGCCGTCTCGTCCGAGCCGCTGCCGCTCACGTCGCCGTCTCAGGCAACCGCCACCCAGATCGGCAAACGCCGCTCGACGACCCCGTGGCGCGCGGCGCAAGGCCGCTTCGTTCGCTCGCGCACCGGCGTGGCTGGCGCCGTCGTGCTGATCGTGATCGTGCTGGCGGCGATCTTCGCGGCACAGATCGCCCCCTACAGTCCGACCCGTCAGGACTTCCGCGTCGAACGCCAGCCGCCCAGTTCACAGCACTGGATGGGCACCGACGAGTTCGGCCGCGACGTGTTCAGCCGCGTCATCTGGGGCGCCCAATCCTCGCTCGAGGCGGGCGGTGTGGCGGCGACCATCGCGCTGATCATCGGCGTCTCCTTCGGCATGATCGCGGCTTTCTACGGCGGCCGAGCCGACAGCCTGATCATGCGCTGCATGGACGTGGTGCTCGCCTTCCCGTACATCCTGCTGGCCATCGCGGTGGTCGCCATTCTGGGCCCCGGACTGCGCAACGCCATGATCGCCATCGGCATCGTGTACGTGCCGCACTACGCGCGGGTCGCGCGCGGCTCGGTGCTGTCGGTGCGCTCGCGCGAATACGTGGATGCGGCCCGCGCGCTGGGCGCCGACGATCCGCGCATCATGCGCCAGCACGTGCTGCCCAATACCCTGGCGCCGCTCATAGTCCAAACGACGCTGTGCGTTGGGATCGCGATCATCGACACGGCTGGCCTGAGCTTTCTGGGGCTGGGCACGCAGCCGCCCACCCCGGACTGGGGCAACATGCTGGCCGAGGGTCGCAGCTACGTGATCGACTCGCCGTGGATCGCCACGTTTCCGGGGCTGGCCATCCTGGTGACCGTGCTCGCGTTCAACCTGATGGGCGATGCGCTTCGCGATGCCTTTGACCCTCGGTTGCGCTGATTCCGTCACCTCTCTCTGTGGCAGAGGAAGAGGTAGGCAGCGGTAGCAGGACGACAAACCGCGTCCCGCCGTCGTCGGGGAACTGCGCGGTGATGCTCCCGTCGTGCATCTCGACGATCTGGCGGGTGATGTACAGCCCGAGTCCCATGCCCGCCATGCTGGTCAGCGGGCTGCTGGCGTGCGCCTGGTAGAAGCGATCGAAAATGTGGTCGCGGTGCTCGGGCGGCACGCCCACGCCGTGGTCACGCACGACAAGCCGCGCCGAACGCAACGGCTCGAGACACGTCAGCTCGACTTCGATCTGGCCCCCCTCAGGGCTGTACTTGATCGCGTTGTCGAGCAGGTTGCTCACCACCTGTTCGATGCGCAGCGGATCGATGGATGCCCACAGCTCGTTCGGCAGGTCGGCGACCAGCGTGTGGTGTTTGAGCTGGCTGCGCGCCGCGGCGACCATCTCGTGCATGAGCTCGGCCAGGTCCGATGACGTGCGTTCGACCGTCAGCTTCCCCGACTGGAGGCGTGAGACATCCAGCAGCTGGGCCACCAGACGCGCCAGCTTGTCAGACTGCACCTGGATGGTGTCCGCCGCGCGGCGCGCGCGCTCCTGATTGACTGGCTCGCCGCGGTCGAACTCGCGGCCGAGCAGCTGGGCGTAGCCGCGCAAGCTGGTCATCGGCGTCTTGAGCTCGTGCGCCGCGACCGAGAGGAATTCGTCGCGGATGCTGACCGCCGCGCGCGCCTCGCGATACAGGCGCGAGTTGTCAATCGCCAGCGCGCAGCGGCGGGCCAGGTGCTCGGCAAGGTCCAGGTCATGCGCATGAAACGCGGGCCGTGCGTTGGACGCCAACCAGGTCAGGGCGCCGGTGACGCCCGCGTGGGTCACCAGCGGCACCGTCAGCGCGCGGGCGGAGAGCCAGGACTGATTGCCGCGGATCACGGCCGCGACGGGCGGTGGGCTCAGCCTGGCATCGAGCTCCGGCAGTCCGGCAGAGGCGACGCGGCGGATCGAGCCGTCGTGCTGGCTCATGTCGAAGAAGCAGCCGTCGACCAGACCAGGCACCAGCAGGTTCGCCACTCCCTGGAGACCCGGCTCGAAGTCAAGTGAGCCAGCCAGGATCTGGCTCGCCTCGGCCAGATAGGCGAGTCTTCGCTGTGCGGTTTCGGCTTCCACACGCGCGGACTGCTCGCGCACGAGCTGCAAGCGCTCGGCGTCGGCGCGCCGACGGAGGATGGCGGCGCCCAGCGTGCCGGCCGCCGTTTTGAGTGCTTCGACCAGGCTCGGCGGCCACGTCCGTTCTTCAAAACAGTCGTCGAAGCCAATGAAGCCCCACCACCCCGAGCCGACGAAAATGGGCACCAGCACCAGCGAGCAGACGCCCTGCGCGGCGAGCATCTGCTGCTCGTCGGATGGAAAGCTGCGCAAGTCGCCCTGAATGATGCCGCCGTCGCGCAGGATCTGCTCCCAGCGAGTCAGTCCCAGGCTCTGCAGGTACGATCCGCGTGATGGGAAGTCAGCACGGGGCACGATGTTGTCGGCGGTCCACTGGTGATGGGTCGCCTCGCGGAGGTCGCTATCGCGCGCATCTCGCGGCACGATGTACACCCGACTGACGCCCGTGGCCGCGCCCAGCTCACGCAGCACGTCGTCGATGCTGTGCTCCCACTCCGGGCTGCTCAGCAGGTTCTCGGCCGCAAACGCCACCGCCTGCAGGATCAGGTCGCGCCGGCGCAGCGCCTCTTCGGAGCTCTTTTGCTCGGTGATGTCGATGAAGCTCGAGACGACGCGTGAGACCTGGCCATCCGCTCCGAACAGCGGCACCACGTCCACCTGCAGCCAGCGGCGGCGGTGGTCCGGGTGCACGAAACTGAAGATCTGCTTGCGCTCGGCAGCACGATTGCGGGTGACGCGCGGAGTCGGCTTCTCGTCGACGGGCACAATCGAGCCGTCACTCACGAGCTGTATATCGATCAAGCCCGGCGGTTTGCCGATCAATCGGCTCGCGGGAATACCGAAGATTTCTTCGGCGGCGGCATTGGCGGTGACCACGAGCCCCTCGGGATTCATGACCAGGACGCCGGAGCCGATGGCTTCGTACACGGAGCGCAGGACGCGCTCGGACTCGGCGACAAGCTCGGCACGCTGTTCGGCCTCGCGGGCCAGGCGCTCGACGGCCGCGTGCGTCCGCGCGTTGCTCACCGCCACGGCCACGGCATTGGCCAGGCTGACCAGAAGCTGCTCCTCGGCGTCGCTGAAGCGATAGCCGACCTGGCGCATGACCTCGATGACGCCGAGCGACTCGCCAGCGCGCCACAGGCCGGCACCCAGATACGCCCCCAGACCGGTGCGGTCGCCGAACTCGCGATTGAAGTACCAGTGGCTTTCGGCCGGCGCGTTGCCCAGATTGACGATCTGCTCTCGAGCGGCCATGCCCGAAATGCTGTCGTGCGCCAGGTGGCGAATGAACGTGTCAGGGTGGACGTAGCCCTCGGCCGCGGCGCAGCTCAGCTCGCCGTCAGGCTCGATCAGCCAGACGCGTGCGTAGGGCGCCTGCAGCAGCTCCGCGCTTCGATTGACGGCGAGCTCGAGCACGTGATGCTCGTCGAGATTTTCGGCCAGCGCCGAAGTGATCTCGCGCAGTGTCCGCTCGTGCTCGCGTCCGAGCTGCGAACTCGCGTAGAGCCGGGCCGCTTCGAGCGCCGGCGCAGCCAGCGCGGCGAGCAGATCGAGCGTGCGCGCTTCGTCAGCACCGGTCACCGGGCGCTCGCCGTAGAAGCGGATGACCAGCGCGCCGATGGGGCGGTCGTCGAGCATCAGGGGCACGGCTTCGACCGACTTCAACCCGCGGGCGACACCCCAGGGCACGGCCTGCTCGAAGTGCGCGTAATCGTCGACGACGATGGTCTGGCGCAGCTTGACCGCGCGGCCGGCCGCGCCCTCGCCGGCGTGCAGGGGTCGATCGTAGGCTGGCTGGCGCGGATCGTTGCTGTAGATGGGCAGCAAGACGTCACGCGCGGGGTCCCACAGGTAGACCGCCACGCCGTCGCCGCCCAGCAGCGCGCTGGCATGCTCGGCCACCGACCTGACCAGGTCGGCCGGATCCTGGCTGAGATCGCGGCCAGCCGCGGTCGTGAGGTCGTACAGCGTCCGCGACGAGCGCATCTCGCCGGGAGTCGCGTCCTCAGGAGGCTGGCCGGTCATACACCACTGGCACTGCTTCGGGCGTTTCAGATCGCCTGGCGACGTATCATCTCACGTGTGAGGGACGAGCGCGAGCGGCGGCTGCTTTTACTACGGTTGCGAACCGCGCCTGGTTTGCTGCCGGCACTGGTCGCACTGCTGCTGTTCTACCTGGCGCTGCTCATCGGCGCGGGCGTTGCGGTCTGGCTGCGAGCGCTCCTGCAAATATGACGATTCTGACCACGCATACTGGCAGCTTGCCGCGACCGACCGACTTGTCGGACATGATGCTGCAGTACGACGCTGGCCAACTGCAGGACGTCGACGTGCTGCGCGGGCGAATCGCCAGCGCGACCGCGGAGGTGGTCAAGCGGCAGGCCGACATCGGCATCGATGTCCTCAACGACGGCGAGTACAGCAAGGTGTCGTATTCGGGCTACGTCAAGGAGCGCCTGAGCGGCTTCGACGGCGAGCCGCGGCGCCGAGACATGCGGGATCCCGAGTTCCCCGACTGGGTCCGCCCGTTCCGACCGCAGGTCCGCTATCCGACCAACAACGGCGCGGTCAACCTGCGCGATCCGTCGGCGGTGCGGCGCGACATCGACAACCTGCGGACCGCGCTCGAGGGCGTCCGGCGGGCCGACGTGTTTATGAGCGCGGCGTCGCCCGGCGTGATCGACACGTTCATGCCGAGCACGTACTACCCGTCGGATGAGGACTACCTCAGGGCCGTCGGCCAGGCGATGCGCGACGAGTATCGAGCGATCGTGGACGCCGGCTTCGTTCTGCAGCTCGACTGTCCCGACCTGGCGATGAGCCGCCAGATGCGCTTCGGCGACCTCTCGGACCAGGGTTTTCTCAGCGTGGCGCAAATGCACGTGAGCGTGCTGAATGAAGCGATTGACGGTTTGCCGCGCGACCGGGTGCGGCTGCACCTGTGCTGGGGCAACTTCGCCGGGCCGCACGTTCACGACGTGCCGCTGGCCTCCATCCTGGAAATCGCGTGCTCGGCGAACGTGGGCGGCCTGTCGTTCGAGGCGGCCAATCCGCGCCACGCGCACGAGTGGAAAGTGTTCCGCTCGGTGGGTGTGCCGTCGGACCTGGTGCTGATCCCGGGCGTGATCGATTCGTGCACGACGTACGTCGAGCATCCCGAGCTGGTCGCCGAGCGGCTGCAGCACTTCGTCGACATTGTCGGCGAGGACCGTGTGATGGCCAGCACCGACTGCGGCTTCGGCACGTCGGTCGGTCCACGCGACGTCTCGCCGAGCATCGCGTGGGCCAAGCTGCAGGCGATGGTGGAAGGCGCTCGGCTCGCCTCCCGCTCACCAATCGCCGTCTAACGCTAAAGGTTGCTGAAAATTCATCGCGCGCTGCGGACTGTGGCGGTCGGCCGCGGCTCGCATTTGCCCAGCGCCGCCACGTCGGGTAGGGCGGCGCTTGCATCCGTCAGCAGCCGCCAGCCGTAGCGCCGCGGGATCGCGCAATGCTGCAGCAGCGTGCGTTCAACGCGATACCAGGTCCCCAGGCTGGTCACCCGCGTCTCCGCCAGCGTCTTCGCCAGCATGGCCGCAAGCGCGTGGCTGCGCTCACATGTTGTCGGTCCAAATACGCAACGCAATGCGCCACCCTGCGTGCGCATGTAATTGTCCGCCGCTTGCCCCGTGAGCTTTGACAGGGCCGCCTGGTCGTTGCGGATGCGTGTCTGGACCCAGCGCGCGAGGGCGGCGTAGTCCTCCGCCGGCCAACCATACAGCGCATCGAACAGGTGGACTTCGTGCGGGTTCACATGCGCCAGCGAACGCAGCAGCGCGGCGCCGCCGCCGGAGTGCGCGGTCAGGATGAGGCGGCCAAGACGCGGGCGCGCGGCCGCGGAGCGGTGTCCGAAGTGGTCGAGAGCGGCGTCAATCAACTCCTTCAGTCCGGCCGGCGTTGTCAGTGAGGGGAACGTGTAGTGGCGGGGGTGCGCCGGATCCGCTTGTGTGCCTCGGGGCAGCAAGGCCAGCGTCGGACGCAGCCGGCGGGGACCACCGCCGCCACTATCTGGGTTAGCGAAGTCGAGACCACTGATCGGTTCGATGTCACGGGGCAGTAGAAGCTGCGCCGGCTGACCGCACATCGCATAGCCATGGAAATGCACGACCACGTCCACGGCGGTGGGTGTTGACGGCGACTGGTTCCACCGCAACACGAGCGCCGGCGCGGGGCCGGGCACGCGGTCCAGGACCGGGAAACGCGCGATCTCCTCACGCCCGACCGAGCTGGTTGAGATGGCTTTACCGGTGCTGGACTCCTGGCGGACCGGCGCGCCGCCACCATTCGTTGGCGGGTGGTATTCCCAGTGCCACGGTTCGTTGATGGATGGGTTTTGATAGAACCCGAATCGCGCGGCATGCCGCATAAGCCAGTTGAACAACCAGGTCGAGCGCCACCCCGTCACCTGGGTATGCGATGCGCTGAATGTTGTTCCACCTTCCACGGTTACCAGATCCGCGGCCAGGCCACGGTTGTGATTGCTGTAGCCCGGCGCTGCCAGCCAGCGACCGATGTGTCGAGAGAGGTAGTCGGCCGCCTGCGCGCCGTGCGGTCCGCCCGGCAAGCGAGCGCGCTCCGTCGCGGTGTCGCGGTAATAGCCGGCGAAGCGGTGCTCCCAGAGCGCGAACTGCTGCGAAGCTGACCGGTAGCCGCTCGTGATTCCGATGCGGCTGACCCCTCGCGCCTGCGCGTTGCCGGCGTTGCGCTCGCGAGCAAGAGCGGCCCTCGCCTCGCTCAACAGTGTGCGCAGCGCGGCGGCCGCCGGGCGGCGAAGTCGCTCGCCCTGTCGCCGTTCGGCGTCCACCCAGTCGAGCTCCTGCGGAGGCACGTCGCCCACGAACGACCGGGCTTTCGCTGCGCGAGCCACGTGCAACTGGTAAACGCTGCGCATGAAGGCGATTTGCTCGGGTGTCGCTTGCGGCCACTGGAGCCGTGCGGCTGGAATGGGCGCGGGACGCGAAGGCGGTGGCGCCGCGCGGGCGAAGTCGAACTCGGTCTCGGGCGGTGGGGGCGTCACGCTTCCGCCGTCCGGCCCACCGATTGCCTGGGCCGGCGCGGCATCGGTTGGCGACGCCGGCGTGTCGGTCGGCGCGCCTGCCGTGTCGCCGGCATCCGGCGCGGCCGTCGCCGGCATTGGTTGGAGGGCGGGCATGCGAACACCGTACGCGGGTAGCGCGTACGTCGGTTCGATCACGAGCGGACTACGCGCCCACCACGGGTCCGGGCCATAAAAATAACGCCGTCGCGCACGCCTGCCCGTTGGTCGCGGTCGCGCCGGCGCGGCCCAACGCGAGTTGGAGCGCCAGCGCCCGGTCCCTCGGCCTCTGTATTCCTCCTCCGCGCCGACGCCAACCGGGATCTCCTCGAACCTGTTTGGCAGTGTTTGCATGTCCTCAACCTCCTCGGCGATGGGGTGTGCCCGACAGCGCCGCGACTGCTCGCTCGATGTCGTGCCTTGCGTGTCTGGCGGTGATCAGCACGCCGATCCGCGCATTCCCCCCATGCTCCGGAGCGCGCAGAATCGTTCGAATTCCCGCCTGCATGAGTCGCTGGTGCTCTCGAGTCGCGTCGCGGTCCGTGCAGGGCACAATCGTCTGCATCGGCGAGAACCCGCCGGTGGCAGTGCGCCCCGCACGCCGAAGCAAGACCTGAAACAGCCGGACGAGGTCCCAGAGGCGCTGTCGCAGCACGTCCCCGCACCGCTGGTTGATGGCAAGGGCGTGCTCGGCTGCCCGGAGCGCCGCCGTCGATGGCGGACTGCAGTGGACGCGCGTATCGCTGTGCTGCTCGAAACAGGCGATGTCTCTGCGGCTTCCCGCCAGCACGGCGACAGGCGCACCGAACGCCTTGGCCAACGAGCTGACTGAGAGCACGTCCGCTCCGTCGACGCCATGCCAGCGCAGCGTCCCGCCGCCACCGCGGCCATATGGTGTTCCTGGACCTGGCGCCTGACCGAGAATGCCGAGTGCCTGGGTGTCATCGATGACGAGCTGACCGCCACGTGCCCGGATCGTGGCCAGGTAGTCCGGAATCGGTGCAACGGACCCGCATGCCGTGCAGAACCCGTCCGCCACGACCACCGGCGTGCGCCGGAGTGCGGCATCGCGCCGCACGCGCACTTCGAGATCGGCCGCATCCTGATGCGCGAACTCGCGGACGGGGACGGCGTGGGCGGCGGCGCGCTCAACGCCCCAGCGCGCAATCGGATACATTCCACCGTCGACGTAGATCGCGACGCGCCGCCGGTCGAAGATCCCGAACAGGTCCCAGAAAGCGTGTAGCGTGGATGTGGCCAGCGTTGCCTGCTCACAGCCTTGAAGCCGAGCCAGCCGAGCGGCGATCCGCCGCGCGTCAGGTGATTCCTCCAGCGCGGCGGGCTTGCCCGTCGTGAAGCTCACCCACGAGCGCAGCGCTTCGCTCGCGTGGCACAGCCCGAGGTATAGCGACGACGTGAAGTCGATCGGCGTCGTTCGGTTTGAAAGCATGCTGCCGCTCCGCGTACCCTGGCCCCCGCCCAACCATCAGCGTGCCGCAGGCAGGCGTCGCTTCACGCCTGGCCCGGCTCCGTTCGCGGCGGGTTGCCCCACGCGGCCCCCCAGTTCCGGCAGCGGCACGCGCGCTGGCAGCGGGGCGCCTCGGCGCTGCTGCTCCAGCATGCGTCGCAGGTGGACCGACGGCTGCAGAGCGCGATCCTCCGCCGCGCGAGTATCGGTCGCCTCCGCGGTCAGGTCGACACTCGTGGTCGCTCGGTACGCGTGGATGTACCCCTGGATCTCTGGACGGAACATCCGTGCCCAGTTCTTGCCATCGTCTGGTTTGAGGTTCGGGTCGTTCCAGTTGGTGTAGCGGATCGAGAGGAGAATCTGCTCTCCGTACACCGCCAGGTTGTGGAACTGGAGGACTGACGTGTCAGTCCAGCCCTGCAGTCCTTTCATAGCATCGACGCGGCCCATCCACTCTTCGGGGTAGGCGATCATCGCCCGCTTGGGCAGGAATTGCTGAAACTCCGGTCGCGCCAGCAGCCATTGCTGGATGAACATTTCCTGTCGCGCGGTCGAGGGCAGGTCGCCGAACTGGTTGTGTGCGCCTTCGCTCAGCACCAGATGCACTTCGCGCAGGGCATTGAGCACCGGAAAGCCATCGGATGCAACCGTCGTGTCGTCGTCCTGCTGGTAGAACTGCGTGACGCGGTAGAGCAGGTGGTGGAACGCCTCCAGGAATCTCGAGCGGCTGTCGGCCGGCCGCAGCGTTGGTACGGCCTGGCCGTACAGCGACATGCCGTACTCGTTCTCGTATTCGTAGGCGCGGCGAACAATGCTGAGTTGATGCTGCTCGTCCTGGATGTACCCCCATAGCAAGTTGTTCAGCGGGCGCAACGGACTGGTCTGCATCTCGGAGAGCGGGTCGCGCTCGCCGGGACCACGGATGTTCTGAAAGCGCCGCGTGACTGCACCGATCGTCTGGACCAGCATGCCTTCCTCGTGCCAGTAGGACCAGATCAACTCCAGCAGAAGCGGTTGCGTCAGCTTCTCCTGGAGCATCGCGAAGCACTCATCCGGTAAGCGACCGACCGACTCACCAGGGAAGAGATACCTGCTCCGCATACCCGTGTCCTGAAGCCCTTGACTGACGAGCGCGAGGTAGGGAATGGTCTTGACCTGCCCATTCTCGCCCAGCTGGCCCACTGACTCCAGGTAGGAATGCAGTGTTTCGCGTATCGAGTGGTGGTTGTCCGGAGTACTGAGCAGACTCGCCGCCTCGTCGATCTCCTTGCCGGTGAAGCGTGCCATGCCGTTCATGGCAAAAACGTCCACCAGACGCGTCGCATTGTCAGAGTCCTCGCGTCTGGTTATCCCGATCCGGCTGAGCAAGAAGGCCTCGGTAGCGACCTTGAGGAAGCGGTACGCATCCGTATCGTTGAACGGTAAGAACCGACGACGATGCAAGAAGCGCAAGTCTTCACGTTCTCTGGCTGCATTGAGGGAATCGAGGCGGTCGTCTGCGGCGAGTTCGTCGAGACCGTCCGCGTCAGGGGAAAAAGCGCAGAGCAGCGAGTCGATAGCCCGCCGGTATTCATTGAATGACAGCTCGCGCGCCATGCGCTTGATGAGCATCCACAGCCCGACATCCGGTGTCAACGTCGACGAGGTACGGCGTAGGCCAACCGACACATTTGCCAACGCATCACGGATGCCGTCGACGGCGTGATCGGCGATCCCCCTGATGACGGCCATGTGATCCTCGCTGTTCCGGATATAGAAGCTGGTGGTGAGGACCTCCGATATTTCCTCGCCTCGGTAGTGGACGGTGACCCGAATCGTGTGCTCCCCGCCACCATCGATTTCAGCGGTGTTCCACACCGCTTCGGGATGTCGATCCGTGCGAGGGTAAGCCAGGCTTCCCGCACCCACCCACCACTCGCACCATTCGATTTCCGCATCCTCGAGCGGATCCACGGTGAAGGTGATGAGCTCGCCGCGTGCGGCAGCGGCGCGTGCCGCCGCGCCAGTAGAGTTGTTGTAGGCGGTCAATGTCGCCCGTGGCTTGCTACGTGCCTCGGCCTGGGCCGATGCGGCTGCTCGGGCGCTTCGTGATCGATTGTTACCAGGTCTCTGTGCCATCTTGGGCTCCTAACTTGCGGCCAAACCCGCGGCTACTCGGGTTGGCGTCATGCGTGCGGCCGGCCGCGCCGCGAGCGCCGGTTGAGCGCAGATCGCAGAGCGGTCGAGCGTGCTTTGCAACGCCCAGTGCGTGAGTAACTCACCCACGAGGCGACTTTCGGATTCCGGTGTGACGAGCTCATCGGCCGCGCCCTGGGCAATGACGGCGAGTGCCAGAGACGGCGGCGCGCGGAGCCGGCGGTGAGGCTGTGCGTGCCAGGCGCGACGAAGCGCGCGCAAACGAGCCGGCTGCCGCTCCGACTCGGTCAATGCCTCGCGGAGTGACTTACCCCGCAGCGCCACCGCGCGGTGTTCGACGAGCAAGGTGGCCACGGCCGGTAAACTCGCGTCGAGCGCCTCCAGCAGCGCGCGGCGCGGGCCATCGATACCTTCGATCGGGTACAGCGACGCCCAGATGCGCGCGAACACGTCCCACTGCCGGTCGGGGTACAGTGCATTGCCCAGGGCGCAGCTCATCTTCACCCTGATCCACGGAGTGGAGTGCGGATCGCTGAGATCGACGCGGAAAACGAACGGGCGGGGCAGACTCACCACACCCATCAGCCCATGCGGCGCGGCAATGCCCACGCGCCCGACCGCCCACAGGTCGGCGAGGGTTTCTGAAAGCCAGCGTTCCCAGCACTGCCACACGAGACGCCGCGGCCCGTCTCCTCGCTGGAGACCACGCAACACCGGCCGCAGCGACTCCATCAGGCCCAGCAATGCAGAGCCCTGGTGGCCGACCTCGTGTATCAGTGACGAGGCGATGCCGGTACCGACCATCCTTTCGCGCGGAACTCGGATGACGGCGACCGGGTTCTCGTCTCCACCGGGCAGCCGCGTCCGCACGCGGCGGATGGCGGCTCCGTGGCTGCGATCGACATAGCAGATGACCGGCGGCGCCTGATAGTAATCGCCGGGTAACCGGAGTCCATCGGCGGCGATCACGTCGAGTCCGGATAACCAGACCCCCGTCTCGTGCTCGCTGCGTTGCGCGAGCACCTCGGCGAAAATGTCGAACTGCGAGAGGATGGCGTTGAACTGCAAGCGCAGCAGCGTGAAGCGTCGCTGGGCTTCCGCGGGTGGCATGCTCCGCGCCTGGGGCTGCTCCAACCACCGCAGGTAGTCGCGCACCAGGCGCGCCAGTCGGCGGCGACCGCGCGCCAGGTGACGTTCGATGGCTGTCTGGGCTTCAAACGAAAGACCCGCTGCTGGGACCATCGTTTCGGATAGAGCAAACGGCTTGACGCGCGCCAGTCGAGTCAACAGCGCGCGCGCCTCCCAGGAGAGAACACCCAGAACGCCTGGAGCGGCCGTCACGTGGCTACACTCCGACCAGGACAATCCGCGCGCCGCGGCGGTACCACCGCCCCGATTGGCGGGTCGGCTCATTTGGCTCACCAAAGCCATAGTTGGGAGGTGTAATGAGTCCAGGCGCGTGCGTCTGCGCGGCGCTCTCGATGGCAGCGCGGGCGGCCGCCGCGGGCGGAGCCGAGGGCGGCGCCGCGGCCGCGTTCTCGACGGCAGCCCCTCCGAGGCGCACGACCCGCCGCGCCGCCTCATATTCCTGGTCTTCCTGACTCAGACCTTCCAGCTCGAGGCCAAACATCTGGCCAGCGGTGTTGGCGAGCTGCGAGCCAATCGCGCCACCGACGCCGGGCATCACGATGTTGCCGAGCGCGCCGCCGACCATTGGCAGTGCCTGCCTGGCGACGTTCTTGATCATGCCGCCGAGCGCCTGTCCGACAGGTGACGAAATCGCCTTACCGACCACGCTCGAGGCCTTGCGCAGCAAGTCGCCGATGAACTGGTCGAGCTCGTCCTCGCTGGCGACCCCGAGTAACTCGGTTGCCAGCTCCATCTCTTCTGCCTCGCTGAAGAGGTTTTCTGACTCGCCGTAATACTCCTGTTCGCCGGCGAAGTCGTATTCGCCCGCTTCGCCGGGCAGTCCGTATTCGGCCTCGGCCTCGGCCTCGTATGCACCGTTGGAGCCGAACTCTCCGCTGTACCCGTACTCCCCGCTGTAGCCGGGAGTTGCGCCACCCCAGTACTCCGCCTGGGTCCGTCCGATGTCGTGCACGGTGTCCTCCTCAGAGATGAGTTGGACCCACGCTACACATCGGCGCTCTAGCGCCACTCCGACGCTCTTCTACGGGCCGTCTATTCGCATGAACCGTCGGACGATCCAGTGCCTTGCTTCGCAACCGCGAGCGGTGGTGCAGTTCAGTGCAGTGGAGCGCAGTGGAGTGCAGTGTCTCCAAGTTGCAGGTCGTGTCCAAACGAGTTGCAGGTCCTGTCCAAACGAATGGCAACCCGCCGGCGCGCTCGCTGATGGTGCCGGGCTCAATACTAATCGGCTACCGTGCGTGTCACTCAGAGGACTCCATGCGTCGCACACGCGCCAGCGGCCATGAAACTGTTCTTTCTCTTTGGGCTCGTCACTAACGAGGTCGACGGACCTTTTCGTGGGAGCCCAAAGCGAAGAATCCGCGTCTGGTGGTCGGCGCAGGAGTTACGGATCCTTCGCTGCGCTCAGGATGACACGACCCTGCTCGTATGGGGCCTGCGAGCAACGGAGCCCGCCACTCAAGTGAAGCTGACCTGGTTTCCAGAGACCGGCAGTGTCTCGCCGCGGACGATGCAATCGAACAGCGCCCGCGTATCTTGCATCGGCCGGACACCGAGCTCGTCCTCCAGCACGTGCTCGCAGCGCCGGAACTGGCGTATAGCTTCCGAACGCTTTCCCTGGCAGGCGTACGCGCGCATGAGCTGCCGGTACGCGCTTTCGTCGCAATGATTCTCCTCGAGAATCCGCAGCGCCCAGTCGGCGGCAGCATCCCACTTGCACGTCGTCTGCAGGTGCTCGGTCACCGCACCGCACATGCTGAGGTAGGCCTGCGTCACCTGCTGGCGCCGGATTTGTGACCACTCGGCATACAGGTCCTCGGGCAAAAACGGGCCGGAGTACAGTCGACACGCTGCCTCGTAATGGGTTATTGCCGCCTTGCCGCCGGCACGCTGACCAGCCGTGTAACCGGCAAGAAGCATGTCGGCGTCGATTTCCAGGCGCGTCGGGTGGCCGAGGCCGTACGTGCCTTCTTCATGCACCACGTACCCTTCGCGCTTGCGCGAGAACGACCTGCCATTCAAAGACACCCGCAGAGCGCTGATCGCGCAGTGCAACTTGTGGCGAGCAACCTCCGGCGGGTCGTCTGGCCAGAGCACGTCCATCAACACGTCACCGTGCTCGCGGTGGCGCGGCTGCGCGGCGAGGTAGCGAAGGATCGTTTGACCATTGCGGTTCTGACATGGTGCGACCAGCTGGTTCGACTTGTGCACCTGAAAGCGTCCGAAGCAGCCGATGCGGAGTGGTGGCGGCAGCCCGCTCCTCACGCCGGGTGCATCCTCACGCGTCGCCTGCTCCGCATTTATGGACAGAACCTGCCAACACTGCTCGGTCGTCTCCATGAACGCATCCAGGGCCATGGTGAAGCGTTGCTGCGCCTCGCGCAGCCGTTGGCAGGCCAGGCGGAACTGCAAGGCGCGATCGTCGACGTCTGAAAACGCGTCACGAATCGCGTCGTCTTCGTCGCCGATCATTGAAGCTGCATCTCAATCGTTCCCAGACTCCGCCTGCATGCAGAAGCGACTTCCCATATCGAAAGCGGCTTTATGCTAAAGATGCGTTCTCTGGATTCAGTACGTCGGGCGTTCTAGATTTTCTCTAGAAGTTCCGTCGACCTGCCCCCGTATAGATATATTTCGCCGCGCGCGCGAAAGACGCATTCAGCCACACCTCACTTTCGGTGGCTTGCCCCATGCGGCGGCCTGGCCCGAGGGCGCGGCCTGGACGACCGTGTCGTCACTACCCCCCGGCGGCCGCGCCTGGAGGACCAACCGAGAGTACCCGAGGAAAGCCCGTTTGTAAATCGGTCGGCTTCAGATTTAACATGCGAAGCCGGCAGCGAGTGTCGCGTCACAGAAGTTCGCACCAATCTGAATCACACTGTCATCCCGACGCCTGCTGCCATGCTGAGCCCAGCGAGGGATCCGCGGCTTCTCGGCTCGCCGGGAGAGGCGGATTGTTCGGCTTCGTGTCCCACGAAAATGTCCGTCGACATCGTTAGTGACGACCCCAAAGGGAGGGAATAGTTTCATCGCCGCTGGCGCGTGTGCGACGCATGGAGTCCTCAGAATGACAATCGCCACGCAGCTGGGATTCATCCATGAATGTCTGGGACACCAGTCTAGTTGTGGAAAACGGTTGTCAACTGGTTCTCGAAGTCAGCCTGGCTCATGCTGGATTCAGCCGGACGTTCGCCAAACCCCGAAACGCTGACGGCTGAAGAACCAAACATCGTGTTCTTCTCCTCTTCGTTGGCCCAGGGATTGTAAAAATAGACGCGGCCGTTGGTGCAGCGCGTGACCACGACGCAATGATTGCCACATTGAGGTTGGCTGCCGGTGCAAAGGTTGGCGATTTCCCACAGCCTGGTGTTGCCGCCATTGATCACGAAGGCCCGACGAAATGCGGCGGTCATCGCGGCGCGACTTTGATACGTCGCATAGCGTGGGGGACGGGTCAGACCGAAGACTTGTCGGTGCACTTTGAGCTCGTCACCGGGCGTGTATGAACCGACGATCGCCCGGGTCTTGAAGAACGTATCAAACGCCGTCTGAAGCAGCACACTTTCGAGGCTCTTGTACAGGCTCGTAGACCGAAACTCCAGCGGTCCGATGGTGTCGCCGCCCGGAAACGTGCAGCGTCTCGTCGTCGCCAGCTCGACGGTCAGTCGCACGTATGTTGCTGGAAAGCGTCGAGCGAGCAGGATCTGGGTCGATGCCGAGAAGCAGGTCAGGTCCGGCTTGCCGCCCAGGCGGTCATTGCCGCCCTGGTTGATCGTCTCTGGAAAAGCGAGGTTGTACAGGACGTTGCCCACCATGAGCGCACGGGCATTAGCGGTCCAGCCTGGCGGCAGGCGGGCGATCCGTGACAGTTGGATCAGCTCGGAAAGAAGCTTCGCCTGAGTCCGAAGCAAGCCCCGCAACAGGAGTACCCGCAAGCCGCGCTCGGCTTCGCGACGAGCAACCCCGGTATAGCCGCTGATGTCCCGGCGCAGTTGGTTGAATTGCGTCTGGGCGTCGCGAGTGAGGCGGGCCAGTTGGGCGTGCTCGGCAGCCGTGAGGTCCGATGGCGGCGTGGTCGGGTATGCACCACCTGTGGGGCGAGCGCTCGCGGGCTGCTCCTGGACTTCCTGATTTTCCCAGCCCTGGGCGGGCACGGGTGAGTCGCCACCGAAATTGGAGATCGAGGCCATCAACGCGGCGGTGGTAGCGGGGCCGAACGCGCCATCTTCGGGCAGACCTCGTCCGCGCTGAAAAGCCTGGATAGCGCGCCGCGTCTCTGGATCGACGAAGCCAGATTCGGGCACGCCCACTCCGAGGACCAGGCTCAGGGTGTGCTGCAGCCAGCGGGTGTACTCATCTGGTTGCCAGGCCGGCTGGTCGATGGGCCCTAGCGGGGACATGCCCCGAGGCGGCCAGGCTTGATATGTGTACGCCGGCGCATAAGTCGGATCAGCACTTTGTGGACGTTGGCGCGCTTGGGAACGTTGCCATTGGTCCGCAGGTCGACGTTGCTGAGGGCCCCGCCACTGCTGGGCACGCTGCTGGGAACGCGAGGGTTGTTGAGCCGCCTGTTGACGGCGTTGCCACTGCTGGGCACCTTGCTGGGGACGCGAGAGTTGTTGAGCTGCCTGTTGACGGCGTTGCCACTGGGAGGCGCCTGGCTGCCAACGGGCGCGCGCGCTTGACGACTGTCGTTGTCCGCGTCCGCCCGACCACGACCAACGTTCCGATTCGCCTTCACTGTCACGCGCGGGAGGAATTACTTCGAAACTGTCGATGGGTATAGCAGGCCGCATGTCTATCTCAACCCTCCTGGACTTGGGTGGCACCCGCACGGGGTCGCCGTCGGCCACGTCGCGTCAACCCCCGGCGCCTTCGCGAACGGCACGTGTCATCCAGGCACATTAGCGCCAGGCGCTCTAGCGCCACTCCAGGAGTGGCTCTAGCCGCCCTCTGCCGCGTGACGTTCAGCTTGCCGCGGTCGCGCCTCCGTCCGTCGCGGCTGACGGTACAAGCTTGTCGTGTGACGCTTCAGCTTGCCACGTGACGTTTTCAGCTTGCCTTGTGACGCTTTCAGCTTGCTACGTGACGCTTTCAGCTCGCCCTGTGACGCCTTCAGCTTGCCACGTGACGCTTGCAGCTTGCCATGTGACGCTTTCAGCTTGCCACGTGACGCTTTCAGCTTGCCACGTGACGGTTTCTGCTCCAGTTGTGACGTGTTCTACTGATGACCTGGTGGTGTGCACCCCACATATGCCACGTTCAGCCGACGGCGCGGCGATCGCGCAGGGTTCCCGGAGCGGCGTCGCGCTTTCAACTCCGCCGAAACGTCCGGGCGCTGGCGAGTGACGCCTCCAGCCTCGTCAGCGGCGTTGATGGCGTCACGCGAGGCGTCAGCTCCGTCACGCCAACCGCGCAAAAGCAACCGTCGCTTCGCAAGCTGCAAGCCTCACAAGGCAAACTGCAAGCGTCACAAGGCAAGCTGAAAGCGTCACACGGCAACCTGCAAGCGTCACAAGGCGAGCTGAAAACGTCACGTGGCAAGCTGAAGGCGTCACACGACAAGCTTGTGCCGGTCACCCCGACGGCCGGAGGCTCCACAGCCGCAGTCGTAGCCAGAACCGCAGTCGCAGCCAGAGCCGCAGTCGCAGCCAGAGCCGCAGTCGCTGACGGCGCGGCATTCGGATTCGAGGAAAAATCGGTCCGGTGTGACGCCCCATCGGGTAAGGGGCAATGTCATGTGGCGACGTGCAGAGGCCGACCTGGTATAGCGTCTCGTAAGATGTCGGTCCAGTCCAAACATGCGTGTCATTCTGAGCCGAAAGCGAAGAATCGCGTCTGGCGATCGGCGTAGAGTTACGCATCTTTGCCGCTCTGTGGATGACACCCGCCTTCGTGCAGGGGCTGGAACTTGCGGAATCCACCGCTCGGTCAGTCAGCCCGTGCTTACTACTTAAAGAAGCTTGGGTAATACGCGGCTGGGGGAGACTACCGGTGATGGGTGGGCTCGTGCGACACTGATGCATGACATCTGTTCCGGTAAAGCAGAGGACAGACCAAACTACACTGCATCGAGTTCGGCCGCGACGGGACT
>JAFAOS010000338.1 GCA_019247515.1 Chloroflexota bacterium | reverse complement strand
CGACAAGTTGTTGGACGCCGGTGCTTCGCTGCAACTGGTCCGCGGATCATTGCTGCAAATGCGTCGCTGGACCCTGGGCTCGATGGACTATATCGGCGTGGTCGATCCGGACACTGCAACCGAATTAGCACGAACCTTTAGCTTACTCACTCCCGACGATGTACTCATCGCGGTGCGGCAGCTGCTCGACCTGTACGAGCGCATCTGTCCCGACTACTGCGCCAGGGCGGGTGTGGACTACCCAGTGTCGCAGGTCGCCAGGTTGCGTGAGGTGCTGGACACGTTTGATCGGCTGAATTGACCGGGTGTTCTGAGCCTCGTGCCGTCGGCGTTCCATCCAGCAGGTCTACCTGTGTCGTGGCTTTCAGTGGACCTCTGCCGCTTACCGTTTCGCAGCGCTGGGTGGGCTCGCCCAACCAGGCCGCGGGCAACGTACGTACACATGGGGGTTGGTGGTCGGCGGCACTCTCGGCTGAAACCACTCGCAGAATATTCGCCCGCAATCCTCGAAGGCGAGCTTCGAACGGCCGCGCTTGTTCGCTTACTTGTTAGCCGTGGATTGCGTGAAAGCTCCTCCTCGGGATCTGGATGTGTCGCTGCTGCGGCAGGTGTTAGATCGCGACTGGCGGATCCAGGGAGCCGATCTGGTCTACATGGCGCTTGGCTTCGGCGACCACCACTGGCGCGCGACGTCCCGCCGGCAGCGGTTCTTTGTCACTGTCCGCGATCTGAGGCTCGACGGGCAGGCGACCGACCGGCGCGCCGCTGTGCAGCGTCTCGAGACAACCTTCCAGGCTGTCCGACAGCTCAAGGCTTGCGCACGCCTGGAGTTCGTCGTGCCCGCGGTACCGAGCGCCTCGGGCGCAACGGTTGTCCGGATCGCGAGCAATTTTGCTGTCAGTGTCTTTGAGTGGCTCGAGATTGAGCCGTCACCGGATCCCTCTCCGGCGATTGCGGCGAGCTTGATAGCACGGCTCCACCGTTCCTGGCGCGCCCACCCGGTTCCCGCGTTGCGTGAGGACTTTCGCATCCCCCACCGAGCCAGCCTCGAGTCTTCGTTGGCGGAGCTGAACCAGCCCTGGCTTGGAGGGCCATACACCGAATCCGCACGAGCGGAGCTGCTCGCGTGCCATGAGGTGGTGCAGTCGACGCTCATGGAGTATGACGCGCTGGCCCGAGCGGCCGAAAAGTCCAGAGTCGCGTGGTGTCTTACGCACGGCGAGCCGAACGGCGGGAACCTCGTCCGCGACCGTGCGGGTAACTGGTTGTTCGTCGATTGGGAAAGTGCCCGAATTGCGCCTCCAGAGCGTGACCTGTGGGAGCTGGGCGACAGCGCCCTGGCGCGCTATCTGGAGCTTGCTGGAGGCCGCCCGCCGAGGACAGATCTTCTGCACTTGTACGAGCTCTGGTACGCCCTGGCGGAGACCTCCGTGTACCTCCTGCAGTTCCGCACTCCTCACACGGACGATGACAATATGGCGGAGTCCTGGCAGAACTACTTGAGCTATCTACCTGGACGACGAATCTGTCGATCGGGTCAAAGCCGTCAACCTGCTCATCAAAGGGTGGGGGCAGTATTTCCGCGTAGGCACCTCGACCGCGAAGTTTGAAGCGATCGACAGATTCGTCGTCCAGCGCTTCGCGGTGTTCCTGCGCAACAAGCACCAGTGGCGTGCGCTCGGACTTTCGAGTTCGCGCGTGCACGAGGATCTTGCTGCTGCTGGCCTGTATCGGCTCAGTGGAACCGTGCGTTACTCAGGGGCGATGGCGAATGCGCGCCGGTGAAGCACATCGGAGAGCCGTGTGCAGGAGAACTGCATGCACGGTTCGATGGGGGGTGGCTGGAAACGGAAACGACGGGTTCTGGCGATCTACGCGCCGACGAGGAATCGTCGGGACACGCTCGTCGACCCTGCAGCGTTACCGCGCCAGCCTCCTACCCTACCAACTCCACCCAACACAGTGTCACATTCCTATGGCATGCACCATGAGAGCCCTTGCCCCGAGCTACGCCCGGCGTCGAAGAACGGCGTGCGCCGCCACATGTCTGCCGTGCCGGCCGCGGGGCAGATGCCGCCGTTCGCCAAAGCAGAGCCCCCCGAATCCGTGTTGCTCGACATCCCGGTCGTGTAACCGAAATACTTCGCGTTCGCGAGGCAGTCCGTCGTATTCGGGAACGCGCACAGTCCGTTCGGATCTTGATACTCGCACCACACGAAGTAGCGGGCGCCCGAGCTCATGTCGAAGTGCTTCCGCGCGATCCATCCATCCGGACACGAGCCGTACGCGGGGTCGAACCCCATACAAGTCAACCCGTAACTGTTTTGCGTATGGTGAAAGCCGCACGCGGTACCCGGCAGCAAGGCGAACGACGCAGACCTACTAGGGTCCGTGATGCCGCCGGATACGAGTTCCTGATGATAGAAGCCCTGACCGGATGGCATACCGAAATCACCGTCGGAACGCACCGCGAACCCGTCGCCGTTTCCTAGATTTAGATCCTGATACGACGTCGAAATGGTAGGCGTGCCGAGCACCGAGCCGCTCGTCGCTTCCACCGGGCCGAACCTGTACGCAACTCCGCCGGTCAGCCCCTGCGGAAGGTCCGGAATGGGCCAGCACCAGGAGAGGCCCCAGCCGGGGCCACGCCCGTCGTCAAAGAAGGCCGTACGGCTGAATCCGACGGGGCACGGAACCACGCCCGGTCCGGGCGGATCCGCTGTGATGGGCCCGCCGCCCGACTCGACGCCATTCCCATCCGTATCGCTCGAGATGCCGATCGCGAATCCGGCGGTGTGTGCGTTGGCCATGCAATTCGCATCGTCGTTACACACCCCGTAAGGGTCCTGATACTCGCACCACACGAAGTACCCGGTGTCCGAGCTCATGTCGAAATGGCTCTTCGCCGCCCAACCGTCCGGGCATTGCCCAAACGCCGGATCTTGCCCCATGCACGTCGATTGGTGACCTGCCATGGAGTTGTAGGGCGTGTTCTGCGTATGGTGAAACCCACACGCCGTCCCACGCGGAAGCTTGAACTTATCGGAGAGCGCCAGATCGGTCACGCCGCCCCCAGGTGCGGTAAGCTCTTGATGGTAGAAGCCGAAGTTCCCGGTGTCGCCTTTATCGCCATCCGATTGCGTGAGCCATCCGTCCGCCGCTTTCACTTGGAAACTGCTACCGCTCGGATCCAAGAGCAGCGTTTCCACGCTCGACGGCGCGTCCGCCGCAGTGACGCCACCGCTTCGAAATACGTTCGGTGCTCCGCAGTCGAGGAAGTTCGTTCCGCTGACGGCACTCACCACAGAACTGGTGGCGGTCACCACAGTGGGAATACAGCTGGGCCCCGAAGTGCAGTCGACGACGCCTTTTACAACGCCGACCGACGCGGCACCGAGCTTCGCCATCGCCTGCAGGTTCGTTTCGCACTCGTGGTTCACGTGCGCGAAGCCCCCGGTCAGCCCTTGCGGTAGGCCGGCGGGCCTCCACTCCTGGTCAGTGCGCCCCTGATCCGTGTTGTCCTTGCACGGAAGGAGCTGAACCCAAGCCTGCGGATTTTCCGCACCGTTTACCACGTCGAGGCACTGCGACGTATCCGCGTTCGGCATGAGCGTGATTGTCTGCGAGTCGACGTTGTTCACGATCCACTGTTGATTCATTCCGCCGTGACACGGGTAGAGTTGCACGAAGGTACCCGTCGCGGTGTTGCCCGAAGGAAGGTCGAGGCAATAGCCAGCATTCATGTCCGAGTGGATCGCGACGATGTCGCGCGCCTGCGAGTCCTTTGCAAGCTTCGAGAACGTCCAGAACTGATTCGCGCCAGCGTGGCAAGAGAACTGCTGGAGCTGCCAGCTTCCAGCCGTAGGTTGTGGCAGTGGCGCGTCCCAACAGCCGCCCTGAACCAATGTAACTTGCTGCGGACCAGTATACAGGACGTAGCTCGGCGCCGCCTTATCGGCGCGCGCAGGCTGGCTTTGCCAGACGATCCCAACGAGCACCAGTACCGCCAATAAGAGCATGCTTCCGGCGATGCGTACCATGGTTTCCCTCCCGTATTGAGCGACAATGGGTCGCCTCATAGCGCTACCGAACCGCCCCCTACCTAGTGACTGGCGCCCCCGTGGCGAGTCGGTCCGCTGCCGCCCGGCGGCTCGCCTTCTGGCATTCCGTCCGACAACAAGAAGATGAGTGGCCGGAAATGGGGGCTCCCAACCTGTCTATAAAATTGCTTCCGCTGTTCGGTGCAGTCGAGCGCCTCGATCAGGGCCTGTCCCAAGAATGTTTGGTTTTGCGCGGTCAACGTCGGGAGGTCCGCAATGTCCTTTGCCAGCGCAAAGTCCTGGATCAGTGTGATCTGGCTGTCGAAGGTCATGATCGCGAGCTCAACGGTGTCGCGCGCCACCGAATCGAAATCGGGATCCGAGAGCGTCGCGTGAACCAATTTGATCCCGTCGTTGACCTCGCGGATGCGATCGCCGCTCATCGAGCCCGAGGTATCGAGCAGCAGCCGACATGGGAGGCGCTGGCCAGGCGTCGCCTGGAACTGGACAATCTTCTCTAGTTCGGAACCGGTCATGTCGACCTCCTCTCGTGATCCGACCGATACGACCGGTCGTTAAACGTCTTTCGGATAGAGTTCCATCCGGCGTTCTGCCAATTCCGACCTGCGGGATCCACGAATTCCTTGCCGTCCGTTCGATTGCGAGAATGACTTGCTGTCTCCCCACGTTGATTCCTCTTGGTAGTCTGGATTCGGCTCAAAACTAGGCCAGCTCGGACGTTTCCGCGGGCGCCGATCACTCATCAAACGAGCACTGAGTACGCCGCGGGTTAGCGCGCACGTGACCCAGAAGCGCGGCCGAGACGGCGCCAAGAGCTTGGCGCTGGCGTCGGCTGACGCATTCGCGTGCAGTCGGTGTCCTCTCCAACCTCAAACGTCGCTTGGCGGCGCGGAGGACGTGTGCCGCGAGATTCAACCTGCAGACATGTCTCATTCATCATTTGGTGAAGTTCGGACCGGAGGGATGGTCAGCGCGGTGAGTGCGCAACCGGCGCATCGATCGGGTCCTCGCCGATAAGGCTCAGGAGTACCGATGCCTCCCAGAGGTTGGCGTGTGGAAGCACAGGTGCTGTGGCCCAGGAGCGAACCGCACCCAGGAGCGCGGCCGAAAAGCCCGAGTTCAGCCCGGCTCGCAGCGTCGCTGAAGTCTCGGTCAGTCGACGCCAGCCGGTCGGTGGGGCCCACGTGTCTACGGCGTGTGTGCCGGTGTCGGTGAAAATGGCGGCCAGTTCAGTCATCTGGTGGTTTCCCCTTTTCAGAGTGTTCCGTCGCCCATGCAGTAGGCGGCTGGCACTAGCGTGCGCTCGAATCAGGCTCGGTCGCATCTCCGAAACCGAGTATGTTCGAGGTGCTTACACCGTATTTGCGTCGTGTACAGGTAGGTACGAAAACGGGTATATTCGGGGTGCCCATCAGGTATTTGCATCCGGTACTGGTAGGTGCGGTCGGAGGCGTCCACGCTGTACAATGCGACAAGCAGGCCCGTTTGTGGACCGTCCATCACCGACTCCAGAACAAGTCCTCCAGAGTCAGGTGGCCCGGCACTGGCTCCCGCACCAGCCGCCCTTTGTCGGACGCGAAACGGAGATGCACCAATTTCAGTCTGCTTTCACGGCCGCGGCTACTGGTCAGGGCGGCCTCTGCATGCTGGTTGGCGAGCCCGGTATCGGCAAAACGGCCACCTGTGAGCGGCTCGCCAAATTCGTGGTCGCGCAGGCTGGGCAATCCCTTGTCGGCCATTGCCACGAATCGGGCTCGTTCAGTTCGCCGTACCAGCCGTTTGTGGAGGCGGTCGGGCACTATGCGCGGACACGAAGTGCAGACGCGCTGCACAGCATGACGGCGTCCGGCGCAGCCGAACTCGGTCGACTGGTGCCAGCCGTTCGGGAGCAGCTCGGGCTCCAGTTGTCTGCACCCAGCGACCCTGACGAAGATCGCTTGCGCCTTATGCAGGCCGTGCTCGAGTTCCTGCGCGCCGCGGGGGCTAGTCGGCCACTACTCCTGGTGCTGGAAGATCTGCATCACGCCGACCGCGGTACGCTCGACGTGCTTCTCCACATTGCGCGGAACCTGGATGGTGCGCGTCTATTTGTCTTGGGCACCTTTCGTGACGTCGAAGTAGACCGCGCCCATCCACTTTCTGCCGCACTCATGGAGTTGCGACGCACGAGCCACTTCCAACGAGTTCACCTCCGCGGGCTGTCGCTCGATGACGTGCAGCGCCTGCTTGCCTCTGCCAGTCAACACGCCATTCCTCGGCCATTCGCAGAGCTGGTGCACCGACGAACCGACGGGAACCCGTTGTTCGCGCATGAGATGCTGCGGTTCGTCGTCGAGGAGGGCATGGTCGAGCGTCGGGGTGGTGCATTGCGCAGGGTTGGCGAAGAGAGCCTCGTCGGACGTATACCCGAAGGACTGCGGGACGTGGTTGGCCAGCGTCTATCGCGCCTTGGCCCCACCACCAACCGCGTGCTGAGCATCGCGTCGGTTATCGGCCGGGAGTTCGAACTGGAAGTCTTGCGACGCATATATGCCGGACCTGAGACGGAACTCGAGGCCGCGCTCGAAGAGGCCGTGGCCGCGTCGATCATCGAAGAGCGGTCCGTCGTGGGCGTGACGATTACCTATCGTTTCACTCACGTCTTCTTTCGCCAGACGCTGTACGACGAGATCATTGCACCACGCCGGATCCGTCTACATCAGCAGATCGGGCGGGTTCTGGAACAACTTCACGAGCCGAGGCTCGAGGAGCACGCCATGGAACTGGCGGAGCATTACGCGTTCTCGTCCGACACCGGAGACCTGACGAAGGCTGTTCATTACGGCGAGGTCGCGGCGAACCGAGCCATCGGCCTTTTCGCTTACAGCGAGGCCGGGCGTGTGTTGGAGCGCGCACTGCAGGTGCAAGATGTGCTCGATCCGGACGATGTGACGAAACGCTGTGATCTGCTCCTCGCATTGGGCGAAGCGCTCGTGCCGGCGGGCGACACCGAGCGTGCAAGGAGGTATGCGGCAGCTGAGGCACTTGCGATCGCCGAACAGCTGGAGGACCATCGCCGTGCCTTTCGCGCCTGTCGTATCGCCGTGGAGAGTCTCGATGCCCAGGGTGCGTCGACATACGTCCACCAGCCCGAATACCTAGATTGGGCCGAGCGGGCGGGTCGGTACGCGGATCCAGAAGCCATCGAACGCGTGCATGCGAATCTGGCGCTGGTCAACGCCTGGTTCCAGACGGGTCGCTTGAAAGACGCACGTGTTTTATTGGAGCAGTCCACTGCGCTCGCCCGAAAACATGCCGATCCCGACACACTGTTCAAAGCCGCTTTCTACTTTCGATTTGCGGCTGCCCCTGCGCGCTGGAACGACTGGTCGCGCCTGGTAGCAGAGTTCGCCAACTGGCCCAGGCAGGGAACTAGCGCTCGAGCAGTTGCGCTGGTCCTCTGGGACGCAGCCTGTCTCGCACTCACCGGGGGGGAGCGGACTAGAGCGGAGAGCTTGTGGAGGCAACTGGAGGAACTCGCGGCGGAGACGCATGTCGTGACAGCTAGTCTCTACGTGTGCCTGCACGATGCCCTGCTAGCGATGCTCGACGGACGCCTGGAAGAGGCGTGGACTCTGGCGGAGCAACTCGTTGCCCGCGCCGACGAACTGGGCGCCCCGGTCCGCGGCCGCGAGTTGGCGCTTTACATACTTTTCGCAGCTGCGCTCTATCTGGGCCGGGGAGAAGAGTGGTTGGCTGCGTTTTGGGAATATGCTGAACTCTCGGGACCCGCTTTTGATCGCCTCCGCTATAGGTCCTATCGAACCATCTGTCTGGCTCATCTGGGGCGTCTGGATGAAGCCCGTGCACTCGCGGGACCGTGGTTGGACGCGCAGGAAGATCGCGTTAGGCGTGAGCCTGAAGAGGAGCGACACACAATTAGCCTTGCTTTAATTCTGCAGGCTGCGGTCCTTCTCGAGCATCGTTCAGCAGCGCGGGTTGTGGCCCCAAGGCTCGCATGCGTGGCGCATGTGACTGTGGGCCCCTGGTTCTACACTTGTGTGGCCCGCCATCTAGGCGCGGCCGCCGCGCTGTGTGGAGATCTGGCGGTCGCCCGCGCCTACTATGTGCAGGCCCTGGAGTCGGCCTCGAAGATTCACTTCCGCCCCGAGATCGCGCTCGCCCATCTAGAGCTTGCTGCGCTGTTGCTACGAGAATACTCGGATAGCGCCACCGGTGCAGAGGCCGTGGAGCACCTGGATTTCGCCCTCACCGAGCTCCAGCAAATGAAGATGCAGCCCGCGCTGGAGCGCGCGCTCAAACTTGCAGCACCGCTGAGATCGTCACAAGTTCCAGCCAAATCAGCGAGTCTCACCGCCCGCGAACAGGATGTCGCTGCTCTCCTCGCAGGCGGGCGGACGAATCGCGAGATTGCCGAAGAACTCGTGATCACCGCAGCGACGGCCGAAGTGCACGTCAGACACATCCTGAACAAGCTCGGCTTCAAGTCGCGTTCGCAGGTGGCGCGATGGGCCATCGAAGGAGGCCTTGGAGATGGTCCGCCGTCACGAAGTACGCCCGTCTCGGCAGACGCACCGATCATGCGTCCGGCGCCGTCAGCCACTCTTTCGCCGCGTTCACGGCGTACGTAGCGCCACCGGTCGCGCGGTTGCGCCCCACGAGTGATTTCGCAGCGAAACTACGCGGTACCCGCAGCTGCGCCACGGGTATTCGTAGCGGATGCCGACGCGACACTGTTGCCCACGTATCTGCAGGCGTGCATGCGCCCTGGGGTGATGGATGTCGACCGTTGACACCCTGTGGGCACGTCTGCCACAGGTGGGGCGGTTAGCCACGTAGGAGTTGGAGGCTTGCTGCACGTGCTGAACCCGGCGAATGCAAGTGCCGCCGCCGCAACTGTCACGGACTCCCGCATAGACGAGAACGCTGATTGCACACGATCGCAGAGTCTTCGACGTCGCGTGCTGCTACCGCGGGGTGGGAAATCTAGCAATTTTCTTGCCGGTACCACTGTCGGGAGGTGGTACCAATGGGGCCTAGCGCGGGGGCAGCCGAGATGTGTGTAAAAGTAGGCCATAGCGTCACGCGATGGCGGTCTGCTGCTCGGACGGGATCTCCAGCGGGAATGGCGTGATCAGGTCAGCATCGAATGGTTCGGGCGCGGTCACAGTAAACACGTAGTCGCCGAAACGCTTGATATGCCGAGTCTGGTACGGACTCAGAGCGGCGAGATCTTCGCGTTTGACCGGGTAGCCTTCGGCGATCAACTGGCGCGCGGCGCGAGTGAGGTCGATCACGTTCTGGATGGCCACGGCGTTGGTCAGCAAGTGGTTGTACTTAGGGTATGGCAACGATTGCTGCATTTTGGGGCCATTTGTGATGCGACGGGCCCGGTCAGTCCTCTGCAGCGACGCCGCTGGCGAGCTGATCGCCTGAGCCCATCGGGCTGAGGATCGGCAAGTCGTAGTCCACCGGTGGCGGCGTGCGGCTGAGGTCGAGGGTGTACTGGCCGAACCGGGTGATATGCGAGCGGACGTACGGGCTGAGTGCCGCGACTGCGTCTGGGTCGATGCGAACGCCGTCGGCTCGAAGTCTGTGCAGCCCGCGGGTCATCATGCAGGCGTTGTGGAAGATCAGGCAGTTTGCGAGCAGATGGTTGTATTTGATGATCTTGCGCTGCTCGCCGCGGTCGTTTTCGGCGATGACCCCACCACCGCCGAAGGCCAGCCACTTGACGAAGTCATTGAAGGACTCACTCTTGTTGGTCGCGGCCTGGATCGTAGAGCGCAGCTCCGCGTTCCCCAGGTACTGAAGCAGGAAGCCTGTCCGGACCGCCACGCCTAACTCACGAAATGCCAGGTACAGGCGATTCTTACGGCTGTAGGTAGCCAAGCGCCGGAGGATGGTTGACGGGGTGATGGTTCCGGCGGCAATTGAGACGCCAACGCGTAGTATGTCCGGCAGGTGTGTGGCGATCAGGTCCCAATCGACAACTCCCGTAAATAAGCTGTCGATGTGCTGATAGCGCGCCTCCTTGGTGGATCGGTACAGCACGAGGTGCTTCCAGTTGCGGATCCTCGGCATTAACTGGATACCGAGGATGTACGCCAAGCCGAAGATTGCGGCGCTCTGACCGTGCGTATCGGCATGCAGCGTGTCTGGCTGGATGTCGGTTTTGTTCTGATAGAAGGGGTCCAGGATGTAGACGCCTTCGTACGCGCCACATGGGATGAAGCGGCTAAACAAAGCGATATATAGGTCGGAAACATGGTAGTAAGCGACACCGCCAAAACCGCCATAGCGTATGTGACGCTCGGCCAGAAGGTTCCGCTCGTAGGTATCCCATTGGGTTCCGTCTGCTGAAACGTGCTTGCCTGAACCCCAGGCGCGAGTCAGGAGGAACCGGTGGTAACCGTTGACGATGATCGCGCTGGCTTCGTCGAGCCCGTCTTCGATGACGTGGTGCTGATTGATCCACTCGATCTGCCGGCGATCCAAGCCGATCAGCGACCGTGCGGCCTGGCTCGGCCCCATATTGGTGCCATAGCAGAAGACCGTCGCCAGGTAGCGGAGCACGACATCCTCCAACTTGGTCTCGTGGCCCGAGATAGGCCCAAACGGACCAGTCCAATGCAGCCAGTGCTCGGTGTCGGTCAGCATGTCCAGGATGTGCTGCTCAGGCATTTGCTCAGCCAGCTGAGATTCCAGATCGCGCACGCTCGTGGATTCGGCCTTGTGCGGCGGACGGCTGATGATCGGTTCATCGTGTTCGATTCGTACGAGATCGTTTTCGGGGAAGGCATCGTCGGTCGCCTTGGCCACTCCATCAAGCCAATCTCGCACGTGTCGAATGAAGGCTTGGCCGTCGACTGGCACACCAGCGGTCACGCTGTAGTCGCCAACCCGTTGGTGATACGTCTCCCAGCTCACCAACTGCTCGCGGTAGTCGGCGAACGCGTCACTGCCGACAATGCACAGATCGCCGGCCTTGAGCTCCAACATCAGCTGGGAGAACACGCACGCCTCGAAGTGGCGGCGCTTCACCCGTTCGGGAAGCGCGCCCCCTCGAGGCTCGTCAGTCAGCAGTCGCCACCACCCATCGGGCACCCAGCTCAAGTCCAGCAGCGGAATCGGTTGCGCCTTGCCGTCAGCGCGCTCGGTGCGCGTCACTGGTAGCCACTCGCCTGTTCGGCCGGCGTTCGTCCGAATAAAACGCAACGCCTCCTCAACACTGGTGTCCTGACTGGTTGATCGCAAAGGAAGCGCATCCAGCAAGGCAAACAGGGTGGCACGATGGCTCCGGTACGTACGCCAGACGAATGGAAAGTAATTACTGCCAGCGTGCGCCAGATGCGCTTCGCATGCTTCCAACAATTCGTCGGTACGCGGCGCGATCACCGCATCCATTGCCGAGAACCGCTCTTGGACCGAGCCCTGCGTCTGGTGCGCGAGGAGCAGCTCGTGCAGCGTCGTGACGAGGTTGTCTGTACGCTCGACGGTGGCGAGGCGATAGCGGTCCAGTGCCAGCTTGGCGGCGTTGTGGATGTGCTGCATCCGGCGAACAAACATCTCACCCAGGTCGTCGAGCGCCCGCGCCGCCTGGGTCGTCAGCAAGGCGACCGCCAGAGTCATCCGTTTGTGCTGCTCAAGGGTTTGCATACGTCCTGCGTCGAGCGTCCTGGCCTCTTCGGCGAAATGACGCACCTTGACCGGTGGTATCCCGACCAGTGCATTGGTGCCGACCGCCTGCGACGCCAACCAGCGCTGACGGGCCACCAGATCGCGCAAGTGCGTCAACGTCGGATTGCCAGCGTCAGCCTTCAGGTCGTTCCATGGCGAGCGGAGGGTGGTCAGGTCGGTGATGAACAGCGCGTCGATGCTGGTCAGATCATCTTCGCTCAATGCTTCGAATACGCGCTTGTACATTGCTCGGTTGAATGTGGCGCGGACACGGCGCGCGGCCCGATTCAGCGTGTCGAAGGTTGGCAGTTCGAACCGCTGGCGGACCAGTTGTTCGACCGCAACGTTGATGAGGTCGTCCAACTCGTGTTTGGTGCTGGCGGCGTCGCCTAACGCTCGGACCATTGCATGCCGCGCGGCAGGACCGTACGGGCGGACAACCAGATGGTCGCGAATAAGCACCAGATGGCGTCGACGCGTGCCCGAGCGGTCGTAGCCCTCCAGCACGAGCGAGACGCCGCGCACGCCAGCGACACGAGCGACGTGCTCTACCAACGGCCGCGGTGCATCGCCGACCGGCACCGGTCGTCCAAGACGTTGAAAGAGCTTTAGGAGGACGAGAAAGCCAAGTTGTGCCACGAGACCCTTCGCGGCGCGGCGAGCCAGCAGGAGCTCATCAGGCGTCGGCGTAAAGGCGGCGGCCAGGTCACGGGCGGTGAGGACGCTCTTGAGGCGCGGGTAGGCGGTGTCTTGGAGGCGAGGCATGGCGCCCCAGCATGCCAGAGAATGTGCTTTCTCTGGCATAGGGGCGTCAATCGCCGGCATTCCTAACTGTCGACTGATACCCTGGGCCCGTGGCGGTACTGGATTTCTCTGGCAAGCCGGGCAAAACGACCTTGGCTAGGAGCTTCGAGGCGTTCCTAACCGAGATTGCCCAGATCGAACGATTGCGGCCACACACCGTCCGCGCCTACCGCTATGAACTTGCGGCCGCGGCTGACGACGTGCGCTTCGGTCTACCGCTCGACGAACTGCGCCTGGAGGATCTTGAGGCATGGCTCGTCCGAGGGCCCGCTGCGACGAGCACGGTCGGCCGCCGTGTCGCCACATTCCGGCGGTACTTCGCGTGGGCTTGCCGTCACGGTCTGTGCATGCGCAATCTGCTGACGGAGCACGCGCCACTCCATGCCCGGCGCCGCTTGCCACGCCCCATCCGTGAGCAACACGAGCAACGCGCCCTCGATGCGGCGATCGGCATCGCCGCGCAACCGTACCGGCTGATCTTCACGATGCTACGCGAGACTGGTATGCGCGTTGGCGAGGTCCTGGAGCTGCGCTGGGGTGACGTCACGCTGGACACTGGTCGCGAAGCATTACGCGTGCGGGAACCGGAGAATGGGCCGGAGCGTGCTGTCGTACTTGGCCCCACTGCAACGCCGCGTACCTTGCGTGGCCTGCGTGCTGCGCTGCGAGCCCTCTCGCGCAAACCCGCTGACTTCGAGCTGCTGTTCCGCTCGAACCGCGGCACGCGCATGTCTTACGACGCCTTGCACTATCAATGGGCCAAGTTGTGCGCCACTGCTGGCCTGCTCGACGGGAATGGCGCGCCACGCTACACACCGCACCAGTTACGTCATACGCGCGGCAGTGAGCTGATCGCCCAAGGCCAGCGAGTCCAGATCGTGCAGCGCGTCCTGGGCCATCGTGATATTTGCTCAACGCTCGTCTACGCCGAGTTGAGGGAGGATCAAGTCAGAGCGGCCCTCGAAGGGGCGGTTCGAAAATGACGATCCGCATTTGCGCGATCGCGTGCCGGTTGTCTCAAGCAAGTGATCGGTGGTGTGTTGTTCCGGTGGCTGGGATGAAGGGAGCAGGCCATGTTGCTAAACGGCAAACAAGCTCGTGGCGCTCATCTCGTCGGAAGCTTTCCGCTCGCCTCAAGTGAGGAGGTCTTTCGTGCTGTTGCGGTGACTCTGGGGGAGCATCTACGTCGCATGCCGGACGGCGAGACCGGTGTACGCAATGGCTGGCTCCGCTGGCAGCACCCTCTCTTCGCTAACAACTCCGCGTTTGAGCAGGCCGCTGAAGAGCCCGGCGTGTACGGTCCTGTTCGCGTGCTTCGAGTACGTGAGGCAGCTCGGACGGATGAACTGACCTTCAGCGCATTGGGTTATGCCGACGCGGCGATCGCGTCGTATCGGGAATTCACTGAATTGCAGCGCACGGGTGCGGTTCCTTCCCACATCCGCTTTCAAGTATGCCTCCCGACGCCATTGGCGCCCGTCTCCTCTTTCGTTGCGCTGGACGATCGCTCGCTCGTCGAGCCGGTTTACCAACGGCGGATGCTGGCGGAGCTGGACGCGATGCTGGCGGCGATTCCGGCTGCTCAGCTCGCGATCCAATGGGACGTGGCCGTCGAGGTTGCGGTTCTGGAGGGCATCGCCCCGACGCACTTGCAGGATCCCTGGACGGACATCACGGAGCGGCTGGCACAGCTCGGGGAGGCCGTGCCGCGAGAAGTTGAGCTCGGGTACCACTTCTGCTACGGGTTTCGAGCTCAACAGCATTTCAAAGAGCCCGCGGACCTCGGACTGGTCGTGCGACTGGCGAATGCCGTCGCCGGGAGCTCGGTCCGTCCGCTTACATGGGTCCACATGCCGGTCCCGCGCACGCGCGACGACGATGGCTACTTCGCACCGCTCGATGAGCTCCAGTTGGCGCCGGAAACGGAGGTCTACCTTGGGCTGGTGCACTACCACGACGGAGTGAGCGGAGCCGAGCGGCGCATCGCGGCAGCGCGGAGGCATCTCACGAGCTTTGGCGTGGCGACAGAGTGCGGGATGGGTCCGCGGCCGGCCGAGACGATTCCCGAGCTTCTGCGAATCCACGCCGCCGTCGCTGCACCCAGCACTCGTCCCACGGCCTGAGCGCTGGAGCTGATCGGCAGCGCCCTGCAAATGGCCCCAAAATGCAGGAATCGTTGCCGGACCCCTTAGAGCTATGCAGAAGGATGATCTGCGCAGATACTCGGCGGAATGCGTCGGGACATTGGTACTCGTGTTCGGCGGCGTCGGGAGCGCCGTGCTGGCCGGCGACAAGATCGGCTTTCTTGGGATCTCGTTCGCCTTCGGCCTGTCGCTTTTGGCGATGGCCTACGCTGTCGGACCGATCTCGGGGCCACATCAACCCCGCCGTCACGCTCGGCGCGTTGATCGCCCGCGAGCTGGACCGCCGCCTCGCGGTAGGCTACTGGGTGGCTCAAGTGATCGGGGCCATCGTCGCGGCGGCGGTGCTGCTGCTGGTGGCCGAAGGCATCGCGGGTGGCTACGACCCCGTGGCGGCGGGCTTTGGCACCAACGGCTATGACGAGCGCTCGCCGCTGCATTACGGGCTGCTGTCCGCCATCGTCGCCGAGATCGTCCTGACGGCCATCCTGGTTCTGACTGTCCTCGGCTCGACCGACGTGGCGGCGCCGGTTGGTTTCGCGGGCGTGCCAATTGGCGTCGTCCTGGTGTTGATCCACCTGGTGTGCATTCCGATCGACGGCACGTCGGTGAACCCCGCGCGCAGCATCGGACCGGCGTTGTTCGCCGGCTCGCCGGCGATCGCCCAGTTGTGGGTGTTCATCATCATGCCGCTGATCGGCGGCGCACTCGGCGCTGTCGTATATCTGGCGATACACGCGCCAGAAGCAGTAATCAGCGTGCAAGAAGCCGAAGCCGCGCTGACCAGCGAGCAGGAGGAACGCCAGATCTCGTAGTCCCGCGACGTTGGCCGGTGCTGACTCGACGATGATCGGAGTGACCGTCGTTTCCGCCAAAGGTCCCATCCTCCCAGCGAGCTCCCACCCGTCTGCGACTTCATAGCCGCGTTCATTGGTGGTCATCCACTGGAGCTCGGCGTGGTCCCCGACGACGACGACGGAGGTCAAGGCTTCACCTCGCGGGTACCGGACGGGCTTCAGTCAAATGAAGTGCGGTCGCCTGCAAGCTACCAGTGGCGTTGTCGGCTACCTCAACTTATTTCTGTAGCGGCGCGTGTGCGGAAACGTTCGATGTCCAGACGGAGCGGTTCCTACAGCCAGCTTAAATCCTGGTGTTTCTGGAGTGTGCCCCCAGCACTGACCTGTCGGGGATTTGTACAGCACGCCGCTCGGGCCGCGTTGCTCCCGACAACACGTCGGCGTGCTGCCGCGGAGCCGGCCCGGGCCAAGACGACGGCACGTCCGGATTGGGGAACCTGGACGAACTGATCTCGGCTAACGCTGTGGCAGTCGGACCGTTTCCCGCAAGATCTGCATCCGCATCTCGCCAATCTGCGGGACTCGGTCCAAGTCTTTCAGGGTGCGGAAGGGGCGCCTCGATAATTCTGTGGGCAAGCTCGCCGTCGATGCCGCAGGGTTGCACCAGCTCCTCGTACGACGCCTCGTTGATATCGGGCTTTGCCGTATGCCTTGACCGAGGGCGGCGGCTGGCGCGCCGGTAGCTGCGTGAGCTCGCCGCCGCGGAATTCGACCGTGCGCGGGAGTTCTGATCAGCGCGGCTCGCTTGCCCGGCGTGATATTGCGAAATCGGATGGACGCGCATTGCTCGAACGGGCCTGACTCGGCGCAGGTAGAGGTGCCGTTGGTGTTGGTCCATCCCGCACATGGTCCGGCTGCTCAGTGAGGACGTACTCGATACGCCGTCGACGGCATCGCAAGAATCCTCCATGGCGGCGCTGGCGATCCCTCATGGGGACGCGCTCACAGTAAGGACCCGGTCCGACACCAATGCGGCGTTGGCGGGATTGCTCCTACCGTACAGAATTCCCGAAATTATGTCCTGACCCGAACGGCTCCGGACGAGCGCGTGCCGCGCAAACAATGAAAGCCACCATCTCTCAACCACCCTGTGATGTGGAGTCGACTACACAGGGCCGAGTGCGGCATACGCTCAGCACGACGAGTACATGAAGAACGCGGAGGTTACGAGACGCGTCATGTGGAAGTTTGTCCGCTTTGGCTTGGGTTCGTCGCTCCTTGCCGTGGCAAGTCTGACCAGCACGGTTGGGCCGGCGCTGGCCGACCTGAGTGGACCCGCGCCGTACGAGATCGAGGCCAAGGAGCAGTACTGCGCGGACCGCTCAACGAACTGCGCGCAACCCAACCAGCCGCCCAATCTCAACAACTTGCGGTTTGCACTCGTCGAGGTGTATCGCGTCACGCCCGCCACCGACAACGGCAATGACAGAGACAAGGGGAAGGGCGATGACAACGACGGACGGCGGCCCGCCCCCAGGCGCTGATCGCCAAATGCGCGGGACCACACTTCATAGACGCGCGTGGCAACATCCACACGACGGACATGTTCGTCTTTGCCGGCCCGACAGACCAGGGCTTCGATGGTGGCACCGTGACGGGGACGGTAGTTCTGAGGCACGGCTTGGAATCCGACACCCGCGCGTACGGGCAGGTCTCCGTCCGGGGAAATGATCCGAAGACCCACGACGTCGCTTTTGTGGATGGCGCGCAGGTCACTAACAACGTGAGCGATTCGCTCGTAGACGGCGGATTCCACGTGACGTTGTTCGGTCCGCAGTTCGACGAGATTATCGCCGGCCCGGATTTCAGCCCGAGCGGCCAGCCCACTCCAACCGGTAAGAACGGCAGCATGAGCTGCTTCACGGGCAACCCGACTGTATCAACGCCCGGTGCCCCACCGCCGTACTTCGAGAACGAGGTCAATGACGCGCCGGACCCGAACTCTTAGCCAGGGGCAGTCCGACTTATTCCACGGCCGGGTGGCCGCCGGCCAGGCAGCCTCGAAGCCGACGAACCGAGAGTGCGATGGCGCTTCACGCGCGAGGGCGGACGACGGCTGCCGGCGTGCGCACGCGGCGCGGGGAGGCGGCGGCTCCAGCTGCAGTTGGCCAGCTAGCTCAAATTGACAGACCGTTAGTAGCCGGAGTCCCTGGCGCGTGCGACGGCGGCGGCGCGATCGCTCACACCCAGCTTGTTGAAGATGTTGGACACGTGGTTCCGAACGGTCTTGTCGCTCACGGACAGGCGTTCGGCAATGGCGGCATTGGTCAGGCCTTGCGCCAGCAGGCGCAGCACTTCTTCCTCTCGCTCGGTGAGGCCAGCTACTCCACCCGGGCGGGCGGGGGCGGCCAGCGACGCCAGGATGCGCCCAGCCGCGGCACCGCCAAAGATGGCCTGTCCGCCCGCTACGGCTTCCAGCGCCCGCGCAATGTCGTCGAGCGTCGCCTCTTTCAACAAAAAGCCTCGGGCACCGGCGCGCATCGCCTCGAAAATGGATGCGTCGTCTTCCAGCATGCTCAACACCAGTACCGCGGTGCGCGGATGGTCGGCGACGATGTGGCGGGTCGCTTCGACTCCGTCCATTTCGGGCATGTGCAGGTCCATCAGTACGACGTCCGGCGCAAGCGCCGCCACCTTGCCGACGGCCTCCCGTCCATTGGCGGCTTGTCCCACCGCCTCGATCATCGGCAGATCGTGCAGCAGGGCCGCGAGTCCTTCGCGAAAGAGCGGATGGTCGTCCACCACGAGCACGCGCAGGGTCATAGAGCGTCCTCCGGTAGCGGAATCCGCACGGACACGCGAGTGCCATGCGGCTGGACCGACGCGATACTGCACGTCCCGGCAAGCTCCTCGGCGCGCTCACGCATAGAGCGCAGGCCCGTGCCAGCGCCACTGCTCGCACCGCCAGCGAGCCCCTGGCCATCGTCGGTGACGCTCAGCTCAAGCCTCTGACCGCCCACCTCCAATCGCACTTCGCAGCAGGAGGCGTGTGCGTGGCGGCTGGCGTTGGTCATGGCTTCCGAGGCAATCCGGTACACAGCCAGTTCGACTGCCGCGGGAAGGTTCGCGGCGTTGCGATCTGCGCACACACGCATGTGCAGGGTACCGCTGGTGAGCCTCTCGGCCAGGATCTCCAGCGCACCGGCCAAGCTGAGCTGGTCGAGGTCCGGCGGCCGCAAGCCTTGGACAATCCCACGCACGGTGCCGACCGTCTCACGGATGCGCTGGCCCAGCTCGTCGAACACCGACGCGGCTCGGGCGGGATCGTGGGCGAGGAGGCCGCGGCCGCGGTCCACCTGCAGGGCGAGGGCCGCCAGGGTCGCTCCCAGGCCATCGTGCAACTCGCGCTGCAGTCGGCGGCGTTCATCGTCGCGCGCGGCGAGCAGGCGCTGCCGCGACAGGTGCAGATCGCGCGTGAGACGGTTTGCGTGCAGCACGACACCAAGGTGGGGGGCGAGATCGTCGATGAGCCGCCGCTCTGCCCGCCCGACGGAGGCGCCCGGCAACGTACCGATGACCAGCGCGCCGATAGTCTCCCCGGCATACGCCAGCGGGAAGCGCTGCTCGCGCGCATACGGCATGCTGCCGCTACTGGCAACGATGCCGTCGGCCTCGATCGCGACGTACGCGCACCGGAGCGCCCGTGCAACGGACTGCGTCGCTGCCAACAGGGACTCGTCGGGTGAGGCGACACCGTCGAGCCGCTCACCCAGCCGACGCAGCGCCGCGGCGGGGTCGTCCCGGTCGCCATAGACGACCTGGTTGGCCCAGCGTCGGACCCGCGCGTGCGCGGGTTGGATCACAATGGCTGCCAGGGCAGTGGCGATCAGCGGCGCGCCGGTCGTCGCGCCGACCACGTTCCCGAGCATCAGCACGCACATCAGGTAGAGCGCGGCGATGCCCACCGTCAGGATGCCGTAGGTGAGCGATCGATTCAGGACCAGCTCGATGTTCCAGAGCCGGGTGTGGACCACCGCGACGCTGATGGCCAGGGGGAGCGGCAGCATGGCGAGCCCAATGAGCCACCGGCCACCTGCGAACGTCGCGGCCAGCAGCGCCACCGTCGCCAATCCGCCGACCAGCACCCAGCTGATCTGAAGTCGCTCCACGCCGACGGCTCGACGGTACCTCAGCAGCAGCAGCACGACCGCCGCGATGATGGCCAGCACTCCGAGCACTGAGCCGACACTCAGGAGCAGGTGGGCGGCTTCCGCCGAGGTCGGCACCGGGTAGTGGTAGCCGGGTGGCGTGACGTTCGTGTCGTTGTCCGAGGCCGGATCCAGCGCCCAGCCGAGCGTACTGAGCGCCACGGCGCCCCACGCTGCCCAGGCCGCGGGCAGCCAGCGCGCTGAAACCAGACGTCTGTCGGGGAACAGCAACAGCAACAAGGTGGGAATGAGCCAGTACGCCGGCGCCCAGACCCAGGTCGCCACCCAGATTGCCCATCCGGCGGCGGGCAGCTCCGGAGCGCGGTAGACGCCGATGATGCCGTACTGCTGGGTGGCCAGCGCTAGGGCGGTCAACAGGCCGATGGCCGCGGCCAGCCATCCGATGCGATTCCTGGGCCGCACGGCGGCGATCACCGCCCCCGGCAGGCCGAACCCGGCCGCGCCGCCGAGCAGCAGCAGGTTGAAGCGATCCACAAAGCTGGCGACTGGCAGCGTGGACACGGACGGCTGCAACGCCAGCGCCACCACGGTCAGCAGCAGAGTGGTGGCGCCGAAAGCGATAGCTAGGCCGACAGCGGGCCGCGATTCGTGCTGACCCATGGGCGTGTATGGTGCCCGCTGGTCACCCCGTGCGTCACACTCGCGCAGCGGCGACGCGCGTCAAATGACGGTTGCCGCTCCGGAGCGCGTACAGCGCCATGGCAAGGCCAGCCAGGACCAGCCCATTCGCCAGCGCACCGGTGTAGCTACCCCGCTCGACGACTGGCGAGATGGGCGACAGCGCCAGAGCGAGACCAATGGTGAGCGGCTGGCATAGGGCGAGACCGGCGCCAACCCACGGAGGCATCACTCCAGCGCGCGCGGTCCCGACACCCCACGCCACCATCGAGGGGATCCACAGCATCGGGCCGATGGGAAAGGCCAGCGGTGTCAGCCCGTCTGCCCCAATGACCATGCCGAGGGCGCCGATCCCGGTCAGGGCCATCATAGCCATGGCGACCCAGAACCCGGCCTTCTCGATGAATCCTGCCCGGTGGCGCTGGACGCGGTGCAGCGCCACGAACGCCGCCATGGTCAGCACCCACGGCAGCAGGATGAGCCCGTCCCGATAATCGTGCTCACCCGGACGGACAATCGACTCCAGGCTGATGCCCACCCACGTCACCGCGGCGACCGCCGCCACCATGCTTCCCCACCTTGCCGCGGCCGAAGCCGCTCCTGTTGATCGATCCATCCCTGTTTCCTCACTTTCGACCCCGGCCAGCGGGGCTTGGTTCAGCATCAGGTCTGCGCGCCCCAGGCGTCATGGGGCGGGAGTCCTGTCGATTGCCCGTTGCCGTCGGGTCGCCCCGTCCCGGCGGGACCGGGACGAATCCCGACCGCGATGTGGCCGTCGATCGTCGGTGAGATTCCGCGGTCGGCAAATCGCTCACGCTTGCTCGAGGACTGCCGCTCCGCGCTGCCCCGCGTATTCGGCTCAATCGCAACAACATTCGTGTCACGAAGTGCAAAGGAACCGGCGGGTCAACCGTTGTGCGGAGCCGCACGGAAAGCGCGTCGGGGTCGGTCAGCGCGGCACATACCCGGTTCGGCGAAGCGCTTGTGCCCTGGACGGCAGCGTAAATCCGACTCAGCGCGGGCGCGCCGGTAGTGCTCGTAGATCACGCGCGGGCCGAACCTCCTGATCTCGAAAAAGGCCCAGCCGAGCGTGGTCGGCGACCGGCGGCACGCCGTTCCTGCCGCCGTCGACGATCGGATGCGGAACCGTCACGAGCGTGTGGCGGCATCCGAACGGGTCTGGCCTGGGGCGAGCACGACGAGGTGTGGCTTTGGTCGGACGCAGCGTCCAGGCACAGGGCTGCTTGGGCAATCGTTACTTGACGCTGTGGGTGTGCGGGCTGTCCCCGGTTTCCGCGGCTGACAGCGTTCACGCTTTCGAGCTCTCAGGCTTGAACCGAAACTCCAGGCCAAACGGGTTGCTCCGGCCCCGATCCGGCCGGTCTGGTCAGCTCGCGGCCGCGTAGTGGTCCAGGTACCAGCCGTACGGGCTCGGCGTCGCGCCCGCCGCGCGCCGAGGCGCGTAGTGCTGCACGTACAGTGTCGCTACCAACTCGGCGCGGCTCTGCACCCCTACCTTCGCGAACACCGCCTTCAGGTGGTCCTGGATCGTGAACGGCGAGATACCCAGTGCCAATACGATCTGTTTGGTGCTGCGCCCTTGTGCCGTCAGCGCCGTGATCTCCCGCTCGCGCGGCGTGAACCCATATGCCCCGGCGATCACCTCGCTCAGCCGGGCCGGCTGCGCTCCTTCGATGATGATCCCCACACCCGCTGCCTGCCCGGCCATTGGCGACGCGTGCAGCATGACCCAGCCCCCTTCAGGGGCGGGGAACGCCGCGTGCGCCAGGCTGTCGCCCGCCGCCACCGCCGCCGCGATCGCGCGGACGACGCTCGGGATGCGCCCCCGATCGTCAACGGCGTCCAGCCACGTGCGTGCGCTGTCACTCACCGCGGCAATCTCCCCGGACGGCGACACCACTACCATTCCGGGGGGTCGCTCCAGGCCCGTCGGCATCTCCAAGGCTGCTCGCAGCATCGCCAGGCGGAACACATCCGCCATCGCCGTCAGCGCGCTACGCACCACGGCCTCGTCCCGCTCCGTGTACGGCGGGTGCGGCGCCCGTCGGTACAGCGTGAGTGTGCCCCACACCATGTCCCGACTGGTCAGGATCACCCGCATCTCGTCCGTCACCGCCAACTGCGACAGCAGGGCCGGCCACCGCTTCGCCCGGCGCACGTCGCCGCCGCTGGCCTGGTGCAGCCGACCGACCAGCCGCCCGCTGCTGGCCAGCCCCGTGTAGCTATTCAGGTCATCGCCGGCGAACTCCAGGGCGTACAGCACCTGCTCCCGTTCCGCTTCTCCGTCCGCCGACAGCCCGCTCACCCAGCAGCTCGTCCACAGCAGCGTCGCCGGATCCACCGTCGAAATCGCCGCCACGTCGTACACCACGCTCGTCCGCAGCGCCCGGTCCAGACCCGCGCGCACGGCCGACAGGTCGCCCCCACGCGCCGCCACCTGGCGGACCCGTTCCAGCAGATCCATGCCGCTAGAATCGCACGCCGCTCCCCCGCGTCAAACCCCCACAATCCTGGGATAGGCCGATCGCGTCGGCGTCCCTAGAGTGCTGGGCATGACCACCCTCTCTGCACCGCCCGCTCTGCTGCGGGACGACCTGTTCACCCATATCCACAAGGGCCTCCGCCTGGCCCTGTTCGAGTTCACCGTCAGCGTCGGTCGAACCGACTGGTCCGACCCAGGCCAGGTGGCACAGCTTGGCGATACCTGGCACGCGCTCCTCGCCCTGCTCCAGGCGCACACCGCCCACGAGGACGAGTACATCTTCCGCCTCCTCGACAACCGCGATCCGCTCGCCGTCGACCCCACCGAGGACGAGCACCGCGACCAGGACGA
>JAFAOS010000239.1 GCA_019247515.1 Chloroflexota bacterium | reverse complement strand
CGGGTACCGGAGTGCTTACCGGAGACCCGCCAGCAACCTGGGAGCCATCCCTGGCACACCCAGAACGAGGCCCTCGGTCACTCGTCAGGACGACCTACGCCTCTGCGCGGCAATCGGGCTATCGCCTAGGAAAGGAGAAGCAACGCCCGTGCTGCCCCCGTACCAAAAAAGATGCATAGCCAGGTCGCGAGAGGTAGGCACCACGGAAAGCCTATCGAGGCAGATGCCGCCCGCTTCGGAGCAGCCGCTCGGGTATCTCGTTAGTGGGCGGTCCAGAGACCTGCACCGATGCCCACCGGCGCGAACGCAAGCTAGGGACGTGCCGTTCGGGACGCCTCTCGAAGGTCTGACCGCTGCCAACCAGCCCTATTGGGGGTGACGTGTGTCGAACGTGGAAGTCGATGGGAGGTGATGACTTGATCTCTGCTAATGCGCGAAGGCGAGCCATTCATGCACCGAGCCAACGGCGGCTGACCCCTCACCGACCGCGGTGGCTACGCGCTTCGTGGACCCGGACCTGACATCTCCCACCGCGAATAGCCCGGGGAGGCTCGTCTCGAACGGAAAGGGCCGCCGGCCGAGCGTGTCCCATCGCCCGTCGAGATCCTCGTCGCGTATGGAGCGGTCCGTCAGCACGAAGCCGCGCTTGTCGAGCGCGGCGCAGCCGGACAACCACTCCGATGACGGTTCAGCGCCGATGAACGAGAACAGGCCGGCGCACTCTACAGTCGTCGTCTCGCCGGGTGTCGCGATCGTGATCGAGCGGAGTGTCTGGTCTCCGCCCAGGGCGACGATCCTCGCGTTCGCCTTGACGTGGATGCGCGGGTCGGCATCGATCCGATCGATGAGGTACCGCGACATGCTTTTCGCCAAGTCGGTACCGCGGATCACGATGGTTACGGGACAACCACCCCCCGCGAGGAACAGTGCTGCTTGGCCCGCGGAGTTGCCGCCACCGGCGACGACGACCGGTGCGATACCGCACGCGCGCGCCTCCGTCTCCGTGGCGGCATAGTACAGGCCGTTGCCTTCGAACTCCTCGAGACGCGGGGTGTCTAGACGCCTGTAGCGCGCACCCGTGGCGGCGATCACTGCGCGACCCGCCACCTCGGTCCCGTCCATCAGCCCGACGACGAGATGTGCGGCCCTCTCTTGCAGCGACGCGACAGTGACCGGACTGACGAGCGATGCGCCGAACTTCTGGGCCTGCACGTGGGCGCGCTGCGTGAGATCGCCGCCGGAGATTCCTAAGGGGAATCCGAGGTAGTTCTCGATGCGCGAGCTGGAGCTAGCTTGGCCGCCGACGGCGATCATCTCCACAACCAGCGTCCGCAGCCCCTCCGATGCACCGTAGACAGACGCGGCCAGTCCCGCAGGCCCTCCGCCGACGACGATCAGGTCGAAGCGTCGCTCGGGAAGGTTGCCGACGGACACGCCGATGTAGTCGGCGAGACTGCCAGGTGTTGGACGGCGCAGCACGGCTCCCGTGACAATGACCACAGGGAGGTCCGCAGGGATGAGGCCTCGGCATGTCAGGACTGCCTCCACAGCAGCGTCGCGCTCCGGGTCCAAGAACTCGTGCGGAATCCCACTCCGGCTGAGAAACTCGCGCAGCCGCGTCGCCTCGGGCGAGAAGCGGGAGCCGATAACACGGATGCTGCTGCTGCCGGCCCCGCTGATGAGCCGCGCTCTACGGGCGAGAAATGCGGCGAGAATCGAGTCGCCCAGTCGGGGGTTAGTCGTCATGACCCGCCGAAGTTCCGCCCTCGGCACTGCGATCACGTCACCAGCGTCGACGACGCGAGCCGACGCGAACACTCGCTGCCCCGTGAGCATGTTGAGCTCGCCGAGGAACCTCCCGGGACCATGCTGGGCGATGAGCTTCTCGCCGCCCTCTGTCCGGAGGACGATCTCCACCGCCGCAGTGACGAGGACGTAGAAGTCGTACGCGGAATCACCCTCTCGGTACAAATAGTCGCCGGCCACTGCCGAACGCCTGGTGCCGACCGCCTCGAACAGCGCTATGTCCGGGGCGTCGAGATTCGGGATTGCCTCATCAACAGTCATGACACGACTGATAGTAGCTCGCCGCCGCTCGCCGTTCAGGTGCCAACTGACATGTACGTGTTGGCGCGCACAATTGCTCGGATGTACTCGCTCTCCGATGCTGACAAAGTCTGGAATCGAGCCGCTATGGAAGCCGGCGGTAGTGAACCTCGCTCTGGGGATAGGGCACTGGCGGATCTCCTACTCTTTCATAGCCTGGCGATGAATGGCGGGGTGCTGCAGGCGCTTGAGGAGCTGTCAGCAGAGAACGTGAAGGATGCGATCCAGGGTTTCCGATATTTCGAACTCCACGGTGTCGCGGTCGTAGTTGCTGACGCCGCTGCTCGGCGAGAGCACTCGGGATCGAGCCTTGCCGAACTGGCAACGCTAGAACGTGGGTTCGACCACGCGCACTCGACTGTAGTTCCTGACGATGCGACTATCGTGCGAAAGTTCGAGGTCCTCTATGCCCGCCAGGCCGCCGACTTCGCGCCGTGTAACGCAGCGGCCGCCCGGCGACGAGGACCAACGGGGGAAGCCCCGGCCAGCGAGGACGGTTGCTCTTGGCCTTGTGGTGCGCTTTTTGCAATGCGGGGCCGACCGCAGACTAGCCGGCGGCAATGATCCGGATCGCGCACACGTCTAACTGTTTGCAGCTGATTCCAGCAGACTCCAGCTTGCAGGGTGTAGTGCTCTTTCCGACCAAATCTCGACGAAGTTGCTCTTTTCGAATCTGAGGGTGTCGGTCCGAATAATCACTAGTCTGGGGGACCAGGGGTCCGCGGTTCGAGTCCGCGCTCCCCGACGTCGATCAGATTGCAGCGCGGTGAACGTTTTCTCGAGCGGATTCCAGCAGAGTCTACTTCGGCACTAGTGCTCTAACCGGG
>JAFAOS010000330.1 GCA_019247515.1 Chloroflexota bacterium | reverse complement strand
CCTGTGCCCTGTTCGGCGAGCCGTTGCATGTTCCGCCCACAACCGCCATCGTGGCCCGCAGCTCAGCACCGGGACTGAATTCGATCGTCTGCGTATCTGGGGAGCTCAACGGAACGTGTCCTGGAGGTCCGTAGTATGCGTCGCCGGCGGCGTACGTCTCCTCGCGGTCAGCGTATCGGAAGACAAGTTTGCCGGTCAGCACGATGCCCCAGTGCGGACACTGACAGGCATCGTCCGGCAGTCCGTGGAACAGTGGCGCAGGGTCGGAATCGGTTTTGAACGTGTTGAACGTAACCGTGTAGGAGTCAAGGTCGATCTGGCGGATTTCAGCCTCGGGACTGTCAATAGCCAGAAGCGCGTCGGTCTTACTGGCTCTCGGCACGGCTGAGAGCCCCCATACGTAGTGCATTGCTGATGTGGGCCGCCATCGTGCGCAACATGGCGACGGACGGTGAGCGGCCGGTCGCCAGGTGTTCCGCCTCCGCCACCAGCCGCTGTTGCGCAGCGCGGGATCGGTAGTGCGCGTGGCGAGCGTTTTCGAGCTCATATTGCAGTGGGTGCATCACGGCGGATCGGCTCCTGTTGTGGTTCGGTCTGATGCCAAGCAGGTTCCCTCCTCGGCGGTCATCGCAACACCAACGCCTGCCTGTTTGGCCTGCCTGCTTGCGATCGGGGGCAAACAGGCAGGCAGACTGCCGTGGATGCCAGGAGGTCACGTCTGGGCGAAGTCGTGCTAGGCTGAGGGCCACGTCGCGCCTCGGGGGAAGCCGGCGAGCGGACATCAGAGCAGTGCCAGCCGATTCGACAACTACCTTTGGCGCCCTATTGCGTCAGCACCGCATCGCCGCGGGCCTGACCCAGGAGAGCCTTGCGGAGCGGGCCGGCCTCAGCGTGTATGGGATCCAGAAGCTCGAACGCGGCACGACGCACCCCTACCGCGATACCGCCGAGCGGCTACTGACGGCGCTGCAGCTCGGGCCCATCGACGCCGAGCGGTTGCGGACAACTGTGGAGCCCGTCCGACGCCACGGCAGCCCGCCACTCGACGGTGCGGTTCGCAAAGTCCGTCACAACCTGCCGGTGGCGATGACCAGCTTCGTCGGCCGTGAGCGAGAGCTTGTCGAGATTCCCGACCGGTTGCGGCGTGCGCGACTGATGACGTTGACGGGAGTGGGCGGTTCAGGCAAGACGCGACTCGCAATCGAAGTCGCGAAACGCGTCGTCGACCGATATGGAGACGGGGTGTGGCTGGTCGAGCTCGCGCAAGTGGCAGATCCCGGCCTCGTTCCGCATCGGCTCGCGAACGTCGTTGGAGTCCGAGCATCACCGGATCGAGCAATCGAAGGTGTGTTGTGCGATGCGCTCCGCGATGCATCGGTGCTGCTGGTACTGGACAACTGCGAGCATTTGCTGGATGCCAGCGCCGTGCTCATCGACCTCGTGCTGCGCGACTGTCCGGAGCTGCAGATACTGGCCACCAGTCGCGAGCCGATCGGGATCCCCGGTGAAATCAGCTGGCCGGTTCTGCCATTGACGTCGCCAGAGGCATCTCCACGCATTTCGTTCGACGATGTTCAACGCAGCCCCGCCGTCTGCCTGTTCGCGGATCGTGCATCAGCAGCGGTGGACCGGTTCACGCTGGACGAGGAAACCGCACCCACCATCGCGCACATTTGTCGCCGCCTGGACGGTATTCCGCTCGCGCTCGAGCTGGCAGCGGCCTGTCTTGACGCCCTGACACCGCGGCAATTAGCGGCGCGACTCGATCGGCCATTCCGGCTGTTGACGGCTGGAAACCGGGCTGCTCCACCGCGCCAACAGACGCTGACGGCCACGATCGATTGGAGTTACCAGCTGCTCAGCGACACACAGCGGCGCGTTTTCGAGCGTCTGTCGGTGTTTGCGAGCGGCTGGACGCTCGACGCTGCCGAAGCTGTCTGCGCCGACGAAAACGTGCCACCCGAGCACGTGCTCGAGGCGGTTGTGCAACTGGTTCGCAAGTCGCTGGTCGTCAACATCGGCGATGAACGCTACCACCTGCTGGAGACGCTGCGGGAGTATGCGCTGGACAGGCTGCGGGCCCGAGGCGAATTGGAGGCAATCCGCGAGCGGCATGCCACCTACTACTCGCGGTTGGTGGAGCGGCTCGATCCGGCCGGATCGACACGGCTGTTGGCGCCGTCTCACGAGGGCGGCGTGCCGCGCGCGATGGAAACACTGGATGAGGCGCAGGACAATGTGCGCGCCGCGCTGCGCTGGTGGCTGGAGGCGCAACGTGCCAACGAAGGCCTGGGGCTCGTTCGTGCGCTGGGTCCATTGTGGGCCATCCAGGGTGTGCCGGCGGATGGCCGGCGGTGGGTCGAAGCCATATTCGATCTCGCCGACCGCAAACCGGAGGAGGTCTCCGCGGCACTACATGCGCAGGCGCTGATGTTTGGCGCGATCTTCGCCAGGATCCAGCGTGACTTCACGACAGGGCGCGTGCTTCTGGAGAGGTGCGTCGCCATCTGGCGCACACTGGAGGATGACCTTGGATTGTCCCAGGGGCTGTCAAACCTGGGTGCGAACCAGTTGTTCATGGGCGACTTCGATCAAGCTGAGGCATCGTTGAGTGAAAGTCTCGCGCTGGCGCGAGCCGCGGGCGAACCGTTCACGACTTGCCTGACGCTGAATCAACTCGGGACGCTCGCACAGTTGCGAAATCAATACGATCGTGCACAGGACTACCTGCGTGAGAGCCTCAGGGTCGGTCGCACTCTGGAGCGCCCCGGCGATCGGAGTCACATCGTTGGTCGCGCGCTGGTTCTGCTGGGTCGGGCGCTGTCCGAGCAAGGCGACTTCACAGGCGCAATGGCGTGTTTCCGAGTTGCGTTGTCCGGAGGCGAAGCAGACCTGGTTGGCCCGACGCTTGGTCAACTGCTCGCCTGGACCGCCGCGGTACTTGGCGCAACAGGGGAGCCGCTGCGTGCCACGCGACTGTTTGGCGCGGCTGACTCGGTGTGGCTCGCGAGTGGGACCCTTCGCTATCCATTCGACGACGCGGCGTTCGAACGCGACCTGCGCAGAGTCCAGGCGCAACTTGACGATGCGGCGTTCGCCTCAGCACTGGCGGAGGGCCGCGCGATGAGCGCTGCCGAGGCAATCGCCTACGCCCTGCACGCCGCAGGACTTGCATCCGCTCATGAACCGACTATCGAGTAGGCGGCGTCCATATCTGACGAGCGGCGGATTCCGCTGAGATCGAGCGGGCACCACGTGCGTGCCCGGCGGGAAGCGCCAGTTGGCCTACCTGCCGACCGAGTTCGACTCCTGGCCTGAACGCGCCGACGGACTTCATCGGGCGCGCCGCCTGCCGGCGGGTGTCGGTTCTCGCACTCCAAAGTCGGCGAGACCATGGCCGAGGAGCGCGAATGCGCGCTTTGTCTCGCCGCGCGCCGACGACGCCGCGCGACGTGGCGCCTGGCCCGCCATAACGCGCTGGCCAAGGCTCTCGGAGGCCGCTACCGCGACCCCCATCAAGGCCAGCGCCACGCTGGTGGCAATGACGCCATTCAACCTGGGATGTTCCTGCCGGAGGTAAGCTGCCAGGGTCTGGGCGTGCCGCGCGTACACCTCGCGACGATACTGTTGAAGCCGCGGACTGGACTGGACGACGCGCACAAACTGGACGAACGTCACCGGCCACTCGAAATCCACCAACGCCAGTGCGCACGACTGGAAGGCGGCGAGTACCGTCGTGCCCTCGGCGCGTTGGCGTACCGCCGCGATCATGGCCGCCTCGCGAGCCTGATCCTGGTGGAAGACGAGACTCTCTTTGGTTGGGAAGTAATTGAAGACGGTCGGCTCCGACACGTCCGCCGCCTCCGCGACCTCGCGAATGGTCACGTTGTCGAACCCCTCGGCGGCGAACAGCGCCAGGGCGTGCTGCGCAATGGCGTCGCGCCGTTCACGCTTCTTCCGCTCACGCCGGCCCTCAGCGGACCTCTCCATGCTGGTCTGCATCGATGGCTGGTAGCATATCGCGCGCTATTGACACCCGGCTAGAGCAGATTTAGAGTCGCAAAAACTTTTGGGGGTCTATGGTGGCGCTCGAGTTCGCGATCTGGGACCATTTCGAACGGCAGGATGGCGTGACGCTCGAGCGCCAGTTCGCGGAGCGGTACGAGCTGGTGGCGCAAGCCGAGCAGTATGGCTTCACCGGCTACCACGTCGCCGAGCACCACCTGACGCCGCTGGACATGGCGCCGTCGCCCATGGTCTACCTGGCCGCGCTGGCGCAACATACTTCGCGCATTCGCATCGGCTCGATGGTCCTCTGCTTGCCTCTGTACCACCCGGTCCGCCTGATTCAGGAAATCTGCATGCTCGACCACATCTCGGGCGGCCGATTCGACCCGGGCGTCGGGCGCGGCGTCCGCGACGTCGAGCACGAGTGGTTTGGCCTTGATCCGATGGAAGCACGATCGCGCTACGCGGAGACCCTGGACGTGGTGCTCCAGGGATTGCAGCAGGGTCGGCTTACGTTTCACGGCCGGTACTACCAGTTTGACAATGTGCCGCTTGGGTGGGAGCCGAGGCAGAAGCCGATGCCGCCGTTGTGGTATGCGGGCACGCTCAGCAACGCCGCCGATCGCGGCATGAACGGACTGAGTGGCGCCGCGGCAGCAGAAGTCTACGAGGACTACTGGCGGCGCTGGAAAGACCAACGCGCGACGGGGAGCCCACTCCACCAGCGCGAGCCGAAGGTCGGTTCTACGCGCTGGGTCCTTGTCTCGGATTCGGACGACGCTGCCCAGGCGACCGCGCGGCGCGCGTGGCGCCGGCACCAGGACCACTTCTTTGCGACGGACGTACGAGTTGAAGGCCGCGCCCGGGCGCGGACCAACGCGAGCGATGATGCCGACGCGGCGATGGCGCGCGGACAACTCCTGGTCGGGTCGCCGGATACGGTGCGCGGCGCGCTCGAACGTTTTCTGGATACGGCAGGTCCGCTGCATACGTACCTGGTCGGCGCGTTCCAGTGGGGCGATCTGACGCACGACGAGGCGATGCGCTCACTCCGCCTCTACGCGACCGAAGTTCTGCCCGCGCTCGCGCGGCGGGTCCGCGGTCCCGAGTCCCTGGCTTAGAATCGGCGGGTGGCGAGGCTCGCCTTGGTGCTGATGGGGGCCGTGGCGTTGGCCGTGGGCTGTACTGTGGCCTTGCCCGGGCAAACCCCGCCCCCCACGCCAACGCCGCTTGCCGTCGATTCGAACCCGGCAGTTGCCGTCTACGACAGCAACAGCCCGAAGGTCGTCAACATCAATAGTCTGGCGCTCGTTCGCACGACCAGCGGTGTGGCGCAGCAGCCACAGGGCGTGGGGACTGGCTTTCTGTACGACGCGGACGCACACATCGTGACCAACGACCACGTGGTGCAGGACGCCGCTCAACTCCTGGTGACCTTCAAGGACGGCACCGCCACGCCAGGGGAAATCGTCGGTCGCGACCCGTATCTGGACCTGGCCGTCATCCGCGTGGGCTCCCCGCCGGGCGGCATCCAGCCGGTCACGCTGGGCGACTCAGACACGCTGCGGATCGGGCAAACCGCCCTGGCTATCGGCTCGCCGCTAGGCCTGCAGCAGACACTGACGCAAGGCATCGTCAGTGCCGTGCGCCTGCCCGACCAGGATCCCTCGAGCGGTGCAATCGACCTGCCAGCCGGCGCGGTCCAGACCGACGCCGCGATCAATCCCGGCAATTCGGGCGGACCCCTCTTCGATACCACCGGCAACGTCATCGGCGTGAACACGGCCATCCTCTCCCAGTCCGGAGGCAGCCAGGGCATTGGCTTCGCCATTCCGATCAACGTGATCAAGCGTGTGGTACCGGACCTCATCCAGTACGGCCTGTATCGCCACCCGCAATTGGGCATCTCCGGGGTGCCGCTCGCGGCCATCGGTCGCCAGACTCGCCAGCAGCTTGGGATTCCGTCGGACGTGGAGCAAGGCGTACTGGTGCTTCAAGTCTCTGGTGGAGCGCAAGAAGCAGGCATCCAGCCAGGCGCCATGTCATCGCAGGCCGGCGGCCAACCGACGCTCTCGCTCGGCGACATCGTCGTGGCGATCGATGGTCGGCCAATCGGCACGCCCGGCCAGATCATCGCTTACATCGAAAACAACAAGCGGCCCGGCGACAGCGTGACGCTCACCCTGGTGCGCAACGGCCAGCAGATGGACGTGCCCGTCACGCTCGGAGAGCGCCCGCAGCAGCGGTGATCGTCACTCAGATCGCATAGCGCAGCGTGGCCGCCAGTGTGCTCCCATCGGGGATGTCCTCCTTGCGAACAGCCAGGACGGTTGCCCCGGTCGCCAGGGCGCGCATGGCGATCGCGTCGCCCACGCTGTACGTATCTGAGTCCTCGTTGTCGGCGAGGGTGATGCGGCCCGTCGCCTCGTCCAGAGAGCCGGGGACCACCGCGTCGATATCCACCAGGAGCGCGTCGATGGCCCCATGCGCGACGGCCCAGGCCGCCTGCGACAGGTCGGCCGTGGCGCGCTGGTCCTTGAGCCGCGCGTCGTACACGGCGCGAAAATCGGCCAGCTCACGCGCGTAGAGCTGATCGAGGAGTGGCCGCGCGGCGGCCACGAGCTCGGCGTCGGTCATGCGGTCTGAATTGCCCGGTACCCCGTCGGCGACCAGATTCGACGCGCTGGTAATCGACCGGAACATCGAAGCCAGGGGCTCGGCCGCGGCCAGAAAGAGCGGCAGCGGCTGGCCGGCAAGCACCGGCCGCAGCGCGCTATCGACCTTGCGCGCGTACTGGACCAGGCGCACGTTCTTGCCCTCGGACCCCTGGATGCGACCGAACGGCGAACGATCGTTGATGCTCGCGCGACCGGCTGCGCTGGCCGCGTCGCGCGGCATGTCGTCAACGCGCACCTGGACCGGCGGGCTGTCCGCGGCGAACTCGAGCAGCCGCGCGCCATTCTGCGACAGCGCCAGAACAAAGCCGGCGTGCGGAAAGGTAATCGCGCGCAGCAACGGCTTCAGGTGAAATCGATCCGACACCTGGACCAGCGACGAGAGCCGATTTGCCAGGCGGAAGGTCTGGATGTGGTCTGGTGTGGCCAGGATGGCCAGGCTGTTGGCCTGAAACCGCCAGAACTCGTCGTCGTCGATCACGTCCTGGACGAGCTCGGACAGCGAGGCGAGTCGACGTTTGTCGAAGCTGGCTTCGTTCAATTGCGTCGTGGCGGCATCGAACAAGTTGCGAAGCTCGATGCGCGACGCCTGAGTCTCCTGCGACAGCGGCGTGGTTGGCACGTACAACGAAACGCAGGCATCAGCCCGGACCTGCGCGAGCGACTTGAACTGGTCGAGCGTGGGGATATCGAGGTACAGCATGACCGTGGCGACCTCTAACGCCTCTGCTGAGCATCTTAGCGGCAGCCTGCTGAACGCATCCTCAGGCGGCGCGGGCTGCCACCGACCGGGCGATACGATCGGCGCATGCAGATCACCCGCGTGGAGACGGTTCCTGTCGATCGGTATTTGTTCGTCCAGGTGCATACGGACGCGGGAATTGTTGGGCTGGGAGAGGCGGGAACGTGGGGGTTTCTGGAGGCAGCGGAGCAGGTTGTCCACAAGTTCGGGCACTACCTGGTCGGCCAGGACCCGCTGCGCATCGAGCACCACTGGCAGTACATGTACCGCTCGACCCATTTCCGCGGCGCGGCGATCATGGGCGCGCTCAGCGCCATCGACATTGCCCTGTGGGACATCGCGGGCAAGCACTTCGGCGTCCCCGTGTACGCGCTGCTGGGTGGCAAGACGCGCAACACGGCGCGGGTCTACTACCACGTGCTCGGCGAGAGCGTGGAGACGCTGGTGGAGGGCTGCACGGCGGCGAAGGCGCGCGGCTTCACTGCCGTCGGCCATCTCTCGCCATTCGCCGACGAGCCGCGCGACAAGCCGTTCTTCAAGACGCACGTGGCCAAGATGGGTCAGGCAATCGACGCGGTGCGCCAGTTTCGTGCGGCGGTGGGCGACGAGGTTGATTTGTGTGTCGAAATCCACCGCCGGCTCACGCCAGCCGAAGCGATCGTGCTGGCGCGCGGCATCGAACAGTTCTGTCCGCTGTTCTACGAAGACCCGATCCTCCCCGACAACTTCGACGCCATGGGGCTCGTTGCCGAGAACATTCACATTCCTATCGCGACAGGCGAACGGCTGCACACGATCTTCGAGTTCGAGATGCTGCTGAAGCGCGGGGCGGTCCAGTTCGTACGCCCGGATGTGTGCATGTGCGGCGGAATTACCGGCGCCAAGAAGATCGCCGCGCTGGCAGAAGCCAATTACGTGGGCGTGGTGCCCCACAATCCATTGGGACCCGTCAGCACCGCGGCGTGCGTCCAGCTCGCGGCGTGCATTCCCAACTTCGCCATCCAGGAGTACCCCCTCGGCGAAGACCGACCGCCCAAAAGCGAAATCATGCGCACGATGCTCGCATACGACGGTCACGGGTCGCTCGTCGTCCCGGATGCACCGGGCATCGGCGTCGAGCTGATGCCCGACGCCGCGGAGCGCTACCCGTACCGCATGCGGTGGCTCGGCACACGACTCTACGAGGACGGCTCGGTTATGGACCAGTAGGCGTCGCGCCGAGGGCCAGCGCGGAGCCTGACAGCTGAACGCCGCGCGCCCGACCATAGGCGACGCACCCCGACAACGCACCGATGATCAGGGCGAACACCGCGTTTGCCGGCTGCCCGGCGATCAGCTGGTAACTGGCCGCGCAGATGGTCAGCAGCACCAGGCAGGCGGCTGCCAGGCTGGTCAGGCGCGGCTGGATATGCGTCAGGCCAGGCAGCACGAGGCCGAGCGCGCCAAGCACTTCGCACGCGCCGATAAACCACACAAACGACTGCGGCAGCGGGATCGGCATCGGCAGCGCCGCGGCCGGCAGCAGCAGCTTTGGCGCGCCACTCGCCAGCGCGAAGAAAAGAGCCAGGATTCCTTGAAGCATCCACAACAACCCGTTGGCGGTGAAGACGTTGCGCATTGGAATGGAGTCCTTTCTGATGGACTCACCGTAGCCCGCCAGTGCTCGGCCGGACTTCTCCGAAAGTGCTCAGTCTGGACGCGGATGCGGCAGCCACAGGCCCAGGGTGGTGCCGCGTTGCTCGCCGGGACTCCTGGCCCAGATCCGGCCGCCGTGTGCCTCGACAAGCTGCCGACAGATCGACAGACCCAACCCGAGACCGGGTATCTGTTGCGTGGCGGCGTTGGGCGCACGACCAAACGGCTCGAAGATGGTCTCCGTGTGACCGGGCGGCAGGCCGATGCCCTGGTCGGTCACCGTGAGTTGGAACCCGGCCGCGTCGGCCTCCATCAGCACGCTGACCTGGCCCCCCGCGGGCGAGTACTTGACGGCGTTGCTCAAAAAGTTGTCGAGGACCTGCTCCATGCGAGAAGGATCGACGTCGGCCAGGATGGGCTGCGTGGGGAGGCTCAGGACCAGCGTGTACTCGGGCTTGTCTTCGAGCTGGACCCGGTAGCGCTCCACGACCTCTTCCACCAGCGGGGCGATCTCCACGCACTGGCGGCGCAGCTCGAGACGACCTGTGCGCAGTCGGGACACGTCCAGCAAGTCGTCGACGAGACTGGCGAGGCGGTCGGCCGCGCGTCGAATACCTTCGAGGTGCCGCACGAGCCGCGGAGGATCGAGCGTCCCGCGCAGCATCGAGCGTTGCGCGAGCTGCGCGGTCGCCTTGACTGCCGCGACAGGTGTGCGCAGCTCGTGCGATGCAATTGACAGAAACTCGTCCTGCGCGCGAACCGCCGCTTCCGCCTCGGCCCGCGTCCGGCGTTCGGCTTCGAACAGCTCAGCTCGACCGATCGCCTGTGCGGCGATATCGGCAATCGCCAGCATCAGATTCCGCTCGTCCTCGTCGAAGGCGTGCGGCTCCGCGTAACTGACGCCCATGATGGCGAGCAGCTGGTGTTCGATCTGCAGCGGCACGGCCGCCCAGGCCTCGTAGGGGGAACGGGAAGCCAGCAGCCTCAGTCGGGGATACGCCGCGAGCGCCTCGCGTGAGGGAATGAAGATCGCCTCGCCGCGGCGCCATACCTCGGCGAGGGTGTAAGGGTCGTCACGGCGGATGCGCTGAGTGAACTCACCCAAAATTGCCTGGTGTTCGGTGTCGCTCACCACCTGGAGCACGTCCTGCTCATGCAGCGGAAATGCGATCGCGCCGGCCGTGGCGCCCATTGCGGCGAAACCGACAGTTGCCAGCAGGTCGGCAGCCTGTTCGGGCCGACTCACGGCCGTTAGCGCGGCGGTCACCGTCTGCAGGCGAGCCACGCGTTCCGCCGCCCGCTCCGCGGCCAGACGCATCGAGCGCTGCTCTTCAGCGCGACGACGCTCGGTCAGGTCGCGCGTCACCTTGGCGTAACCGACCACTTCACCCGCATCGAAGAGCGCGGTGATGACGACGTCGGCCCAGAAGCGGGTCCCGTCCTTGCGCACCCGCCAGCCCTCGTCTTCGACGCGCCCATCGGTGCGCGCGATTTTCAACAGACGCGCGGGTCGCCGATCGGCAAGGTCCTCGGGCGTATAGAAGGTCTCGAAGCTCCTACCGATAATTTCCGAAGCCGAGTAACCCTTCAATCGCTCGGCGCCGACGTTCCACGTCTGGATGATGCCCTGGGGTGACAGCCGGAAGATGGCATAGTCACTCACGCTCTGGACCAGGAGCCTGAACAGTTCGGCGTCGTCGCGTTGCTGCGCCATCACGTGGCGCGCTGCACGGCGCGTTCGATCGCGCCGAGCAGCACATCCAGATCGAACGGTTTGGCGATGCAGCCTTTGACGCCCAGCCTCGCGGCTTCTTCTGGCAACTTGCTGTAGGCCGACATCACGACCACCGGTACACCGCTGCACAGGTGACTTGCGCGGCAGCGTTCGAGGAACTGCCAGCCGGTCATGATGGGCATCATGAGGTCCAGCACGATGCCGCTGGGGCGCCGCTCACGCACCAACGCCAGCGCTTCCGCGCCGTTGCGCGCCGTCGCGACCTTGAAGCCGTCGAGCACCAGCGCCTCGGCCACGGTTTCGCGAATGGTGTCGTCGTCGTCGACGACCAGTATTGGCCCTGGTGACGCAGCTTCCGACACCCGTCTTCAACTGTAACCGCTCAAGCGGGCCGATTCATGAGCGAGGTCGCGGCCGTCTCGAAGTAGCTGAGCAGCGCCTGCGCGTCGGAGGCCGACGCGTCGCTGCTTTCGACCGCGGCGCGCATGTGCGCGAGCCACGCGGCACGCTGGGTTGGTCCGATCGGGAACCGGAGATGCCGCATGCGCAAGCGTGGATGGCCGCGTTCGGCGTTGTAGGTATGTGGACCACCCCAGTACTGGATGAGAAAGAGCGCCAGCCTGCGCCTGGGGCGGGCGAGGTCCGCGGGATACAACGGACGCAGGAGCGCGTCATCCTCGACAGCCGCGTAGAAGCGCTCGACGAGGGCGAAGAAAAAGGGGTCGCCGCCGACGCGCTCGTAGAGAGTGCTGGTGCGTTCTGTTTCGATCTGGACAAACACGTGAGATCCGTCGTTCATGCTACCCGTGCATTCGGCGTTCCAGGGCTCGGCACGCGAGATGCATTTGGGGCAGGCGATGACCCTGGAGCCCGCGGACCCGACCGGAGCCGCTGTCGAAGCCGGCCTGCACTATGTTGATGACAGCCAACCCGGCATTCGACGCAAGCGCACGGGATCCGGCTTCAGCTATTTCGCGCCAGACGGCACGCGCATCCGAGACCCGGGCGTCCGGCTGCGCATCAAGCAGCTGGTCATTCCGCCCGCATGGATCGATGTGTGGATCTGTTCGGACCCGCGCGGCCACCTGCAGGCGACCGGGCGCGACGCGCGCGGGCGCAAGGTCTATCTCTACCACCCCAGGTGGCGAGAGGTGCGCGATGCCGCCAAGTACGAGCGGCTGGCGATGTTCGGCGAGGCGCTGCCCCGCATTCGTGAGCGTGTCGATGCTGACCTGCGGCGCCACGGCGTCCCGCGCGAGAAAGTGCTGGCCGCGGTAGTGAGACTGCTGGAAGAAACGTCGATTCGCATTGGCAATGACGAATATCGACGCCAGAATGGCTCGGTTGGGCTGACGACGATGCATGTCGACGAGGCCCAGGTCGCGGGCAATACGCTGCACTTCGCGTTCATCGGCAAGCACGGCAAAGAGCACACGATCAAGCTGACCGACCGACGACTGGCGCGCATCGTCAAACAGATCCATGAGCTGCCAGGTCAGGAGTTGTTCCAGTACCTGGATGAAGCGGGCGAACGGCACTCGATCAGCGCTTCGGATGTGAACGACTACATTCGCGAGATTTCCGGAGGGGAGTTCACCGCCAAAGACTTCCGCACCTGGAACGGAACGGTGCTGGCGATGCGCTTCCTCCGCGTGTGCGAACGGCCGACGTCGGCGAGCGGGGGCAAGCGCAAGGTTTCGGGGGCGATCAGGGAGGTCGCGCACAACCTTGGCAACACACCCGCCGTCGCGCGGCGGGCGTACGTCCACCCGGTGGTGTTGAATGCCTATCTCGAGGGGTACCTCGAGCCTGAAGCGCACGTCGTTGAGGTCAAACCCTCGAGCGGGCTGACCGAAGAGGAACGGTGCGTGCTGAAGCTCCTCGACGAGCCGGTCAAGGCGACCGAGGCGGCCGCCTGACGAAAGATCATTTCCCCAGAGGGGACCCGCGATGCGCTGTGGCGCCAGCGACGAGGGAAGCGCCGCAGGGGGTCTACCAGAGCACCCCCTGCGGGAGGTAGTAGAGCAGCTTGGCGTACTCCTCGATCACGCGCCGCGCGGCGACGGGGTGGGCCCACCAGTGAGCCAGGTCCAGCGAATCGGGCACCGGCACTGACCGGACGGACATGCCCTTGTGGGAAAACGCCGCCCTGAACAGGAGATATGCCCGTCGGGAATGAAACGCGTCTGTCACGAGCAGAGCCGAGTGCGCTCCGCGCGCCTGGAGCAGATCGGCGTCGCGGCGCGCCTCGTCGAGCGTGCTGTCGGGCGGGGGGTTGTCCAGGACCACCAGCGCGGAATCAGGTAGCTCCGGCGCGGCGACACCCGCCTCGTGGAGCGCGAGCCACGTCGTCTCCAGGTTGTGCGTGTGGACCTGCTCGTTCGAGACGACCAGCAGGTTGGCGTACCCCTGGTCGCGGAGCGCCTCGGCCCAGGGCAGTCGGTCAGGCGCATTGCCAGCCAGGACGACGATCGCGTCGGCCGGCGCCGGCGCCTCGCCGTCGATCAGGACGTCGCCCGCGAAGGGAAAGAAGACCGCCAGGGCACCGACGACGATGATGACGATGAGGAGGAAACGTCGCAGGGCTCAGGCCGACAGCTCGCGCTCGAGTGGAGTACGGAACCGCGGCGTGACGCGCACCCCGCCGAGCCAGGCCTCCAGCGCGTGCGCGGCGGCGGCCACGCGGTCTTCGGCGTCGCGTCCGACGTCTTCGAGCAACTTGACGGCGATGGCGCCGTTCGGGCGCTGTGCCCAGCCGCCGACGATCCGACCATCGCACCACACCGACGGCCCGATGTTGCCCGAGCGGTCGAATAGCGCAGGAGCGTGCGGCCCGAGGAACCAGTCGCGCTGGACGTACGCCATGGGTGTCGCATCGAGGGCGGGCAAGAACGCCGCCCAGGGATCAGGCGAGGCGACCGGCTCCAGGTCATCGGCCAGGACCAGGCCGGTGGATTCGCCAAGCTCGACCTCGACGCAGTCCACGGTCCGAAGGGCGCGTTTGACCTCGCCCATCGTCAGGCCGGTCCACCATTTCAGGTCGGCGTACGTGCCTGGACCAAAAGCGCGCAGCCACTCGCGCACCAGCCTCGCCTGCGCCGCCGCTGTTGGCAGCGCCGCCAGGCCCGCGGGCAGCCAGGCGTCGATCGGCACCCAGCGATACTGGCTGCTGATCCAACTGCCGCGTGGCCGACCGCGGACGATTCGGCCCTCGGCAGACAACTGCATGAGCATCCACGTGGCCACGCTCTGCGTGCCCGCGTAGCTCTTGCCCTCGGCGAGGCGAATCTGCGTCTTCAGCTCTGGAACATCCTGTCCCAACTCCTGAGCGGTGGCCGCCCCGCGAAGCTCGAGCGCGGCCAACGTGGCGGTCTCGACCCGCGACCACCAGGTGGCGACGTTCTGAACGACGCCCGACTCTTCGAGGAACTGCTGGTAGCGACGCCGCATCTGGACCGCGATGGCGCGGGTGCAGGCCGCGTGCACGACGGGCGCGAGCGCATCGGGGACGACGAACATGGTGCGGCGCATGCCCAGCATCCTGACCAGCTCCCGCTTGTCGTACAGCGCGGCCTCGATGGCAGAGACACTGGATGCCGCGCGGGCGAAGATGGACAGGAAGACAGTCGCGGGATCGGTGCCGTGCAGCGCTACCAGGTCACAGGCGACGTTGGAAGGCGTCTCGGCGCGCGCCGCGGGCGCGAAGTGGTGGCGCACGCCCAGGCGAGACCTGCGCTCGGCGACATCCATCCGCGGTTTTATCCAGGGCGGCACGTGCCCCAGTATGACGGGTACGATCTCGGATATGAAGGTCGAAGGCGCCTACACCTTTCCAGGCCAGCCGCAGCAGGTCTGGGATCTGCTGCTCGATCCCGAGTCGCTGCGGTCGTGTATTCCCGGGGTCGAAACGCTGACGGAGACCAGCCCCGATCACTGGGACGCGGTCATGAAGGTTGGCGTCGCCGCGATTCGGGGTACGTACAAGGGCAAGGTGGCCATCGTGGACAAGGAGCCGCCGGGGTCGTACACGCTGCAGGTTGAAGGGAGCGGCGGTCCAGGCTTTGTCAAAGGCGAAGCCAAGGTCACGCTCGAGCAGGCGGAACAAGGCGTGCTCGTCAAAGTCGACGGGGATGGACAGGTGGGTGGCATGCTGGCCGGCGTCGGCCAACGCATGCTGCCGGGCGTGGCCAAGATGCTGATGAATCAGTTCTTCGAGTGCCTGATCGGCAAGGCCAATTCACAGGCGGCATGAGACCCCCAGAGGGGACCCACCGGTGTTGTCCTGTCGCGGTGAGGACCTTCATGGTCAGAGCCAGTCAGCCACTCTGGTGACGTCGGACAGGGACTGAGACTATGCCACGTGTCTCTGCGTACGAGATGGTCGAGGTTGAGGATGCACTCGCGGCCATTCTGGATCGCGCCAGCCCGCTAGGGACTGAGATGGTCCCGCT
>JAFAOS010000497.1 GCA_019247515.1 Chloroflexota bacterium | reverse complement strand
GGACATCCTGCTCAAGATCGTCGTTCCGCTGTCCAAGGCGGTGATCGCCGTCGTGGCGCTGTTTTACGCGGTGAGCTACTGGAACGACTTCTTCACCGCGCTGCTGTACCTGAACGACAGCTCGATGTGGCCGCTGCAGCTGGTCCTACGGCTGTACGTCGTCCAGGGCGCGCCGCTGCCTTCAGCTGGTGACGTCGTCGAAAACGCCCCGCCGCTGCAATCGATCCAGATGGCGGTGGTGGTGATCGCGATGATCCCCATCCTGTGCGTCTACCCCTTCCTCCAGCGCTACTTCACCCGCGGCGTCCTCTCCGGAGCCATCAAGGGCTAGTCGCGAACCCGTCCACCCCTCCCTCGTAACGTCGTGCTGTCACGAGGAGACGGGTTTGGGCTTTGCCTTGGAGACGTGGTACGGAACGTTGGTGACCACCACGCCCGGGTGGAACAGCAGCGCACCCTTGAGCCGCAGGGCCGTCTGGTTGTGGAGCATGTGCTCCCACCAGTGGCTGGGCACGTACTCGGGCAGGACCACGGTCACCGTGTCCTTGGGATGGGTCTCTTGCAGCGCGTCGACGTACGCCAGCAGCGGGCCCGCCAGCGAGCGGTACGGTGATTCGATGATCACTAGCTGAATCCCCGGCTGCCACGTGCTCCACTGACTCTGCAGCTCGGTGGCCTCCTCGACGTCGTCGGTGACGTGAACGGCGATGACGTGCTGGTCGTCAGGCGCCAGCGCCCGCGCGTAGGCTAGCGCCTGGCGGGCAGGCACGTTCAGATCGGCGATCGGCACCACGAAGCGCACGTGCACGTCCTCCGGCAGCAGCGGCGTTTCGGCGCGCCGCGTGCCTTCCAATCGCACATAGTGGGTGTGAATGCCGTACAGCAGTGCAATGAGCATCGGAATCAGCAGGACGACGATCCACGCGCCGTGTACGAACTTGGTGCTGGCGATCACCAGCGTGACGAGCGCGGTCGCCACCATGCCGATGCCATTCAGCACCATCGACCGCTGCCAGCCTGGTTCACGCGTGTGCCGCCAGTGGGCCACCATGCCCGCCTGCGACAACGTGAAGCTGGTGAAGACACCCACCGCGTACAGCGGGATCAGCGAGTCCAGGTTGCCGTGGAAGATGAGCAGCAACATGATGGCCAGGCCCGCCAGCAGCACGACGCCCGCGGTAAAGGCGAGTCGGTCGCCGCGGAATTTGAACAGGCGCGGCAGGAACCGGTCGCGAGCGAGGAAGAAGCCCAGCCGCGGGAAGTCGGCGAAGGCGGTGTTGGCCGCCAGAACCAGGATGAGTGCCGTGGCGCACTGCAGCACTACCCACATCGCGCCTTCGCCGAAAACGGTCCGACCCAACTGCGAGAGCACGGTTTCTTCGGTCGCCGGTTGGATGTGGATCTGCGTCGCCAGAAACGACATCCCCAGGAACATCGTGCCGAGGATGAGGCCCATCGAGAGAAGGGTCTTGCGCGCGTTGTCGGACTCGGGCGGCTTGAACGCCAGCACGCCATCGGAGATCGCCTCGGTGCCCGTCATGGCGGTACACCCCTGGGCGAACGCGGACAGCAGCAGAAAGATGCCCAGCGACTCCGAACCCTGCGGCAGCGCGGAGGGCGGGGCCGAGTACTGCACCCCACCTCCGAAGAACAGGCGGAACAGGCCGAACGCGATCAGCACGTACATCATGACCACGAATGAGTACGTCGGCACCGCGAAGATAGTGCCCGCCTCGCGCAACCCGCGCAGGTTGGCGATGGCCAGGATCGCGACCGCCGCCACCGAAAGTTCGGCCGTATACGGCAGCAATTCGGGAATGAGGGAAGTGATCGCCGCCACGCCTGCCGCTGAAGACACGGCGACGGTCAGCACATAATCGGTCATCAACGCGGACGCCGCGGTCAAGCCGGGGATGACCCCCAGGTTCTGACTGGCGACGATGTAACTCCCGCCGCCTTTCGGGTAGGCCCGAATGGTCTGCCGATACGAGATCACGATGATCGCGAGCAGCGCGATGATAACCACCGAGATGGGCAAGGTCAGGTACAGCATCGCCGCGCCCGCGAGCACCAGAACCTTCATGATCTCCTCGGTTGCGTAGGCCACCGAGGACAGCGCGTCGGACGAAAAGACCGCCAGCGCGCGGATCTTGTTCAGCCGCTCATGAACTTCACTGGCCGTCGGGATCGGGCTGCCGAGGATGAGGCGCTTGAAGCGCTGCATCCAGCGCCCGAACCCCGTACCGGGATCGCCAGTGCCTGGTCGCGGGACAAGATAGTTTTTGCCAATCCGTGTAAAGCCGCGGTGCGTCGCAATGCGCACGTAGCGGTCGCCAGGCTTGGCGCCGCGCACGGTCTGGCGCCACTCCAGATCGGGGTGATAGACCGTCTGCCCGCTCCGGCCATCCTGTCGAGACGGATCAGTGGGTTGCTTTACGTCCGCCATGTTCGACGCCCATCTTCTTCTGTAGCTGCCTCATCGAGAGCATATTGCGCGCCACGCATCCGCGTCCTGAGTCCGAGGATGCCCGGCGCGCTCGACGATTCAGGCCGTGACGGCCTGGCGCGCCTCCCATTTGGCCATCGCCGGGATCACCTTCTTGGGATTGCCGTTGAAGATCGCGATCTTGTCGGCGTCGCTCAGAAAACTGAACGCGTCGATGACGGGCACCAGGTTGTCACCGCTGAGGCCTGTCTCGGGAATGACGTGCCGTCCCGAGCCCGGAGCCTCGGTCCCAAAGACGATGCGGTCCACGCCGCGCTGCCGAATCGCCGCCTCGAGGAAGATCGAGTCATATGCGCAGGTATCGAAAAACAGGTTCTTCGACAGGTCCTTCTGGGGCAGGTGCGGGTCGGTCTTGTGGAACCGATCGAGACCGCCGCCACAGTGGCAGACGATGACACGCAGCTCCGGGAAACGCTGGAACGCGTCGCCATGACCGAGAAACTGGGTGGCCAGGTACTGCTCGGTGTAGAAGCCCAACTGGTAGTTGTGCGGGACCACGCGATAGCGACGATCGAGGGCATTCGTGCCGTGGACGATGATGGGGATGCTCCATTCCTGACACTTCTCGTACAGCGGATGCCAGTACTCCTCGTGCATGCCGGGCGTCGTGCGCCGCCCGCCCGGATCGGGGCTGGCATACGTGGCGATGAAGCCCAGGTCCTTCACGCAGCGTTCCAGCTCGCCCAGGACGTGTCTGGTGTCGGGAGCGTTGCTGAGCTGCGGCAACTGGCAGGCGCCCGCGAACCGATCGGGAAAGTCCTGGCACTGCATGTGGATGCAGTCATTGACGAAGCGCGCCCAGGCGGGAGTGAGGTGCTCCTCCATGAAGCCCATGACGCGGAAGGGTCGCGGCCCGATGATCTGCACGTCGATGTTGCGCTCGTTCATGTAGTCGACGTGGCGCTGCGAGGCGCGCTTGAAATCGTCAGGCGAGAGGCCCGGGCTGGTGCGCCCACCGGTCGCCAGCACTCCGCCCGTCGCGATCGGACTCGGAAACGCCGTGTTGGCCGCCATCATCAACATCAGGTAATTGCTGGTCGCTTCAGGCGACGAGACGTGTCCGTGGACGTCCAGAACCTTTACCCCGTTGTACATGCCGACCATGGTACGTCTTCAAACGTAAAATTCCGGGCATGTTGAGCGCCCAGGACAACGCACTGATCACGCAGACCGACCGCGGCACACCCATGGGCGAGCTGTTCCGCCGCTACTGGCTGCCCGTCTTGCTGCCAGAAGAAATCCCCGAACCGGATAGTCCGCCGATTCGCATCAAGATCATGGGCGAATACCTGGTCGCCTTCCGCGATTCCAATGGCAACGTTGGCCTGGTCGAGGCGTTCTGCCCCCACCGCCGCGCACCGCTGTTCTATGGCCGAAACGAGGAGTGCGGCCTGCGCTGCGTCTATCACGGCTGGAAGTTCGACGTGAACGGCAACTGTGTCGATCTGCCCAGTGAGCCGCAGGATTCGGACTTCAAGAGCAAAGTCCAGCTCGAGGCCTATCCCACGCGCGAGTGGGGCGGTGTGATCTGGGCGTACCTGGGCCCCCGCGAGCACCTGCCGCCGGAGCTGCCCCAGATGGAGTGGGGCCTCGTCTCGCCAGAGCAAAGACGAGTCGTCAAAAACTTCCAGGAATGCAACTACCTGCAAGCCCTCGAGGGCGATATCGACACCGCCCACGTCTCGTACCTGCATTCGACGAAGAAGCCGCAGCCGCAGAACCAGGGTGTCGTCCGACCCGTCGGCCGCATCGACAAAGCGCCGAAGCTCATGGTTCTCAACCACGATGCGGGCTTCGCGTATGGCGGCCGCCGCACCGTGCCCGACAACGGCGGCTACTACTGGCGGGTCACCCAGTTCCTGTGGCCGACGTACGCCTTCATTCCGGCGTTTTCGTGGCCGAAGACGTGCACGTACACCGTGCCGGTTGACGACCACCACTGCTTCAGGATGAGCTTCACGTACAACATCGAAGGTCCGGTCGACGCGGGCCGTTGGGTGCGGGGCATGCCGGGCGCCGTCGGCCAGGGCGTCGGCCCCTGGTCGCGCACCTACGGCCAGTTCTGGTTCGACGACGGCCTGGCCATCGACACCTGGCTGCTCGAGCAGAACAAGCGCAACCACTATTTTTTTTTT
>JAFAOS010000244.1 GCA_019247515.1 Chloroflexota bacterium | reverse complement strand
ACGCCGCGGTTGTAGACTCTGGAACCTGATTCGTCACTAGCGATGGTCACCGCCCCGACTTCTACGACGTCCCCGTCCGCCACGGACCCGCGCAGCCCGCAGCACCTGTTCGACGAGGTTGCGCGCTACCTTTCCGCGCCCGACGTCGAGTCCATCAAGCGGGCCTATGCGTTCGCCGCCGAAGCCCACGCACCCCAGCGAAGAGAGTCGGGCGAGCCGTACATCAATCATCCTCTGGCGGTCGCCGAGACACTCGCCAGCATCCACATGGATACGGCGACCATCGTCGCGGCGCTGTGCCACGACGTCTCCGAAGACTGCGGGGTCCAAACCTCGGAGTTGGCAAGCCGCTTCGGGCGAGAAGTCGCGCGCCTGGTCGATGGCGTCACCAAGCTCGACAAAATGCAGTTCCTGCACGTCGAGGGCGACGCCACGTTGCCGAAGCTCAACGGGCAGGATCTGTGGGCCGAGAACATGCGCAAGATGTTCCTGGCCATGGCCGAGGACATCCGCGTCGTCCTCATCAAGCTGGCCGACCGTTTGCACAACATGCGCACGCTCCAGTTCCGTCCGCCGGCCAAGCAGCGCCGCGTCGCCCAGGAGACGATGGACATCTACGCGCCGCTGGCCAACCGACTCGGCATCTGGGAGCTCAAGTGGCAGCTCGAGGACCTCTCTTTCCGATACCTCGAGCCCGACAAGTACCACGAAATCGCGGACAAAGTCGCCAGCCGCCGGGTGGCCCGCGAGAAATACATTCAGCGCGTCATCGAGGTGCTGCGCGGCGAGCTCGAGAAGCACGACATCCAGGCCGATCTTTCGGGACGCCCTAAGCACATCTACAGCATCTATCGCAAGATGCAGCGCCGAGGCGTCGACGTCGATCAGATCTACGACCAGCTCGCCGTCCGCGTGCTGGTGCAGACCATCCCAGACTGTTATTCGACGCTGGGCGTCGTTCATTCGATCTGGCGGCCGCTGCCCGGCCAGTTCGACGACTACATCGCCAATCCGAAGGAGTGCCTGTACCAGTCGCTGCACACGACGGTGCTGGCCGTCGACGGCAGGCCACTCGAGATCCAGATCCGCACCCATGAGATGCACCAGGTGGCGGAATATGGGGTGGCGGCCCACTGGCGCTACAAGGAAGGCTTGCGCCAGGACCAGAAGTTCGACGCGAAGGTCGCCTGGCTGCGGCAGCTCATGGACTGGCAAAAGGACGTCGCCGGTGGCGCGCAGGAATTCGTCGACTCGCTCAAAACCGACATCTTCCAGGATCAGGTCTACGTCTTTACGCCCAAGGGGGAGATCAAGGAGCTACCCAGCGGAGCCACGCCGCTGGACTTCGCGTACCGCATCCACACCGACGTCGGACACAAGTGCATCGGCGCCAAGGTGAACGGCCGGCTGGTGGCGCTCGACACCAAGCTGCGCAACGGCGACATCGTCGAGATCATCACCGCCAAGGGCTCGCGCGGTCCGTCGCGGGACTGGCTCAATCCGAACCTCGGCTTCGTGCAGACGGCGCACGCGCGCGAAAAGATTCGCCAGTGGTTCCGTCGCCAGCAGCGCGAGGAGAACATCGTCCGCGGCCGCGAGATGGTCGAAAAGGCGCTCAAGCGATTGAACGTGGACGGCGTCAAGCTCGATGACCTGGCGCGCGACTTCAAGTACGACAAGGTCGACGATTTCCTGGCGGCGGTCGGTTACGGCGACATCAATCCAGACGAGATCGGTCGACACGTCCTGTCCGGCGCCGAGGAGCAGCGCAAGCAGGCCAGCGCGTCGATCCCGCAGTTCGCGCGCGCGGCGATGCCGATGGGTGGCTTGCGGGTGCTCGGCGTCGGTGATCTGCTTACGCGGGTGTGTCGGTCGTGCAACCCCGTGCCCGGCGACAACATCATCGGCTACATCACTCGCGGCCGGGGCGTGACCGTCCACCGCGTCGACTGCCCGTCGGTGCTGAACGAAGATGAAAAAGACCGACTCGTGGCCGTGGACTGGAGTGAGTCAGATCAGCATGTGTTCCCGGTGACCGTGCGATTGGAAGCCTGGGACCGCGAGGGGCTGGTGCGGGACGTCACGGCGATTCTGGCCGACGAGAAGATCAACATCATCGCGCTGAGCGCCGTGGTGCACAAGGATCAAACCGCGACGGTATGGACGACAGTGGAGGTGCCCAGGCTGGACAGGCTGAGCCGCATCATGAGCCGGCTGGAGAGCATCCGCGACGTCTTCAACGTGGTGCGCGAGGTCGGGGCCCAGACCGCCGCCAGGGCGTAGCGACCGCAGCAGTCCGCTACTCCCCGATGAGGGAGATGTTCGAGACGCGCGCGTCGTAGGAGTGCCCCTGACCCATCACGGCGAACTCCATCAGCCGGTACGGTACGTTCGCGGGATCGGTGTCCATCAGGTCCACTCGGTACAGCTTCCACTCACCCTGCGGCCACGGCACCGCGGTGTTGGGCGGGATCGGGCGATTGTCCGGGTTCGAGTAATAGAGCCCGATGGCCCAGGGGATAAACGACCCCTCAACCGGACCCTCGTACTTCAGGCGGAACATCATCGGATATTCCGAACCCAGCGTGCCGCCGCCCGACAGGTCGGCGTAGTCAACCCGCACCCAGGCTTGCAGCCATACGTGGCGGAAGCCTGACACGTCGAGGTTGAGCTGCTGCACCAGGCCGGTCTCGCCGTGCTCCTGCTTGACCGACTGGCGCACGACCCGCAAGGCCGTACCTGTGTCGTCCGGGCCCGGTACCCAGGAGCGTGTGCCGTTCACGTCGAGCGCGCTGTTGGGCACGTCAAGCGCTTGCCAGCCCTGGTCGCGCTGGCTGAAGTCGGCGTTGGCGAGTAGCTGCGTCGGCAGGTCCGCCACCTGAGAAACCTGGCCCCTGGCATCCACTTCGATGCGATGGTTGTCGCTCACGGTAATGGTGCTCCCGGCCGTGTTACCCGCGCTCGACGGGGTCACGCGCGCCTCGCCGCTGTAGACGAGCACGCGCGTCTTGTCGCCAGACAGCCAGACCGTGTAGTCGCCGTGACCGCCGAGGTGGACCACCCCGCCGGGTACCGCGACGTCGACCGCGTCGCCGGTCGCATACTGGATCGGACCGCTGCGCTGGGTCAGCAGCACCGAGTGCTGATTGATGAAGCGACCGACTTCCATGCGTGTCAGCTCGAGCGTGGAGCCGCCGAGCAGCTTGAGCTGCGTGTCGTCGAACAGTTGCACGTCGGCGGAGGTTGCCATGGTGCGATCCAGCCACAGGACCGTGCCGACGCCGAGATCGGACCGCGCGCCGAGCAGCGTTTTCTCGTCGCTCCCTTTCAGGCTGTAGGCCACCTGACCACGACTGGCCAGCACGCTCGCCGGCTGATCCACCTGCGCGCTGCTGACATAGTCGATCGTGAACTTGAAGGCGGCGAAGACCAGCGCGCAGAAGGTGGCGAAGGCAACCCAGATGATGAGCCATGCTCGACGCTCTGCTCGTACCGCGGCGGGAGCGCGGGTCGTCGCGACGGCACGCTCCGCTGGGTTTTGTAACGTTCCAGCCGAGCTTGCCGCGGATCCGCTCGTGGTCACGGACTGGAACGCTTCCAGTGCATGTTGTTAGGCAGTGTAAAGGACTGCTCGACGCAGATCCTCAAGCACGCGATTCAACAGCGTCAGGTTGTGGACGCTGGCAAGCCGATACGCGAGCGGCTCGTGGGCTTGAAACAGCGCCGCGACGACCCCCAGCGGCCAGTCGCGACACGTCGTGCACGCGCAGTCCTCGGCGATTGGCCCGGCGCGCTGGAGCAGCGCGTGTTTGGCCAGGTCAAGGCGAGTTCCGGCCTGGTCTGACCAGACCGCGCCGTTGCGCGCCATACGCGTCGGCAGAACGCAGTCGAACAGGTCGACTCCCAGGCGCGCGCAGGTCCGCAGGTCGAGCGGGTGTCCGATACCCATCAGGTAGCGCGGCTTGTCCGCCGGCAGCGCGTCGACGGTGGCCTCGACCAGTTCGAACGTGGTCGATTTCGGCTCACCGACACTCAGCCCGCCGATCGCGAAGCCGGGCGGATTGTCGGAGAGCGCTGCCCGCACCGCCTCACGGCGCAGGTCGGCGAACATCCCGCCCTGGAGCAGCGCAAACAGCGCCTGGTATTCACGGATCGGCGCCGAGGCGCAGCGTCGCCACCAGGCCACGGTACGCGCGAGGGCGATCTCGGTTTCGAGGCGGGTGGCCGAGGCGGCCACGCACTCGTCGAGCGGCATGATCAGGTCGGCGCCGAGACGGGCCTGGATGTCGACGACGCGCTCGGGCGTGAGGCAGACCTGGCGACCATCCAGGTGTGATACGAACGTAACGCCGGTCTCGCTAATCTGCCGCAGGCCGCCGAGCGAGAAGACCTGGAAGCCACCACTGTCGGTGAGCATCGGGCCTTCCCAACGCGTCAGCGCGTGCAGCCCGCCCAGTCGCTCGACGGTTTCGATGCCCGGCTGGAGCGCGAGGTGGTAGGTATTTGACAGAACGATACCGGCTCCCGTCGCGCGCACGTCGGCCGGCGTGAGCGACTTGACGGACCCCAGGGTGCCGACGGGCATGAACGTCGGCGTGGGTACGCTGCCATGCGCCGTGTGCAGGACGCCCGCCCGCAAGCCCGAGTGTGGATCGGTGGCCACCACCTCGAACCGCACGCCAGTAGAGTAGGCCGTCGCTCCATGCAGCTCTCCGACTTCGATTACGTGCTGCCCCCGGAACGCATCGCCCAGGCGCCGATCGAGCCGCGCGACGCCGCGCGTTTGCTGGTTCTTGATCGCGCCACTGGCGATATCGCGCATCGACACGTGCGCGACCTGCCCGATCTGCTTCGAGCGGGCGACCTGCTCGTCGCGAACCGCTCGCGCGTGCTCCCCGCGCGTGTCTTCGGCGACTTGCGCGGCGGCGGGCGGGCCGAGGTGCTGCTGCTGCGTCGATTGGGCCGCGCGCGGTGGGAAGCGCTGTGCCGCCCGGCGCGCCGACTGCGTCTCGGCGATGAGGTTCGCATCAACGACGCACTGACCGTCACCGTCGATGCGGTGCGGCCCGAAGGCCTGCGCGAACTCGTCGTACGCGCCGAGGCGGGCGACCCCGATGCCGAGTTGCTGGCGGCCGGATCAACTCCATTGCCGCCGTACATCCGCGGCTGGTCCGGGGACCCAGAGCGCTACCAGACGGTCTTCGCCGACACCGAAGGCTCAGCCGCCGCGCCGACGGCCGGTCTGCACCTCACCCACGACCTATTGGCGCGACTCGAAGCGCGGGGCATTAGCTTCGCGACGGTCGTGCTGCACGTCGGACTCGACACCTTTCGACCCGTGACCGAGGCCGATCCACGCGCGCACGTTATTCACCGGGAGTGGTGCGTCGTCCCGCCCGAAACGTGCGACCGCGTCGCCCGGACGCGGTCGCGCGGCGGTCGGATCGTGGCGGTCGGCACCACCGTCGTGCGCACGCTCGAGACCTGGGCGACCACGGGTCAGACTGAAGGCTGGACCGATCTCTTTATTCTTCCAGGTCATCGTTTTGTAACAACTGACGCACTTATCACCAACTTTCACCTGCCGCAATCATCTTTGTTGATGCTTGTAAGTGCGTTTGCCGGACGCGATCGAGTTCTGAACGCGTATGCGAACGCGATTCGCCACGAGTACCGCTTCTACAGCTTCGGCGACGCAATGCTGATCACCTGAGACCAAAAAATCGGCCCTTTTTCAAAGTTGGCCGTAACTGCCCCGTAACTACGCTGCTTCTTGCCCTGCCAATGGTGACCTCTTCATACTCGGCGGGCTGCGCCGATGACGGCGGGGAAGGAGTCAGTGAAAGTGACGGATCTTTACATGACGAATCGTCAGACGCTGCACAAACGGGTACGTCGAATTGTCGTGCCCGCATTGCTGGTAAGTACGTGCGCCGTCGTCGCGACACTCGTCCAACAAGGTCCGTCGCAAGCTGGCGCCAGCCAGGCAGCCGCGGCGCCAGGCAGGCCGACGAGCACGCCAACACGCCCGCAGACGGCTTTGAGCCGGGACGATCCGGGTCTGGACATGAACGCGCTAGCCGGCACTGCGATCGGCGGCGATCTGGCGTCCTCGGTGCGGGTGTTGCCGGACGGCAACGTGCCAACGTCGGAGCAGCCCGCGCCCCTCGAAGGCATCTCGCCCACGACGACCACGCGCTGGATGAAAAGCACCACGGACACCACGCTGTGGTCGGCCCCGGACGCCAGCGGGTCCGCGTTCACGGATGTCCCGGCCGAGAGTTTCTTTCGCGTCACCGGTCCCGAGAAAGGCGGCCGGATACGGGTCTACTACGTCGGCGACGGACTGCTGCGCCTGCCGGGTGACGGCTGGGTCGACTCCGCGGCCATCAGCAACGTCGACGCGCCCACGCCAGGCCAGGTCCCCGCGGTCGACGCCAACGCCAGTGCTCCGCTGCCGACGTGGGTCCAGGCGCACCGCGCATCGACGCTGTGGTCGGGCCCGGACGACAACGCCGTTCGGCTAACGGACCTCCCGCAGTGGACGTTCCTCAAAGTAGCCGGAATCGAGCACGAGGGTCGGCTGCTGGTCAACTACGCCGGCGACTATGCCACCCGCCAGCCGGGTGTTGGCTGGGTCGACCAGGACTCCGTCGGGCCCGCCGGCGACCCTGGTGTGTGGGTTACCAACCATCGCGCCACGGCGTTGTGGTCAGGCGTGGACGGCGGAGCCGTCAAGTTCACGAACCTGGCGCAGTGGTCCAAACTGCGCATGGTCGACAATGCGCCGACGGACCCGAACCGCCTCGAAGTCGAGTTCTTCGGCGACGGCCTGACGCGACAGCCGGGCATCGCCTGGGTTTCCCTGGCCGACATCGGACCGATCACCCCGCCGGTGCCGCTGCCGGCTGGCGTCGCCGATGACTCGCGGTTCCTGGCGCGCGGGGTCTTCAGCTCATCCGCGGACTTCATCGCCGCGGTGGGGCCAGCGGCGCAGGCGTCGCAACGGCTCACCGGCGTGCCCGCGAGCGTGACGGTTGCCCAGGCGATCCTGGAATCAGACTGGGGGCGCAGCCGGCTGGCCCGTCAGGGCAACAACCTGTTTGGGATCAAAGCCCTGAATGGGCCGGGGCCGGACGGCGTGGTCAGTCTGGCGACGTGGGAGCACACGCCGGATGGCGACGTCGTCGTGCAGGCGCCCTTCAGAGCGTACGCGACGCTCGAGCAGTCAGTTGAGGACCACGGCCAGTTCTTCGTCAAGAACCGCCGCTACGCCGCGGCGCTCTCGGTGGCCGGCGACCCGCGCGGCTTCGCCCAGGCGATTCAGGATGCGGGCTACGCGACGGACCCCACCTACGCGAGCAAGCTGGTCAGACTGATGGATCAGTACGACCTGTATCGATTCGACGGATAGCCCTAGCGATCGAGTGGCTTGCCGCACGTGGGACACGCGGCCACGGCGGGTAGCGGCGGCGCTTCTTCGAAGGAGTTCGACGCGCCGCAGCGCTGGCAGCCCGTCGGCGGCCGCCGCGCGCGGACCAGGTTGCCGCAACGCTTGCACTGCCAGCGGTAGGCAAGCTCGCGCACCATATCGGCGCGGCTGATCAGGCCGACGAGTCGGCTCTCCGCGGTCACGGGCACGCGCTTGAGCCGCTGCGTGACCAGGATGGCGCGCACTCGGTCGAGGGTGGCGTTCGAAGGCACGGACACGACGTCGCGCGTCATCAGGTCGCCCACCGTAGCGCCCGAGCGCGCGATCAGGTCGTACTCGCTGACGATGCCGACGATGCACCCGTCTTCGCCGACCACCGGCGCGCCGCTGATGCGGTGTTCGGAGAGCATCTGCGCCGCCTCGTGGACCGACGTCTCGGGCCGCAGCGTGAGCGGGTCAGGCGTCATGATGTCGGCCGCGGTGACGGGCAGCGCGCGTTCGTCGAGCTCCTCGATCCGCTCCAGGAGTTGCACCAGCTCGTGATCGTCGAGGACAACGCCCAGCGTGGCCAGCGCGCCGGTCGGCGCGGTCAGCACCCAGGCGCGCAGCGTCGGCTCGCGCCGCAGGCGCTCGAGCAGTGCCGTGATGTGTTCACTGGCGAGGAACCCGTCGTCGACTTCGGACCCGGACACCACGGTCATCGTGCCCCCTGCAACGCAAGTTATCCTACATCGCTCTTGAATCCACCAGCCTTCCGGTTGACTGAGCCCCGGCTCGGCGACGAATACGACAACATGCTCGCGTGCATTCGATGCGGGGCGTGCCTGACGTCGTGCCCGACCTACGTGCTGTCGCTCGAGGAGGCAGAAGGCCCGCGCGGGCGGGTGGGCATGGCGCGCGCGGTGGCCGAGGGCCATCTGCCGGTCACGCCGGACCTGCTCGCCCACGAGCTGAACTGCCTGGTGTGTGACGCGTGTTCGGCGGTGTGTCCGGCGGGCGTGCACATGGACCCCCTCCAGGCGGTATTTCGCAGCGCCGTTGCGAACAACCAGCGCCCGGGCGTCGCGGCACGGCTCGTTCGCGGCGTGGTCTTTGGCTGGTTGTTCATGGATATGCGCCGCTTTCGGGCATTCGCGCGGATGCTGTGGCTGTACCAGCGCAGCGGCGCCCGCTGGTTGGCGCGCCACCTGGGAGTCCTGCGCGTTCTGCGACTCGCCGACGCGGAAACGCTACTGCCCGAGATTTCGTCGTCATTTGTCGTGCCGCACGATGAGACATACGCGACTGCCGACGGGTCGCCCAAAGCCATGGCGTTTTTCGCCGGCTGCATCATGTCCACCGCGCTCGCCGCGATCGATCGCGCCACCATCCGCGTCCTCCAGCGGAGCGGCTGCACCGTCAGCAACCCCGCCGGCCAGGGCTGCTGCGGCGCGCTCCATGCACATGGCGGAGATCTCCCCCGAGCCCTGGAACTGGCAAAGCGCAACATCGAGGCGTTTGAGTCCACCGACGGGCCCGTCGTCGTCAACTCGGCCGGGTGTGGCGCGATGCTCAAGGACTACGCCCACCACCTGCGCCGCGACGCGTCCTGGTCCGAACGTGCCCGAAAGTTCTCCTCGCGGGTCGTCGATCTCAGCCAGGCTCTGGCGCCAGCCGCGCTCCAGGTCCACCGGGTGGCCAGTCAGAAGGTCGTGTATCAGGACGCCTGCCACTTGCTGCACGCGCAGCGCATCAGCCGTCAGCCGCGCGATCTGCTCAGAGCCATCCCGGGCGTGGAGCTCGTCGAGATCGACGAAGCCGGCCTGTGCTGCGGCAGCGCCGGCGTCTACAACGTCACCAATCCCGTCGAATCGCGGCAATTGCAACAACGCAAGGTCGACAACGCGCTGAAGGTCACGCCCGATCTCATCGTGACCGCCAACCCGGGCTGCCTGCTGCAGTTGCGCAACGGACTTGCCGCGCGCGGCAGCCACGTCGCCGTGAAGCACCTCGCCGAAGTACTCGACGAAGCGACCGGTCCGTGAGCATCGCCGCCGACCTCCGCGCGATCGTCAAAGACAGTCAGGTCCTCGACGCGCCGGCCGAGCTGCGCACCTACGCCTACGACGCGTCCTTTCTCACCCAGCTTGCGCCGCGTTCGCCGGACGCCGTCGTGATCGCCAGGTCGGTGAGCGACATAAGCGCGGTAATGCGGTATGCCAGCGCGCACGGCGTCCCGGTCACCCCGCGGGGCGCGGCCAGTGGACAGGCGGCCGGCGCGGTGGCGCTCGAGGGCGGCATCGTGCTGGCGCTGAACGCGATGAACCGGATCCTCGAGATCGACGTCGCCAACTTGCAGGCGTTCTGCGAGCCCGGCGTCGTCCACGCCACGCTCAACGCGGCGCTGGCCAGGCACAGCCTGATCTTCCCACCCGACCCGGGCTCCAGCCGTATGGCCACCGTGGGCGGCATGGCGTCGACCAACGCCCACGGCATGCGCGCGGTCAAGTACGGGCCGACCTCCGCCTGGGTGCTCGGCCTGCAGGTCGTCCTGCCTGACGGGCAGATCGTCGAGACTGGTTCGGTCGGCTCACGCGCCAAACAGTCGTCCGCGGGCCTGGAGCTGACCAAGCTCATCGTCGGCGCCGAGGGCACCCTCGGCATCGTGACTCGATTGCGGCTGAAGCTGATCGCTATTCCGCCGGCGCGCGCCATCGTGCTCGGGCTGTTCGACGCGCTCGAAAACGCGGGCGAGGCGGTCCAGGCGGTCTTTGCCGCCGGGGTCAGCCCATCGGCAATCGAGATCCTGGACGAGCGCTGCATCCAGGCCGTCAACCTGTTCCGTCCCGCGATGGCGCTGGAGCCAGTCGAGGCCCTGGTCCTGTTCGAGGTCGACGGCAATGTTCCCGGCGTGCGCTGGGACGCCGAGCGCGTGTGCGAAGTCATCGGCCCCCTCGCTCGCAAGGCCGAATGGTCGGACGAGGCGGCGCGCATCAACGCGCTGTGGGAAGCGCGCGCGCTGGTGGGCGCCGCGGTGGGCACGTTGCGGCCGGGCTCGAACAGAGCCTACTGCGGTGAGGATATCTGCGTACCTGTCGCGCGCATTCCCGAAACGTTGCGCGCGATCCAGGACATCAGTGCCCGCCATCGCATCCCGATCGCGACGTACGGGCACATCGGCGGCGGCGGCCTGCATCCGGGCCACCTGATCGACGGGCGCGACCCCGACGAGATCCAGCGCGTCCTCCTCGTCGCCGACGACATCCACCAGCTTGCCCTGCGCATGGGGGGTACGACGACGGGCGAACACGGCGTCGGAGCGGCGCGGGCACCGTACATGGCCCAGGAGCACGGCCCGGCCCTGGAGGTGATGCGCAGAATCAAGGCGGCGCTCGACCCGAAAGGCATCATGAACCCGGGCGTGATCTTCGACCCGCCCGTGCTGCCCTTCGAGCTGCCCTTGCGCGGTCCCGTCGGCGAGCCGTCCGCCGCGATTATCGACCCTGGCTAAACTCTGAGTCAGTGGCCACCGCCGAGCGCGCCGAGTGGGTTCCCGATACCGAAGACCTGCTGTATGAGCGCCAGGGTCCGATTGCCTTCCTGACGTTCAACCGGCCCCAGGCCCGCAATGCGCTGACCTGGCCCATGTACGAAGGTCTCTACGCGTGTTGCGACCACGTCGAGGCCGACGAGCGCGTCAAAGTCCTGGTCCTGCGCGGCGCCGGCGACAAGGCGTTCGTGGCCGGCACCGACATCTCCCAGTTCCGCGCCTTCGCCACTGCCGAGGACGCGCTCACCTACGAACGTAACAACAATCGGTACGCGGCGCGACTGGAGACGGTCGCCAAGCCGACGATCGCCATGCTGCGCGGCGCGTGCACTGGTGGCGGCGCCGTCTTCGCCCTGTGCTGCGACCTGCGCGTGGTGGCGCCTGACGTGCGCTTCGGCGTGCCGATCGCCTCCACGCTTGGCAACACGCTGTCGATGCAGAATTTTCTCAGGCTCGTAGCCCTGATCGGCCCGGCGCGCACGAAGGACTTGATCTTTACTGGACGGCTGATCGGCGCCGAGGAAGGCCGCGCAATTGGCATCTTCAACGAAGTCGTCGACTCCGAACAGCTCCAGGCGCGGACCGTCGAGCTTGCTGAACGGATCGCCAGCAACGCGCCACTGACGATTCGTTCCGCCAAATTGTCCGTCCAGCACATCGCCGACCGGCTGCGCCTGGAGGAGGTCGAGGACCTCCTGCTGATGTGCTATCTGTCCGAGGACTTTCACGAGGGCGTCAACGCCTTTCTCGAGAAGCGGAGGCCCGCGTGGCAGGGTCGCTGAGCGCCGAGGCCTACGTGGCGCCCGGCGCAATGCTCGTCGGCGACGTCTCGCTGGCCGCCGAGTGCGGCGTGTTTCCTGGCGCTGTTCTGCGCGCGGAGGCCGCGCCGATCCGCGTCGGCCGGCAGGCCAACGTACAGGACAACTGCGTCGTCGAAGGCACGCCCGGTCACCCGGTCAGCATCGGCGAGCGCGTGACGCTCGGCCACAACGCGCGGGTGTTCGGCGCGACGATCGACGATCGGGCAATGGTTGCGATCGGCGCGACGGTCCTGCCCGGCGCGCACGTCGGCCAGCACGCCATCGTGGCCGCCAACGCGACGGTCCCGGAGAACATGGACGTGCCCGCTCGCAAACTGGTCATCGGCCACGGTCGGGTGCTGCGCGACGTCTCGCAGACCGAAGTCGACCGCATCGAGAGTGGCGCCACCGAATACGCCCGCCTGAGTCGCGAATATCGAACCGCAATTCCCTCTCCCTCTGGAAGAGGATCAGGGTGAGGGAGAGGCTCAGGGTGAGGGGGCGACCTCGTCCCCTAACGCGTCCGCGATCATGCGCAGCGTCGCCTGGCGCTCCTCGGGCGTCGTTTCCCGCAGTCGCCGACCAGGCGTCCCGCTGATGTAGCTGTTTTCTGGAAACTCCGCGCCCTCCGAGACCAGCGCGTCGGCCGCCACGACGCTGCCGGCCCCCACCTTCGACGTGCTCAACACCAGCCCGCCGTCTTCGACGCGCGTCCCGTCGCCGAGCGTCGTCGCGTGCACCACCACGTCGTCGCCCAGCCACACGTGCGCGCCGACCCGCGTCGACGTATGCCGCTCGACGTGAATCGAAGAACCCCGTCCCATGCGAAAGTGGGCGCCAATCACGACGTCGTTCTGGTCGGCGCGCACCACCGCGCTCGATTCCAGTCGCGCAGGTCCGGCGAGATGGACCTTGCCCACCAACCAGGCGTCGTCGGCCAGCGACACGCCGCTGCCGAGCTCGGGCGCGCGGTCGAGATAAGGCAAAACTGGCATGATTAGCTGTAGTAGACAACAGTAGCGGAGGTGCACGATCGCGATGGCAACCACCAACGAGCCCGCAGCCGGGATGCTCTCAGCCCTGCTCCAGGAAGACCGCCGCTACCCACCCAGCGACGAGTTCAAAGCGCAGGCCAACTGGAGTGACCCCGCCATCTACGAGCGGGCCGAAGCCGATCCCGAGGCGTTCTGGGCCGAACAGGCCAGAGCCATCGACTGGTTCAAGCCCTGGGATCGCGTCCTGGACTGGAACCCGCCGAAGGCGAGGTGGTTCGTCGGCGCGGAGGTGAATGCCAGCTACAACTGCGTCGATCGCCACCTGCAGAGCTGGCGGCGCAACAAGGCCGCCATTATCTTCGAGGGCGAGCCCGGCGATAGCCGCGTGCTCACGTATCGCGACCTGTACCGCGAGGTCAACCGCTGCGCCGCTGCCCTCAAGCGCCTCGGCGTCAAGAAGGGCGACCGGGTGGCGATCTACCTCGGGATGGTCCCGGAACTGGCGATCGCCATGCTGGCGTGCGCGCGCATCGGCGCGCCGCATACGGTCATCTTCGCCGGCTTCAGCGCCGACAGCATTTCCGATCGCGTCAACGACTGCGGCGCCACGTTTGCCATCACGGCTGACGGCGGCTGGCGGCGCGGCAACAAGATTCCACTCAAAGACACGATGGACCGCGCCATGGAGTCGTGTCCCACCGTCAAGACCGTGCTGGTGGTCAACCGCACCGACGATGCCCGCCAGGTGCCCATGAACGAGGGCCGCGACGTGTGGTGGCACCGTGCGCTGGCCGACTCGGGCGCCGAGCAGGTCGAGCCCGAGCGACTCGACGCCGAACACCCGCTGTACATCCTGTACACCTCAGGCACGACCGGCAAGCCGAAAGGCATGCTGCACACCACCGGCGGCTACCTGGTGGGCACCGCGTGCACCCACAAATACGTGTTCGACCTCAAGGAAGAAGACGTCTACTGGTGCACTGCCGACGTTGGCTGGGTCACGGGCCACTCGTACATTGTCTACGGACCGCTGGCCAACGGTTCGACCTGCCTGATGTACGAAGGCTCGCCGGACTATCCGGACAAAGACCGCTTCTGGGACATCGTCGAGAAGTACGCGGTCTCCATCCTGTACACGGCGCCGACGGCGATCCGCACGTTCATGCGCTGGGGCAAGGACTTCCCCGCGAAGCACGACCTGTCCAGCTTGCGCGTGCTGGGCACCGTGGGTGAGCCCATCAACCCCGAGGCGTGGGTCTGGTATCGCGAGGTGATCGGCGGCGACCGCTGTCCGGTCGTCGACACGTGGTGGATGACCGAAACCGGGCAGATCCTGATCACGCCCTTGCCGGGCATTACCGTGCTCAAGCCGGGCTCCGCCACGTTCCCGTTTCCCGCCGTCAAGGCCGACGTGCTCGACGAATCCGGCAACAGCGTGCCGCTGGGCAGCGGCGGGTACCTGGTCCTGCAGCGGCCGTGGCCGGCCATGGCGCGCACGATCTGGGGCGACGAAGAGCGGTACAGGACGCAGTACTGGAGCCGGTTTCCGGGCAACTACTTTGCGGGCGACGGCGCCAAGCGCGACGAAGCCGGCTACTACTGGTTGCTGGGTCGCGTGGACGACGTGCTGAACGTGGCTGGGCATCGCATTGGCACGATGGAAGTCGAATCGGCGCTCGTGTCGCACCCCGCGGTGGCCGAGGCGGCGGTGATCGGCATCAGCCACGAGATCAAGGGTCAGGGCATCGCCGCGTTTGCCACCCTGCGCGGCGGCTACGAGGGTGGCGCGACGATGGTCGAGACGCTGCGCGACCACGTCGGCGACAAGATCGGCGCCATCGCCAAGCCCGACAAGATCTTCTTCACCGCCGAGCTCCCGAAAACGCGCAGTGCCAAAATCATGCGCCGCTTGCTGCGCGACATCGCCGAAGGCAAGGTGCTGGGCGACACCACGACGCTGGCCGATCCGACGATCCTGGCGTCGATCAAACAGCAGTATGAAGAAAGTGAATAAAAGGTAGCTTCCCCAGAGGGGACCCGGTCGAGAGGACTCGCTGTTCCCCCAGAGGGGACCCACTCGGGAGGAGTCCCTGTCCCCCAGAGGGACCCACTCGATGAGGACGCCAGCGGCCCCATAGGACTGCTCGTGATCGAACGCGCGCCGTTTCGAAAGTGACGCCTCTGGGGAAAATCCCTTGCCTCAGCCCGCCGCGGGCGGCGGCGTCTCACCTGATGCCGTGCCCGTGAGCGCCGTCGTCTCGGGCGCCGCCGCCGCCGTGGCGGCTTGCGCCGTTTCCAGCTCCTTAACGCGCGCCTGCGCCTGCTTCAGCTGCTGATTCACGGCGCGATGCTGCCAGCGC